>CABPWC010000001.1 GCA_902461025.1 uncultured Streptococcus sp.
ATAATTTTGCAACAGGGAAAAAAGAAGTTCGAGTAGTCATCAATAATTCTTTCATCGTTTGCTCAGCAAACCAAATCGACTCTTGACCTGAAAACTCTGGCAAATCTGTTACTAGACCATTTTTTACATGATGCACGCGAGCAACTGAGAAACCAGCAAAAACGTCTGCTCTTACTGCGCTTATTAACGTTTCCAAGTAATCATTGGTAATAAAATCATCGCTATCAATAAAAGTTATCCATGCTCCTGTTGAGCGCTCAATTCCTAAATTTCTAGCGTTTGAAACACCCCTATTTTCAATATGGAATACTCTAATATTCTCATTTTTAGAAGCAAGCTGATCACACAAGTATCCACTAGTATCTGTTGAACCATCATTTATAAGTAGCAATTCAAAATTGGTATAAGTTTGCTTTAAAATCGACTCTACACAGCGTTCCAAATAAGGCTCCACATTATAGACTGGAACAATAATACTAATTTTTTCTTGCATTGTATTCTCCCATATATTCTCTATAACTCTTATCCATATCTGCTATGACGGCATCGTGGTGAGGGACTTGCTTATCAGCTGGAGGCGGCGTCATGTAATCACCAAAAGCTGTGCTAAGATAGGCATCATAACCAACAGGAATAGGCATTTCTGTTCCTTCAAATGGCAAGAAAATATTGTCTTCAAAGGCTTGGATTGGATATTTGTTTTTCATGTAGCCAGGCCCTGAACATAATTCAGTAATGCCATCACTTTCATCTGGTCCATACTTGGTCATTTCTTTCTCAGCCTTTTTCCAGATATGGTAGCGAAGCGACTTTGGTGTCAATCCTAACAAAATAGTACTACCCCACTTCATGAGGGCTCCATGCTTTTCTGGGATGGTTTGTGCACAAAATAGGGAATAAATCAAAGCCCAGCGAACTTGTTTTTTCCGCTCTGCTGGATTTTTAGGATAGTAATCCAAGGGAAGAACGTCCAAAGCCAGTCCATGAGGAAGCTCTAAATCCTGCTGATAGGGTTTAATACAAGTTGTTTCCTTATCTCGAATGGTGATAAAGAGGTTACGGTCCACATAGTCTTTGTGACTCTTTGACAAGAAATAACGCTCATCGGCATATTGAGGCCATAATTCTGCTAGTTTTTCATAGTCCTTTCGCGGCATAAAGAAGTCCAAATCATCATCCCAAGGGATAAATCCTTTATTTCGTAAGGCTCCGATAGCTCCTCCCCCACATAAATAGCAGAGCAAGTCGTGTTCTTTACAAAAGGCGACAAAATATTCAGCCATTTCTAAGCTACGGGCTTGAATTGCCTTTAAATCACTCATCTCATTCTCATCCTCTTCTATAGAATTACATCATTTCATTATACCATAAAAATGACCAAATAATCCATCAGACCATGTGAAAAATCAAAGTCTGAGACATCCGTTTTGTTAGATGTTTCAAGCTTTGATTTTAATTTATTTTTTTATCTGAATCCCATTTGAGCCAGTTTATTCTGGTAAGCTTTTTGATCCACTCGGAGTGCTTGGCCTCCATAGACATCATAGTCATCTACCCAGTCTCCAAGTTCCGGTACTGTAAGTCTCTCAATACCGTTCTGACCTCCTTCAAGTACGGATAATCCGTTGGTCAATAAGAAGGTATAAGGAAGGTTTGTAGATGTCATGGCGAATACTTTACCAAGTGCTTCTGAACCTGTGAATAGTTTTGTAGGATCCTTAATCTGCTGCAAGATAGCTGTCATGACTTGTTGCTGTCTACGAGTACGGCCATAGTCCCCTTCATCATCATCACGGAAACGTGCATAGTTGAGAAGAGTAGAACCATTCATTTGTTGCGTTCCGGCTTTAATAGTTTGTGTTGGTGATTCTGTTTCTGTCGCATGCAAGTCATCACCAACTGTCGCTTCCGTAACCGGAACACCATTTAAAGTTGAAAACTGAGCATCAATGGTCACTCCATCAGGGAAAAGCGTGTCAATAGCAGTCGCAAAAGCTTGGAAATCTACAAGGGCATAGTATTTGATATCTAAGTCAAAATTATCTTTAAGGACCTTACGCACCATTTCAGCCCCTTGTTTTCCTTCTTGTTCACCCAATTCGTAAGCCAAATTCAACTTGTGGTCAACTTGTTTCTGACCATTGATGACTTGGCTATAGCCATCAATGTAAACTAGATTATCACGCATAAAGCTTACAAGTTTAAGCTTTTTATCTTTGCCACTTACATTAAGAACCATAATAGAATCGGTCCGTGTTTCTGCACTATTCTGACCAATACGGCCATCTGTTCCTAAAATAAGAATATTGACACCATCTCTTGTATCCTGTCCATTAAAGACTTCAACTTGAGCGGCTTTGGCATCTTTTGATCCATTTGAACTATTAGGATTGGCTGATTGAAAACCTTTCAGGAACATAAAAATCATTCCCAATGCTGCGCAAAGCAACAGCATTCCTAGCCAAGCAAGTATCCGTTTAAATCGAAAAACTCTTTTTTTCTTTGGTTTCTTCTCCTTAGGAATCTTAGCTTTTGGTTGAGGCAGACTAGTACGTCGACTAGCACGGCTGTGATTCGTATAACTCGGAAGACCTGTGTTCAATTCAGTGTATTCTTGATTTTCTACTTCTTCTTGGACAACGGAGCGCACTTCTTGTTGACCATCCAGCTTAGCTTGTAAAAAAGCAAACTCTCGCTTTTCTTTATCATTTAGATAGTGGATGTTTTTTAATAGATAGTCGTAACGTAGTCTTTCATGGTGTGTCAAAGGATTCTCTCTAGTCATTCCTTCTCCTTTCCTTTATCCTGTATGGTATAGATAGGATAAGCACCTAGTACTTTATACTGGATTCCAATCGTTTCTAATTCTTTTTGAGCAAAGTGGACCAATTCTTTATCAGTATAGTCCACATCAATGATAAAAAAGTACTCACCTAGTGCTGTTTTTAGCGGGCGACTCTCAATCTTAGTTAGGTCAATCCCACGCCAAGCAAAGGTAGAAAGCGCCTTATATAAGGCTCCCGGTAGATTGTCTGGCAAGGTCAATGCTAGACTCATTTTCTTAGCATTTGCATTCAAGGGCATTTGCGGTGCCTTGGGACCTAACACCCAAAAGCGAGTGAAATTGGCTTCCATCTCTTGAATATCTTGAGCAATTAATTCCAAACCATATTCTCCAGCCGAACTCTTGGGGGCAATGGCCGCAAAAGGCTGATCTGGATGCTCGGAAACATAGCGCGCAGCGTAGGCTGTACTAGCAGTGACTTCTAGTTGAGCCTCTGGATAATGCTCATCGATAAATTTCTTTCCTTGAGCCAAGGCTTGTGGGTGAGAAAAGATTTTCTCAATTTTAACTTGCCCTGGCACCGCCATCAACTGTTGATGAATTGGCTGCACAATCTCCGCCACAGCTTGAATTCGAGCTTGGTGAAAAAGATAGTCTAAGGTCTCATGAACACTACCTTCAATGGAATTTTCAACTGGCACTACTGAATAGTCTACTAAGCCCTGTTCGAAAGCCTTGATAACGTCTGTAATATTTGAAAAAGGCTCTAGTTCCTCATGAGGAAAAGCCGTTTGCACCACATGGTGCGAAAAAGATCCTTTGGGACCTAGATAGGCAATTTTCATCTCAGTTCCTCTATAATTTCATCTGGGTTTAAACTTGATACATCTACAATCTGACTAGCCACTTCCTCATACCAAGCCTGTCTTTCTTTAAAAATCACAGCCAATTCTTCCTTGCTATTCTTTAAAAATAGTGGACGTTGATTATCCTTATCGGCTGAAATTCGTTGGTAAAGGATCTCAAAATCTGCTTTGAGGTAGATGTTGTCTGGATTTTGTTTGAGCAAGGCACGATTACGCGGAGAAATAACTACGCCTCCACCAGTTGAAATGACCTGGTCTGTTTTTAATAAATCAGCTAAAACCTTTGATTCTACTTGACGAAAGGCTGCTTCTCCTTTTTCTTCAAAGAAACGAGCAATCGGCATTCCTAGCCGGTCTTCTAGTAAAGCATCCATGTCTACAAAATCAGGATCCAGCTTTCTAGCAATAGTCGTTTTCCCTGACCCCATAAATCCTAATAGAACCTTAGCCATGAATCAAAGTCTCCAAATCATCAAAGAAGCTTGGATAGCTAGTGTTGATAGCTTCGGCACGGTCCAATTCGACCTCACCATCTGCCACTAAAAGAGCTGCAATGGCTGTCATCATTCCGATCCGGTGGTCACCAAAGGTATTGACTTTGGCACCATGGAGGGCAGACTTCCCTTTGATAATCATTCCGTCTGCTGTAGGAGTGATAGTTGCCCCCATGCTATTTAAAGCATCTGCGACAACTTGAATGCGGTCCGTCTCTTTGACTTTAAGTTCTTCAGCATCTTTGATAACCGTTTTCCCTTGAGCTTGGGTTGCAAGGAGCGCAATAATCGGCAGTTCATCAATCAAACGTGGAATCAAGGCTCCGCCAATCTCTGTTCCCTTCAAATCTGAAGTTTCAACAGTCAAGGTTGCAGACTTAGCAACTGGGTCAATATCAGTAATTTCTAATTTTCCACCCATAGCACGGATAACATCGATAATACCTGTTCGTGTTTCATTAATACCAACATTCTTGAGCACCACTCGAGAATTTGGAACAATCAAACCAGCTACTAACCAGAAAGCTGCACTCGAAATATCTCCTGGAACGACAACCTTTTGTCCACTTAGTTTCTGTGGTCCCTGGACAGTGATTTTCTTACCATCGACACTCAAGTCTCCACCAAATTGACGCAGCATATCTTCTGTATGGTTACGAGTGCACTCCTTCTCGACAATGAGTGACTGGCCTTGAGCCTGCAAAGCTGCAAAAATCAAGGCTGACTTGACTTGGGCAGAAGCGATTGGCAATTCGTATTGAATTGGTCTTAAGTTTTTTGTTCCTTTTAAGTGTAATGGTGGCAAGTCTCGATCTGTTTGACCAGAAATGGTCACTCCCATTTTTTTCAAAGGAAGGGTCACACGATCCATGGGGCGTTTAGAAAGACTATCATCTCCAAACATCTCCACTTCAAAGTCTGCACCAGCAAGGACACCTGAAATCAGACGAATAGAGGTTCCAGAATTCCCCATATCCAGAGCGTTCTGAGGTGCTTTCAATCCATCCATCCCAACACCTTGAATGGTAACGACACCGTCTTTGTCCTCAATCTCTACGCCGAGGTCACGAAATACCTGCATGGTTGAGAGAACATCTTCACCACGCAAGATATCATAAACCTTGGTTTCTCCCTCAGCTAAGCTTCCAAAAATAATTGAGCGATGACTGATAGACTTATCCCCAGGTACGCGAATACTACCATTCAAATGGTTAACGTCTGTTTTTAACTTCATACTAGCCCTCATACTGACAATACTTTTTCTTATTTTATCATAAAAAGTCAGAAATTTCTTAAAAATTCCTGACTTTATGAGGTAAATTCTTATTTTAAAAGTTCTGATATTGGTTCAAAGACAATTTTTTCAATATCAGAAAGGTAGATAGAAAGTTGTTGCTGTTTAGCAAAGAATTCTGACAAGAGAGAGTTACCTTGAATCTGCTTGCCAAAGTTTTCCATTTTTCCTTGGAAAGAAGCATCTGGAATTTGACCAGTTTGCGCCATGACTTGGATTTCATGCTGAAAGGCAATGTAATCCGCAAAAATCTTGCTAGCTTCTACATCTGCTTGGATAGCATCTCTAGCTTCCTTAACGGCCTTGTATTCAGGCAACTCACGTAGCCCGCGACTGAGTGCATTTGCACTATCATAAATATTTGACATAATTGTCCTCCTTATTTAATAACGACTGTGTAGTCAGTATTTTCTGTAATGACTTGCTCAGCACGTTTAAAATCCTGAGCATTCTTAAAGGAAATTTGCAGAATCCCGTGAACATCCTCACGGTTTTCCTCATTGATATGGATATTGACCAAAGAAGTTCCACGTAGCAATTCCAAGATGCGTAAAATCACATCTTCTTCATCGGGAACATCTACATAAAGGTCAAATGAGCTATCTACTCCTCCGCGTTTATGGATTTCCATAGCTTGACGTTGCTCACGCGCTTGATTGAAAAAATTCCAGATTTGGTTTTCATCACCCTTACTGATAGCTTGAACAATTTCATCCAAACGGCTCTTGAAATCCTCGATGCGTTCAACAATGGTCTCTCGATTGGATAAGAGGATAGAAGTCCACATACCTGGCTCGCTTTCAGCAATCCGAGTCATATCACGAAAACCACCTGCTGCAAAGCGTCGCGCCATTTCATGCTCTTCAGCATAGTTGGCAGTTTGTTCCATCAGGCCTGATGCTAAGATATGCGGAAAATGGCTAATCTGAGAAGTCACTCGGTCATGCTCTTCAGCATCGATTTCGATGAAACGAGCATGGAGTCCTGAAAGTAGGTCTTTCATTTCTTCAAGCGTATCCGGAGTCGTCAGACTAGATGGCGTGAAGATATAGTAGGCGTTCTCAAAAAGATTCACATCTGCTGAGGCTGCTCCTGTCTTGTGACTTCCTGCCATAGGATGCCCACCAATAAATCGAACAGGCTTACCAGCAAAATTCTCCTCCGCTGCATTTACAATAGCTGACTTGGTCGAACCAGCATCAGAAATAAGGACGCCTTCTTTCAAGTCCAAGTTGGCTAACTCCTTGATAAAGGCAAGAGTCTGTTGGATAGGAAGAGTCAAAATAATAATATCTGCTAGTGGAGCAAAACTGGCAAAATCATCTGTCGCACGGTCAATCATTCCCCGCTCCAAGGCGATATCTCTAGACGCCTGACTACGATTGTATCCTAAAACTTCATAATCAGGATGATCCCGCTTGATTCCGAGTGCCATCGAAGCACCAATCAAACCCAATCCTGCGATATAGATGGTTTTCGCCATAAGAACTCCTTAATAATGTTTTGTATACTCCCGATGGTTAGCAACAGCTTCTTTCAATTCTTCTAGATTATCTGATGAGAATTTCTCTAAAATTTCCTGGGCTACGACAGTTGCTACTACCGCTTCCATGACGACACCTGCTGCTGGAAGAGCAGTCGGATCACTTCTCTCCACCGTTGCTTTATAAGGCTCGTGTGTTTCGATATCCACACTCATCAAGGGCTTATAGAGGGTAGGGATTGGTTTCATGACCCCACGGACAACAATGGGCTGACCATTGGTCATTCCACCTTCAAAACCACCGAGATTATTGGTCCGACGTGTATAACCATCTTCTTTAGACCAGATAATTTCATCCATAACTTGGCTACCCTTGAGATAACCCGCTTTAAAACCAAGTCCAAACTCCACACCCTTAAAGGCATTGATAGAAACAACTGCCTGAGCTAGTCTTGCATCTAGTTTACGATCCCATTGGACATAAGAACCAAGACCAACCGGAACACCGCCAACAACTGTTTCTACAACTCCACCGATAGTATCTCCATCACGTTTAATCTGATCAATATAGTCCTTAATCTCCTGCTCACGTTCTTGGTTTACGATAGAAACTTCTGACTGGGCAGCCAGTTTTTTAATCTCTGCGACTGTTAAGTTTTCTGGAACATCAATTTCCTTGCCACCAAAAACAACAACATGGTTGGCAATTTCGATATCAAGCTCATTCAATAAACGCTTGGCAACAGCTCCAACTGCCACTCGCATGGTCGTTTCACGGGCAGATGAACGTTCCAGGGAATTTCGCAAATCATCAAAGCGGTATTTGATACCTCCTACCAAGTCAGCGTGACCTGGGCGAGGATGTGTGATTTTTCGTTTACTTTTAAGTTTATCCTCAATATCCTCAGCAGACATGATATCTAGCCATTTTTGATGGTCTTTGTTAATGACATCCATGGTAATGGGAGCCCCTGTCGTCTTCCCGTGGCGAACACCAGAAGTAAAGACAACTTGGTCACTTTCAATCTTCATACGACCACCACGTCCGTATCCACCCTGGCGACGTTTGAGATCCTCATTAATATCTTCTGCAGTTAAAGGAAGACCTGCTGGAATTCCTTCAATAATTGCTGTCAGACGAGGACCATGTGATTCTCCTGCTGTTAAATATCTCATACATTCTCCTTATTTTACTAAGTAATCTTTCATTTCTTCGAGAGAAACTGGGTGAATCCTTGCTGAACCAAGTTCTGGTACCAAGACTAATTTCATAGTGTTGCCACGCGCTTTTTTATCATGAGTCAAAGCCTGATAAAGCTTGTCAAGGTCCCAGTTTTCGTACTCGACTGGCAACCCAAACTTCAGACACATTTCTCGGATTGACTGTGTGATTCCTACTGGCATGAGTCCTTTTTGTTCTGCTACTTTAGAGACCTGAACCATCCCCATAGCTACTGCCTCACCGTGCATGACACGCCCGTAACCTGCAGTTGCCTCAATAGCATGACCAATTGTGTGACCAAAGTTGAGATAGAGACGAATGCCATTGTCCAACTCATCTTCAACTACCATCTTACGCTTCACCTGACAAGAATGCTCAATCAAACTCTCTGAATGTTCCAAAATACTTTCCACAGAACCATCCATTTCAGATAATAGGTTCCAGAGCTCTGGATCTTCGATGAGGCCATACTTGATGACTTCACCCATTCCTTCAATCAATTCTCTCTTACCTAAAGTCTCAAGAACTGTTGGGTCAATCAAAACACCATCCGGCTGAGCAAAAGTCCCCACCATATTCTTGGCAAAAGGGGTGTTCACTCCAGTTTTTCCACCGATTGAAGAATCAACCTGGGCAGTTAAACTAGTTGGAATCTGAACAAAATGAATCCCTCGCATATAGGTAGAGGCTACAAAGCCAGCTAAGTCTCCAACCACACCACCACCGAGTGCAAGGATGCCATCACTACGAGTTAAACCTTGCTTCACTAAAAATTCATAAGCCTTTTGAACCGTGGTTAGATTTTTTCGCTCTTCACCCTCTAGAAAGTCAAAAACGGCCACTTGAAAACCAGCATCCTCCAAGCTCAATTTAACTTTTTCTGCATAGAGTGAAGCTACATGGTTATCGGTAATGATAACGACTTTTTGCGGTTGCCAAAGTTCTCGCAACCATTTTCCTGCTTGAGACAAGCATCCTTTTTCAATCTGAATATCATAAGGATGATGTGGAAGGTCTATTCTGATTTTCATAGCAGGTCTCCTTTTTCTTTATTGATACTTTTGTTTTAATAAGTCCCAAATTTGATCTGTTGGCATTTCCTTGCCTGTCCATAACTGAAAAGCTTCCGCAGCTTGGTAGAGCAACATGCCAAGGCCATTGATAGATTGATTTCCCTGCTTTCTTGACCATTTCAAAAATGGGGTTTCAAAAGGTTGATAAATCACATCTGCTACTAAGAGCTTCTCTGGTAAAACGATACTTGTCGGGATTGGCTGAGAGGTTCCATCCATACCTACACTCGTAGCATTTACTAAGAGGTCGGATTGAGTGATACTGTCTTGAAGGTCTTGAACATCCTCTAAGGCAACTAAATCTACTCTAAATCCAGTCGCATTTTCTAGTTTTTCTAAGTAAGGTTTTGTTTTTTCTATGGATGACGAACGAACAAAGACAGAAATCTGACTTACTCCATCCAAGATTGCCTGTGCCAAAATTGCCTTGGCTGCACCGCCTGCTCCTAACAAAACCAGTTTTTTCCTTGATATTTTAAAAGAAGGCAAGCTCTTAAAGAATCCCTTGCCATCTGTGTTATATCCAATTAGTGTTCCTTCTCGATTCACAACTGTATTAACTGCACCAATTAAACAAGCCTCTTCGCTCAACTGGTCCAGATAAGGAATCACTTGTTCCTTGTAAGGCATGGAAAGATTGATTCCATACATCTGGTAGCGACGAATATTGGCAACTGTTTCTGCTAGTTCAGCTGCATCTACTTCCCAAGCAAGATAAACACCATTGGTATTGGTTGCTTCAAAAGCGCTATTGTGAATAAAGGGAGAAATGGAGTGTTTGATAGGATTTGCGACTACAGCTGCTAAACGTGTGTAGCCATCAATCTTCATTTAGAAGCTCCCTAATTTTTTTCATGCTAGATAGTGAAATTTGTCCTGGAGCACTAGCTTCATCTAGACTTGCAAAAGACCAGCTAGATCCTGTCACATCTGAAGTAATACGAGAGACCTTGCCCACTTTTCCCATAGAAATCGTTACATATTCTTGTTCAGGATTCAGTGTTTTAAAGCCACGTGTAAAGTTCATCAGATCCAACACATCTTGTTCTGTATTAGCCATAACAGCTATTTTCACAACTTTAGGATTTAAACTTGTTAACTCAGACAAGATTTCCATTAGATTTTCAGGTGTCTCTTGGAAGTTATGGTAGCTCAAGACGAGATTTGGAAAGTCCAACATCTGATCAAAAACATCCTTGTAGCTAAAATACTCAAAATCAATATAATCTGGTTGATAAAGCTGTGCCACTTCCTTGATAATCTGAACATACTCTTCTGAAGAGAGCTCAATTTGACCACCCTCGGCACGAGTACGTAAAGTGAAAACAAGCTCACGACCTGCAAATTTTTCAAAAATAGCTGGCGCTACCTGCAAGATAGCTTCCTTGGGTAAGAAGTCTGCTCTCCACTCAATGATATCTGCATCATGATACCGCATAACATCAATAGCCTGAGCCTCTTCTATACTTCTTGGCATGACAGAAACAATTAATTTCATTTACTAACCTTCATGGTAATCACTTTGAGGTAATTACTACTTTCATCTTTTTCATTGTAGACAAAGTCTGCTGGAAGTCCATATTTATGAAGAACCTGATACTTTCTACCTGCAAATCCTTTGTCGATTTGTTCTGTAAATTTTTGACGGGAAACATTAGCCGCATTGGTACTAGCAATAATGATTCCACCTGGGTTTAAAATCTCTAGGCTTTGGGAAATCAACTTATGATAATCCTTAGCTACAGAGAATGTTTGTTTTTTATTTCGGGCAAAGCTAGGCGGATCCAGAACAATCACGTCATAGCTTAAACCTTTTCTTTTAGCATATTTAAAATATTCAAAGACATCCATGACAAGCAGTCGATGATTGTCTAGACTCAAACCATTGGCATGAAAATGAGCTTCTGATAGTTCTCTTGAACGTTTGGCTAGGTCTACAGAGGTTGTTTCACTAGCTCCCCCCATAGCTGCAGCAACTGAGAAGGCCGCTGTATAAGAAAACATATTGAGTAAGGATTTCCCCATTGCTAAACCATCAACTAAGCTCCCACGAACTTCATGCTGATCCAAGAAAATCCCTGTCATAAGACCATCATTCATAAAGACTTGGTACAAGACTCCATTCTCGAGAACAGTGAAATATTCAGCTGCTTCTTGACCATAGATATGGGCAGACTCATAGTCTAGACCTTTAAAGCGAATCTTTTCATAGGCACCTAAGACTTCCGGGAATACCTGAGAGAAGGCTGCAATAATCTCTTGGCGAATTCCATAGATATAGGAGTTGTACCAAGAGAAAACAACATAATCTCCATAGAGATCCAGCGTCATTCCACCAAAACCATCACCTTCTTGATTAAACAAACGAAAGGCAGTTGTCAACTCATTTTGATAGTAGGAAGAGCGTTTTTGTTTGGCTTGCTTAAACAAACTTTCAAAGAAGGTTTGTTTAAAAGGAATGTTCTGGTTGGTTACAAACCAACCAATTCCCTTATTTTGACGAGATAAATAAGCCTTTCCTAAAAATTCTTTGCTTTGGCTGAAAAGTTCAACTTCCTGATCAGTTTCAGATAAGTCTGGAAAATCAACTTCTTCCAAAAGAACCTGACCTTTGCGGAGCTTTTTTTCGACACGCCGACTGACGAATACTTTATTCATAGATACAATTATATCAAATTTGTTGAAAATTCACAAAGTAGAAAGTGATTTCTCCATTGATGTCATAGGAACTATCCAAACTTTTCGTTTCTGCTTGATTGATTTCTAAATGAGAATGGTCATTTGTGTTGAGAAATTTCATTCTATTACCGTAAAAATAGACATTCACATCCTGAGGTCTATTTTTTCAGCGCAAACGTTTGCGCATTTGCTTGCTTTGTGGTAAAATGATTCTCAAATTGTTAAGTATGAGGACTATCTATGAAAAATCAAACCCTAATGCAGTATTTTGAGTGGTACCTTCCCCACGATGGACAACACTGGACGCGACTTACCGATGATGCTGAGCATCTTGCAAATCTAGGAATTAGCCACGTCTGGATGCCACCTGCCTTTAAAGCTACCAACGAAAAAGATGTCGGTTATGGTGTCTATGACCTTTTTGACCTCGGTGAGTTTGACCAAAAAGGAACTGTGCGTACCAAGTACGGTTTCAAAGAAGACTATCTTCAAGCCATTCAAACACTTAAATCACATGGGATTCAACCTATGGCTGACGTCGTCTTAAACCACAAGGCAGCTGCAGACCGTTTAGAATCCTTCCAGGTTATTGAAGTCGACCCAGAAGATCGCACAATTGAACTTGGAGAACCTTTTACCATCAATGGTTGGACAAACTTTACTTTTGATGGAAGACAAAACACCTACAATGATTTCCACTGGCACTGGTACCATTTCACTGGAACTGACTATGATGCCAAAAGACGGAAGTCTGGTATTTACCTTATCCAGGGAGATAATAAGGGGTGGGCCCACGAAGAATTAGTCGATAACGAAAATGGTAACTATGACTACCTCATGTATGCGGACTTAGATTTTAAGCATCCAGAAGTCATACAAAATATCTATGATTGGGCTGATTGGTTCATGGAAACGACTGGCGTAGCTGGTTTTCGTTTAGATGCAGTCAAGCATATCGACTCCTTCTTTATGCGCAATTTTATTCGCGATATGAAAGAAAAATATGGACAAGACTTCTATGTCTTTGGAGAATTCTGGAATCCAGATAAGGATGCCAACCTTGACTATCTCGAAAAGATTGAAGAGCGCTTTGATCTTGTCGATGTCCGACTCCATATGAATCTCTTTGAAGCAAGCCAAGCTGGTGCAGACTACGATTTGCGTACCATCTTTAATGATAGTCTGGTTCAAATCAAACCAGATAAGGCTGTAACCTTTGTCGAAAATCATGATACTCAACGAGGGCAAGCTTTAGAATCTACTGTAGAAGAATGGTTTAAACCAGCAGCCTATGCTCTTATTCTTTTGCGCGAGCAGGGTCTCCCTTGTGTCTTTTACGGAGACTACTACGGTATCTCTGGTCAATATGCTCAGCAAGATTTTAAAGAAGTCCTTGACTGTCTCTTAGCTATCCGAAAAGATTTGGCTTATGGAGAACAGACGGACTACTTTGATGACCCTAATTGTATCGGTTGGGTTCGTTCTGGAGCTGACAACCAATCGCCTCTTGCCGTTCTTATCTCAAACGCTCAAGAGGATTTCAAAACCATGTTTGTAGGTCCAGAATGGGCTGATCATACTTTTGTTGATTTGCTTGGCAACCATTCAGACCAAGTAACTATTAATGCTGAAGGTTATGGTGATTTCCCAGTTGCTGAACGTTCTGTAAGTGTTTGGGGACTTACTTATTAAGAACACAAAAAAACTTGCCTATGGCAAGTTTTTTTATTGCTAAATATTAGTCTTTCCAAAGATCCATGGCATTTTTAAAATCAGATGAAACCTGAACATTTTGAGGGTTTGTTGCCTCTCTCTCTTGACGTTTCGCTTCTACCTGGGCTACACTCCTAATCCCTTCATGACGCCAGTTTCGTAGGATAGCTTGGATATATTTCCAATTTGGTTTTCCATTCAAAACAGCTTCTCGTAAGGCTTCTTTTATCAAATCTGCACTAGTTCCGTCTTCTTTCAAACTCTTTTCCAAATCTTCAATTTCAAATGGGCTCAATAGACGACCTAGCTCCTGTTGGAAAGTATCTACCAAGCTCTTTAAATCATTTGGAGCAGATTCCACCTGGTTTGGAGCTTGTTTTTCAAACAGTTGGTCTAGGCGCTCCAAGGCAAGAGTTGCATCGAAGATTACTTCTATTTCGCCATTAAGTTCAATGGTTCGGTATTGAAGCAACCCTTTCTCAGTCAATCGTGAAATAGCCTGATTGACTTCAGTGACATTTTTGCCGATTTTTTCAGCAATCTGACTTGGAGACAATTCACCTAAAGCCGTTGTATTCTGTAGGTAAAAGAACTGCCAAACCAAGAAATCATCGCTTGACGAGAACAGTTGATTGTAATGTAAGAGCAGGTCACTCGGTAACACTAAGTTTCCTGATTTGAAAGCATCTAAATATGTCATAATTCCTCTTATAAATATCCAAAATGAGACACATCATCTTCCACACTCTTCCACTCAAACGGCGTTTCTTGGTAAACTGCATAATTTACCCAGTTACTAAAGAAGAGAGCTGCAGATGAACTCCAACGCATACATGGGAGCTCATGAATGTCATCATTTTTGAAATAATTTTCTGGTATATGTGGATCTAAACCAGCATCTAGATCTCTGAAATATTCCTTTGCAAGCGTATCGCGATCATACTCTAAATGCCCAAAGCTATAGACTTCTCTCAAATCTCGACTCGCAAGGATAGAGATTCCCACCTCTTTTCCTGATGCTAAAATCTCTAGATTTGTTTTATTCAGAATATCTTCTTTGTGGACTTCTGTATGGCGAGAATGAGGGGATACATATAAATCATCAAAACCTCTCAATAGGAGATGACCTTCTTTCAAAACATCTTGAGGATAAATCCCAGAAAGCTTCTGGTCCATCTGGTATTTATCTACGCCATAGCGATAGTATAGACCTGCCTGTGCCCCCCAACAAATATGCAAGGTCGAAAAGACATGAGTCTTAGACCAATCGATAACTTGGGTAAACTCTTGCCAATAGTCCACCTCCTCAAATGGAAGGTGCTCAACTGGAGCTCCTGTGATAATCAAGCCATCAAAATACTCGTCTTTAACTTCCGAGAAGGTCTTATAAAAAGTCTCCATATGCTCAGAACGAGTTGTTTTTGATTGGTGACTTTCCATATATAAGAAATCAATATCTAACTGCAGAGGAGTATTAGCCAAATGTCTTAAGAGCTGAGTTTCTGTTACAATTTTTTGCGGCATTAGATTTAAAATAAGAATTTTCAAGGGTCGGATATCCTGATGAGCCGCCCGTTGATCATCCATGACGAAAATATTTTCTGTTTGTAAAATCTCAACTGCTGGTAATTTTTTATCAATTCGAATCGGCATGGAAATCTCCTAACTGTATCATACTGGACTCAAGTAACCTGACTGTCATCAAATGGAAAAATCCAGTAGATGACACTTCTTCCCTTTATTATACTGTAAGAAGATATAGTTTTCAATTATAGTTTTTCTCTAACTAGATATAGCCTTTTTTTATATCATCATTAAGAGAAAACAGCCCTAGGGACTGTTTTTCATTAATAATGCATCAAAACTTTATAATCGTAATCTCCGATTGCCTCACGACCTTTTAGCTCATCAAGCTCAATCAAGAAGGCACAACCAGCTACGACACCTCCTAATTTCTCAATCATTTCGATTGTAGCCTTAACAGTACCACCTGTTGCCAAGAGGTCATCTACAATAAGAACACGTTGACCTGGTTTGATAGCATCTGCGTGCATGGTCAAAGTATCAACACCATATTCTTTTTCGTAGTCAGCTGAAATGACTTCGCGTGGCAATTTCCCTGGTTTACGAACAGGTGCAAAACCAATTCCCAACTCAAAAGCAACTGGACATCCAACAATAAATCCACGTGCTTCTGGTCCTACGATCATATCAATCTTTTTGTCAGTAGCATATTGAACAATTTCACGAACAGCGTAGCTGTAGGCATTGCCGTTAGCCATCAAAGGGCTGATATCACGGAATGTAATTCCTTCTTGTGGATAATTTTCAATACTTGCAATGTAATCTTTTAAGTTCATAGCGTTTCTTTCTTTTAAAGTTTTTACTCCCTATTATACCATAATTCCTAGAAAAGCAAAATAGAAAGAAGCCTTGAAACTTGGTCCAAGACTTCTCATTTTTTCTTCAATTGTTGCTAGCATTCGCTGAATGAAGTACTTACTTCTTTTTGCTTTTAGAAGTTTGATTTCGTTGACGATTTTGTTGGATGCGCCACTCTCGCTCAAAGTAAGACATGGTTTCAAATACTCTCTTTGGTAAGCCAACATCCAGCAAATAGATTGGGATTTTCAAAACGTTAGAATGTTTTGAACTTGTAAATCTACTTCGAAGACGATACCAGAAAAAGTTGGATTTTAAAACTTCCTTGTCATAAAACTGAACCTCAATCATATAAAAATCCCTTGCATTTCTACTACCCTTAATTCTCGTGAGAGCAAACTGTTCTACCTGTCCCCAGGAATAAAACTGCCAGTCTTTCTTTGGATATGGTTTATAGAAAAATCCTTGAGCCGTACATTTCAAATACTCTTTATCAGAAAAAAGCAGTCGCAAACGTTGATACAAAATGAAGCCAACGATGATGATTAAGAAACCAATAAAGAGAATTAAAGCCACCAATCCCATAGGTGGTTCTTCGGGATAGCTCAGCAAAAACGAAAGTATCCAAAGTAGAAGAGCCAACTCTAGTAGGTAAAGAATAAGGCTCAAGACGATTTTCTTACTACTCCATTTAATAATTGTTTCTTCCATTATACTAACTCACTTAAATATTCATAGCGTTCATATTTTTCCAGCAAGTCTTCATTTTTCTCGTCTAACTCTTTTTGAAGGGTAGCTAGTTTCCCAAAGTCAGAACCATTTGCTAGCATTTCTTCCTCTATAGAAGAGATGCGGTTTTCCAAGGCTTCGATGTCTCCTTCGATGCTTGCCCACTCCTGCTTTTCTTGGTAGGTCATCCGTTTCTTTTCTTCACGGACTTTGACGACTTTTTCCTTCTCAACTTTTTGACTTTGTGTTACTGCTTCTGCTTCAAAGGCCTTTTCATCTAGATAATCTGTATAATGGCCAAAGAAAGGACGGATGGTTCCATCTTCAAAAGCAAGAATCTTAGTTGCAACCTTATCAAGGAAATAGCGGTCGTGACTAACTGTCAAGACTGGTCCTGCAAAACCTTGTAAGAAATTTTCTAGAACTGTTAAGGTCGCAATGTCTAGGTCATTTGTCGGTTCATCTAAGAGAAGCACATTGGGTTTTTCAAGGAGTAATTTGAGGAGGTACAGACGCTTCTTCTCTCCACCTGACAGCTTCTCAATCAAGGTACCGTGCGTTGAACGAGGGAAAAGAAATTGTTCCAGTAATTCTGCAATGGATGTCGTAGAGCCACCGCTCGTCTTAACTTCTTCTGCCACTTCCTGCAGGTAATTGATAACCCGCTTACTTTCATCTAAACCTTCGATTTGTTGAGAGAAATAAGCAATACGAACTGTTTCACCGATGATAACTTGTCCTTCAGTAGCTTCAAGTCTTCCTGCAATAAGATTAAGAAGGGTTGACTTCCCGACACCATTGTCCCCGACGATTCCGATACGGTCTTTGGCTTGTACCAAAAGATTAAAATGCTGCAGAATCGGTTTATCGTCATAGGCAAAGGAAACATCCTTAAACTCGATAACTTTTTTACCGATACGGCTAGTTTCAAAATTCATGCTCAAGTCTGTCTCAAGGCTAGTATCTGAAACTTCCTTTTTCAAGTCATGGAATCGATTGATACGAGCTTGTTGCTTGGTCGCACGAGCTTGAGGTTGCCGTCTCATCCAAGCTAATTCTTGTTTGTAAAGTTGTTCCTTTTTGTGAAGAAGAGCTGCGTCACGCTCATCCTGTTCAGCCTTGAGACGGACATAATCTTGGTAATTCCCCTGATACTCTGTTAATCCACCTCTATCCAATTCAAAAATTCGCGTAGAAAGAGCATCTAGGAAATAACGATCGTGGGTGATGAAGAGGACAGTCTTCTTGGAATTCTTCAAGAAAAGTGTCAGCCACTCGATGGTCGCAATATCCAGATGGTTGGTTGGCTCATCAAGAAGCAAGAGATCATGATTTCCTAAAAGCACTTGCGCCAATTGAACCCGTCTACGAAGACCACCCGACAAAGCTCCAACCGGAGTCGATAATTCTTGAATGCCTAGTTTACTGAGAACAGTCTTGACCTGACTTTCGATTTCCCATGCTTGGAGAGAATCCATCTCCGCCATGACCCGTTCTAGACGCGCCTGCTTGTCCTCACTGTAGTTGAGCATAAGCAGTTCATACTCCCGAATCAACTGGATTTCCTTGAGGTCACTGGATAAAACAGTATCCAAGACAGTCTTACTATCATCAAAATCAGGATTTTGAGTCAGATAGCCAATCTTGTAATCACTCTTTGCTGAAAAAGGGCTAATATCGCCATCAAAACCTGAAACACCTGAAAGAACATCTAGAAGGGTCGTTTTCCCAGTTCCGTTGACACCGATAAGACCGATACGATCCAAGTCGTGGATGATAAAGGAAATATCCTTAAAGACAGTCTTGTCACCAACGGATTTGCTTAGTTTTTCAACGATAAAATCACTCATTTTCTCTCCCTTAAGTATGCATGAATGGCTTCCACTTCATTATCTAGATTACCATCCACAATAGCATACTCAATTTCCTCTAGAACAGCTCCTAATTCTGGACCTGGATGATAGCCATATTCCTTGATCAGAATGCCACCATTAATTTGCATCTCTTTCTTATCATGAATGGTCAAGCTCTCGTAGGTTTCTGTGATAGCTTGCGGATTGACTTCTTTTCCTTGAGCTCGGCGAAGATTTTCAGCCTGTAAAAGCAAATTTAGATCAAAACGGTAACAATCACGTTTACTTAATTCTCCCTCATCTCGAAGAAACAAGATACTCAATAAATCCTGTACTTGCTTAGCAAATTGACGTGAAGTCTTCCAATGTTTCAAAAATTGCTGAGCATCTTTCACTTCTAAAGCCCATAAAAGTGCTGTCCAAGCTTGTTCAGATGATTCAAAGGTGAAATCATCTTCTAAGTCAAATAAAGACTGGAGTTTGTCCTGACTACCTGCCATATCTGGAAGATAATCATAAGCTTTACTTGCAATCATAGAAGATAAACCTACTCGCCAATGAGGGGCTAGCAGAAGCTTGTCAAATTCGACAAACGTACGCTCCACAGAGATTTTTTCTAAGAGTGGCGTTAAGGTCTTCATCGCTTCAAACGTTTCTTGCTCAAGTTCAAAACCAAGACTAGCTTGGAAACGAAATCCACGCATGATGCGTAGAGCATCTTCATTAAAACGTTCACTAGCTACACCAACTGCACGTAGAACTTGATTTTCTAAATCTTGTAAACCATCAAATAAATCAACGATTTCCCCTGCTTCATCCAAGGCAAAGGCATTGACTGTGAAATCTCGGCGCTTGAGATCTTCTTCGAGTGAACGAACAAAAGAAACTGAACTTGGTCTACGATAGTCTACATAAATATCTTCTGTTCGAAAAGTAGTTACTTCGTACTCTTCATCTCCATCTAAAACCAAGACAGTTCCATGCTCAATGCCAATATCAGCTGTCCGTGGAAAAATCTGCTTGGTTTCTTCTGGATAGGAGGACGTCGCGATGTCCACATCATGAATGGTACGATTTAGCAGGGCGTCCCTAACGGATCCACCAACAAAATAAGCCTCAAATCCTGCTTCTTTAATTTTTTCTAATACTGGTAAAGCCTTCTGAAATTCAGAAGGCATTTTTGTTAATTTCATAGTAAGTGTTCTAATCCATAGACAAGCTCATGACGCTTGACAACTTCTTTGATTCCCAAATTCACCCCTGTCATGAAGGAGCTACGATCATAGGAGTCATGACGCAGGGTCAATCCTTCTCCTTGATTTCCAAAAATGACCTCTTGATGAGCTACCAAACCTGGTAAACGAACTGAGTGGATACGCATACCATCAAAGTTAGCTCCACGTGCTCCTGCAATGAGTTCTTCCTCATCGCTAGCACCTTGTTGAATAGACTCACGAACTTGTGCCATCAACTCAGCTGTTTTGATAGCTGTCCCGCTTGGAGCATCTTTTTTCTTGTCATGGTGAAGTTCAATAATCTCCACGTTTGGGAAGTATTTAGCTGCCTGTGCTGCAAATTGCATCAGTAAGACAGCACCTAAGGCAAAATTGGGAGCAATTAGGCCACCCAAGCCTTTGGAACGAGACAATTCTTTTAATTCTTCGATTTCTTGACTGGTGAAACCTGTCGTTCCTACTACTGGAGCAAAGCCATTTTCAAGAGCAAAGCGTGTATTCTCATAGGCGACAGCTGGTGTAGTAAAGTCTACCCAAACATGGGCATCAAAGCCCGCTAAGTCATTTTTATCATTGAATACTGGAATTCCTTGCCATTCAGATGCAGACTCAAAAGGATCCAAAACAGCTACTAGTTCAAGTTCAGGATCAGACAAAACCATCTGACAAGCAGATTGGCCCATTCTTCCCTTAAAACCAGCAATAATCACTCGAATACTCATCTTTACTCCTATTTAAGATACAAAGCCTGTAAGAACACAAAGTGAAAATAGGAGTTCTGATCAAGGAGTTTCTTCTCCTTGGAAGAACTATCTTTTTCACATAGGGTTCCAGGCGTGTTCAATTCTAAGATACAAAGGACGTTAGCTGCCCACATTACGAAACTATACAATTGGAGTGTAGCTCAGAGCGATACTACCTTCTCCAAGGTGAGTCCCGATGACACTACCGAAGGTTGCAATTGAAATGTCTGTAGCTACTCCGCCGTCTAACAAAAGCTGAAGTAAATCAGCTGCTTTTTGAGGAGCATTCCCATGAATTACAGTAATCTGATAATTTCCATTACTTGTTACTTCTTTGACAATTTCAACCAAACGTTTTGTTGCTTTCTTCTCTGTACGAACCTTCTCATAAACTTCGATAACACCTTGGTCATTGAAATAGAGGATTGGTTTAATGCTAAGAAGATTCCCTAAAATAGCTGCGCCATTTGATAAACGACCACCTTTAACCAGATGATCAAGGTCATCTACCATGATAAAGGCAGAAGTATTTTCAATCTGTTCTGTTAACTTATCTAGTATAGACTGGAAATCATTTCCCTGCTCAGACCATTGAAACACACTTTCCACCATGAATCCTAGTGGTGCACTTGTAATTCGAGTATCAGGAAAAGCAATGGTTAGACTTTCGAACTCATCCGTCATATACTGGATATTCTGGTGAAATCCTGAGATTCCAGAAGAAAGGAAGAGACCCAAAACATGAGTATAGCCCTTTTCTTTTAATGTTGATAAAATTTCATCCAACTTTGCAATACTTGGTTGACTTGTTTTAGGTAGTTCAGATGAACGAGCCATTTTTTCATAAAATTCTTGAGCGGTTAGATTTACACCTTCAACATACTCCTGTCCGTCGATATTCACAGGAATGTCAAGCACAAATAAATCTTCTTTCCGCAAGGTTTCCGCTTGTAGAAAAGCAGATGAGTCTGTTATGACCGCTAATTTCATTTTTTTAAAACTCCAAATTAATTCCTGGTAAGTCTAATGCAATTTCCGTTACTTCATAAGTCAAACGGTTTAGCATATCCAAAGAAGGACGAGCAAGCGTCTCAACTTCTTCTTGACTAAAGTCACTTGGTTGATCTACGATACGACCTTCAACGTGGTTGACTTGAGAAATCGTACCACTGATAACAAATTTATCAAAGACAATCATAAAGCTCAAAACAACTACGAGAGAAGTCACCTGATTTTCTTGGTCATGTTGAAGTAGTTGGAAGTTCACATCAACCTTTGTTTCAGGAATTCCGTTCTCATTTTCCCATTCAAAGTTACGAGCATCAAAGTGATACTGACTTACAAATTCTTGTTCACGTTTTAAATTCATCATATTCTCCATGGTTACAATTTACTTTGACATTGTAACATATTTTCTTATTTTCTGCTAACTTTCCTAAATTCCGATTTCTGCTTTCACAACTTCAGCAATGGTATCCACATAGTAATCTACTTCTTCAGTTGTTGGTGCTTCAGCCATGACTCGCAAGAGTGGCTCAGTTCCACTTGGGCGAACGAGAATACGTCCGTTACCTGCCATCTCTTCTTCCATCTTATCGATAATAGCCTTGATAGCTGGTACTTCCATGGCTTTGTCTTTCATAGTGTTTTCCACACGGATATTAACCAATTTTTGTGGGTAAATTGTTACTTCTGAAGCCAATTGAGATAAGCTCTTACCTGTTTCTTGCATGATCTTAGTCAATTGAACTGCTGACAACTGACCATCACCAGTTGTATTGTAGTCCATCAAGATAACGTGACCTGACTGTTCTCCACCGAGATTGTAGCCTGATTTTCTCATTTCTTCAACTACATAGCGGTCACCAACAGCAGTGACAGATTTATTAATGCCTTCACGATCCAAGGCTTTATGGAAACCAAGGTTGGACATAACTGTTGTTACAATTGTGTTTTGTGCCAATTGACCTTTTTCAGAAAGGTATTTACCGATGATATACATAATCTTATCACCGTCGACAATCTCACCATTTTCATCTACTGCAATCAAACGATCGCTGTCCCCATCAAAGGCTAAACCAATGGCAGATTGACTTTCTTTTACAAGTTCTTGCAAGGCTTCTGGATGAGTCGAACCAACATTCAAGTTAATGTTCAAACCATCTGGAGTTTCTCCAATGACAGTGATTTGAGCACCCAAATCTGCAAAAATTTGACGAGCACTTGTAGAAGCTGCTCCATTTGCAGTATCCAAGGCTACCTTCATCCCTTCAAGAGCTGTTCCAGTTGAAACCAGGTAGGCTTCATACTTGCGTAATCCTTCTGGGTAATCAACAACAGTACCTAATCCTTCAGCACTTGGACGTGGGAGAGTATCTTCACTGGCGTCAAGCAAGGCTTCGATTTCTGCTTCTTTGTCATCGTCTAGCTTAAAGCCATCTCCACCAAAGAATTTAATCCCGTTATCAAGGGCTGGGTTGTGGCTAGCTGAAATCATGACACCTGCGCTCGCTCCTTCAGTTTTCACCAAATATGCTACTGCAGGTGTAGCAAGTACACCAAGTTTATAAACGTGAATTCCGACTGAAAGGAGGCCAGCAATCAAAGCTGCTTCTAGCATTTGACCTGAGATACGAGTGTCACGTCCAACAAAAACCTTAGGCGCTTCTGTCGCATGTTGACTGAGGACATATCCTCCAAAGCGACCCAATTTAAAGGCCAATTCTGGCGTTAATTCTACGTTTGCTTCTCCACGGACTCCGTCCGTTCCAAAATATTTACCCATTTTAAGATTCCTTTTCTAGTTTAATGTTTATTTTAAGATTCTGACTTCGTTTCTGCTGCTGTCGTTGAAGAGTTTTCGGTAGACGAACCATTACTTGTTGAGGTTGTACTACTTGTTGTTCTTACAGCTTTGGTCGTTACTTTCATAGTAGTTTCAAAAGGTGTAATCACTGTTGGTAAGACAGCTCCATTTTTATCAACAGCTTGCAAAGGAACTGATCCAGAATAGTTCCCTGTAATCTGTTCACTCGTTGGTAAAACTGCAACAATCCGATCAATCTTAGATAGTGTATCCGCATCGCTAGTTACTGAAACTTTTTCATCAGAAACAGTCACACGTTCGATTATAATCTTCTCATCAATTTGACTAGAATCAATTTGAGGTACAACAGGTACATTATCCCTAGTAACTTTCTTACCAATCTTGACTGTGATCTTTTGTGGTGTTGCTACAGCTGTCAAACCACTTGGAAGATTTTCAATGGTCAATGGAACTTCAATCGTTCCTTCTGTAGCCTGGGTCAAATCAGCAGTCACTTTAAATTTACGAGTGCTTTCCTGCATCTCACTAGCCAAGGCCACCCGATTTGAACCCGTTAGAAACACTGTCACTTCTGAGCTGAAACCACTGATAAAATATTGCTCACTATCATACTGAATATCAATCGGTACATTGACTACTGTATTGGTATAGGTTTCAGTTTTAGTTTGTCTTGCGTTGGTATTGTTTTGATAATTGATTGATGTTGCATAGATAAACAGGACACACGCAAAGAGGAGTGAGGAGATGATATAAAGACTATTTCTTTTCATTATTCCAGCCTCCTAATAGACGTTCTTTTAAGCTTAGTTCTTGTTCATCCTTAGGTATCAGAATACGACGTAGTTCTTCCTCGAATTCTTCCAAACTTAGATCATGTTTGAAGACACCGTTATAGGTGATGGATATACCTCCAGTTTCTTCTGATACAACAAAAGTAAGGGCATCTGAAACTTCTGATAAACCAATGGCTGCACGGTGACGAGTTCCGAACTCTTTGGAAATACCTGTGTTTTCAGTCAGTGGTAAATAGGCAGAAGTTACTGCAATCCGATCTCCACTGATAATGACTGCACCGTCATGGAGAGGCGTATTAGGAATAAAGATGTTAATTAATAACTCAGCAGAAATCTTAGCATCCAAAGGAATTCCTGTAACGATGTACTCCTGCAAGGTTCTCACACGTTGAACAGCTACCAAAGCTCCAATCTTTCGCGGGCTCATATACTCAACCGATTTTACAAAAGCCTGTACCATCTGCTCTTCTGAACTCATAGGAGTATTTGAAAAGAAGTCCGTAGCTCGACCTAATCGTTCCAAACCTGTCCGAATTTCTGGAGAAAAGATAACAACAGCTGCGATAACTCCATAGGTAATCAATTGGTTAATCAACCAGGAAATAGTCGTCAAGCCCAAAAAATTAGCCGCAATCTGAGCTAAGATAAAAACTAAAACGCCTCGAACCAGAATCATAATCTTAGTTCCTGCAATTGATTTTGTAAATTGATATAAGATATAAGCGACGATTAGAATATCAATCACATTTATCGCAATACTCCAAGGACTGGAAAACAAACTAGACCAGTATTGAAGATTAGATAATTGCTGAAAATTCATCCTGTGTCCCCTCTCCAAAAAAGCTTCTCTTCATTATACCATTTTTAATGGAAATTTTCTCCCCCCTACCTCATTTTAAATTGGCAGAAAATATGATAGAATAAAATGATAAAAATGAAATAAGGAGAAACCATGTCTGAATTATATGATATTACCATCATAGGGGGTGGCCCAGTTGGTCTTTTCGCAGCCTTTTATGCAAATCTACGTCAAGCTAAAGTACAAATCATTGACTCTCTTCCTCAATTAGGTGGCCAACCTGCCATTCTTTATCCTGAAAAACAAATTCTTGATGTCCCAGGTTTCCCGAATCTCACTGGTGAAGAATTAACGAATCGCCTCTTAGAACAACTAAAAGGTTTTGATACACCAGCACATCTCAATGAAACTGTTCTTGACATTGAAAAAGAGAATGATGTATTTAAGATAACAACTACTAAAGGTATTCATAGTAGTAAAGCTGTCATTATCGCTATGGGTGGAGGTGCCTTTAAACCACGTCCACTTGAATTGGATGGTGTTGATAGTTATGAAAATATCCATTACCACGTTTCTAACATTCAACAATATGCTGGCAAGAAAGTAACCATCCTGGGTGGAGGAGACTCTGCTGTGGATTGGGCCTTAGCTTTTGAAAAGATTGCGCCAACTACACTTGTTCACCGTCGAGATAACTTCCGTGCGCTTGAACATAGTGTCCAAGCCCTTCAAGAATCATCTGTTAGCATCAAAACACCATTTGTACCAAGTCAACTTCTTGGAGATGGAAAAACTCTTGACAAGCTTGAAATCACAAAAGTCAAATCCGATGAGACCGAAACTATTGAACTCGACCACCTCTTTGTCAACTATGGCTTCAAATCATCAGTTGGTAATCTTAAAAACTGGGGACTTGACCTTAACCGTCACAAAATTATCGTTAATAGCAAGCAGGAGTCAAGCCAAGCTGGAATTTACGCTATTGGTGACTGCTGCTACTATGAAGGTAAGATTGACTTGATTGCAACAGGTCTTGGTGAAGCTCCAACAGCTGTTAACAATGCCATTAACTACATCGACCCTCAACAAAAAGTGCAACCAAAACACTCTACTAGTCTATAAGAAAAAACCACGAATCCTAGGATTCGTGGTTTTAAAGTTCTTGAGCACTTTGATGCAATCTTTCTGGTCTTGTATATCGTATTTATCTTTAGTATTGGTCAGCTTGATTATGTTCTCAGTTGCTTTCTGATTGCCTTTTACAGCTTGCTGAAAGATTGCAAAGGCTAGTAACGCCTCATTGTTGCCAGCCATACCTATTTCTTCAAGTTGTTTCTTGATTTTACTATCCGTCACATCCGAAGATAAGAGGGTTTCAAATGCTTTTTTAGATCAGCTTTTTCTCTTCTAGCTACGCTAGACGCTTTGCCTCCTTTTGAGCTAATAGCTCTTATTTAATCTTTGCTTCGTTCTGTAACTGGTTTTAAATTTTTAATCCCATCTCTAGATAATTTTCACCCTCCTTTCAAACAAAAAAATCACAAGCATTTTATACTTATGATTTCATTGTATATGGTAAAAAGAGGGTATGTTTACGCTATTCCTAACAACTTTTCAATTTTATTGAGCAAATCTCTATATTTTGTGTTGTCACTTTCATTATTGACAAGATATTCGTTTGCGACAATATTTAATGATTGATATAACCCGCCCATAATTCCGGATTGTTTCTCAGTCAGTTCAATCTTCTTAGCGTATTCATCATAATACATCTTGCAATTCTCATATATACGCTCATTCAACTTATTATAAAGATTAGTCATTTTCTATTGTACCTATCTATAGTTCATCTGCTTTTAAAAATACCATTACATATATTTACATCAAATTCCTATATCTTATAAAATCGCTACATTTTCAGCTTTAAAATAATTGTTTTTACATCGTTTTACATAAATTTCCGACATTTTTGCCCCTTTTTTGCCCCTTATTTTTTCAAAAAAACTTTATAAAAACGCTTGACTTTCTCGGTGTACCGTGATATAATATAATCAAGATAAGGAAAGGGGGTGAGGAAAATGGACAAAGATGATTGGCTCAGATTGGTTGAGAAACTAATCGATAACGGGCCAGCTTACATCACAGCTCTAACTGGTGCATATGCTACATATCACATCTGGAGCAAAGAAAAAAAGCGAAAACCTAGACCTCGCAAGTTTAAGTAATCGCCTTGGGAATAGGGGAGCTACCACTCCCCTCACTCCCTATTATACCATAAAATAGGAACAATAATATGGAAATTTTAATCATAAACATACTGATCGTTTTATTAAGTTATTTTTATTTGAGAGGACAAAAAGATGAGAAAACAAATAGAAAAAGTATTAAAAAGCAAAAAGAGCACAAGCGCAATCGCTAAAGGGGCAGATTTGCCTTGGACGACAGTCTCAGACCTTAGAAGTGGAAAAACAAATTTGGACAAAATGTCTTTATTGACAGCAGAAAAATTACAAAAATATGCAAAGGAGCTAGAAATGGAAAACGCAAAACAACTACTTGAAGAAATTAAAAATAACGATGTATCGTATGCTATTGTAAACGAGGACGGAGCAGTTTATTGCAATCTTGGTACAAGTAACGTCATGGATATTTACGGGTACGATGGTGAAGATGGTCACTTCTACGGTGTTTATGGTGACGCAGTTGGTGGACAGCTTGATAGTCGCAACACCCCTGATGATGTTATTTTGAAAGCTATTCAACTAATGTTAGGGTTGGGTGAGCCTGTAAAACGTTCTGAATTGTCTATGGGGTCAGATTTCAAACAGACATTTGTAGATGGATATTTTGAGGTGGTTGAATTAATGAAACAGTCTGGTCTTCTCCATGATAAAGAAGAAAACGAGAAAATCAAAGAATGGATTGAGTCTCACAAGGATATTGTAGGTTCAAAAGTTAAACACCCATCGTTTGGAACTGGTAAAGTAGTTAAAATTGAAGATAATGCAATTACTATTGATTTTGAAGGTGCTGGAAGCAAATCTTTAGCTCTTGAAGCTATTGTCAACAATAACTTACTAGAGTTCTAAAGTAATTTATGAGGGTAAAGCAGTGATTTCGGTCACTGCTTTTATTGTTGCCAACAAAAAAAGACCGCTCAAAAACTGAGCGGTCAAATGTAATTAAATTTGAACTTCTTTCTATGTTTTATTTTGTGGTAATTAAGCCGTTAGGCTCAACGGTAAACTCTAGCTTTTCAGCAAGTGTTCCGTCTGATTTTAGGTAGTACCAACCTTTACCGTCTGCGGACTTAACAAATGCATTTGATACCATAGCGCCTTGTTGGTAATCTAGGAAGTACCATACATCCTTATACTTAACCCAGCCGGTTTTCATTGCGCCGTCTTTGTCGAAGTAATACCACTTGTTACTTACCAAAATCCAGCCAGTTGCCATTGTTCCGTCTGGTAGCAAGTAATACCAATGTCCGTCTGAATGTTTGTGCCATGTGTTAGCTTTCATGTATCCTGAACCGTCGAAGTAATACCACTTGTCCTTGATTTTCTGCCATTTATTCGTTGGGTAGCTTCCATCTGCGTTGACATACCACCAACCAGTCGCATTTTTCTTCCAGCCTTCCTGGTTGCCCTCATTATCGAGCATTTCTTGGACAGTTGAACCGAGCGACTGATAATGCTTGATTTTAGCAATCACATAGTCACGCAAGCTGTCATTGTATCCACCGTGCAATTCAAGGGAACGAGCAGGGCATGAAGTACTTGAAAACTCGTTATGGAACTTAATATTTGAATAGTTCGGTGTATCACCATAATAGGTCATATCCTCTGCCATTTGGCGCAATACCATGTTTTCATTTTCGATAAACTCTGCATCAGTCGCATTGAATTGCTGACATACTTCATAGCTGATTGAGTTCATGTTAGCATCGTAGTTCGCAGCGCTCCATGTCCCGTTGTAAGTGTTTTCTACTCGTGCGATTGCATCGCGAGTGATGTAGTAATGAGCAAAACCAAGTTCAGATTGTCCGTTGTCATAGCGTGATTGAAGCCAATCGACATAGCTATTTGGACTCATTGAACCGGCATCGTTATGCATGATGTAATATTTTGGGCTTTCAGTCGGACGAGCGCCCGCAATTCCATTGAATATTGTATGGTTAATAATTTCTACCATGTTTTATTTTTCCTCTCTTATGGTTAAGCTGTTGGCCAAGGGTCGTCTGTAATATAAGATATTGACGAAACTCTAATATCTCCAATGTCTCTATCGGTTGGTACCGGGTCTGTGAATTGGAATCGTAACATGTTGCTATCTCCAGTACCGCCTAAATACCATGTTCCGTACGAAGTACCTTTATCGTTATAAATCGGACCGATTAACGATGACGGTGAGCGATAACCGTAAGGAATTCCGCCTAATCCTAGAATAAACACATTTCGTTCGCGGTCACTAGGTTGTAGCTGATACCCAGGACCACCACGGCGCACAATACCAAACCAACCCCAAGAGAGCCCACCGAATTGGTAATATACTGTATTGTTAACTCTGCGAATCTGTAAGTAAGAATTACCTAACTTAGAAACGATGTTTTGTTTTTTCCAACCTGTATCGCCGTCTAATACAGCCCAACCTTGGTTTCCTGAAGGAGTTCGTTTAATCCATTTCAAGGCTCCATTTGTCTTAGCTGTGTCAACATAGGTTTGACCTAGTGTACCTTCGACTTTACCATTCGGCATGCCAGTACCGGTAAGCTCACTAGACGAAGTTGAAGCATTTTGACTGGAAGCTGGTAAGATAATACTTCCACCACCATCTGAAAGTGACACGATATTCCCATTGATGCTGATTCTTTGAGGAATGCCTACACCATCACGACCGTTTTCACCTTTAGGACCAGTTAAACCAATAGGTCCTTGAGGTCCGACCGGTCCAGGTAAGCCAGCAGGTCCTTGTTCTCCTTTTAGACCTTGAGGACCAATAGGTCCGATGTCTCCTTTTGGTCCAGGCTCTCCATCTCGCCCACGTTCACCTTGGATACCTTGCAAGCCTTGAGGACCTTGTAAACCGTCTGCTCCTCTTGGTCCAGTTTCACCTGTTGCTCCTTGAGGTCCACGTTCTCCAGTTTCACCTTTATCCCCTTTTGGACCAGGAGTGAGTGAGATATTTCGTAGTTCTTCCTTAGTAGCAAATAAGCTTGTATCAATTTCAAGCTTGTTTTCTAAAGCCGATATACGCTGTTTTAAGGTGCTATCATCGTAGATGGTATCTTCGTCTGACTTTTGCTTTAAAGCTTCAATATCGGCTGAAATATGGCTGATTTCGGTACGTAAGTTACTATCATCATAAGTGCCACCTTGCTCTTTGATTTTGGCAAATAGTTCGTCCAATTCTTGCTTGGTCACAACATCCTTAACATTAACAATTCGCCCTGATTCACGTTCAATGAGTGGTCTTTTAACTGCTTTGTCAATCTCGCTCACATGAACATTGAATAAAAAGCTATACACATCAGCTGACTGCTCTACTTTCTCGAAGTAGATATAACCAATAACGGGTTCATCCGTAGTGATTAACGATGTATCAAATTGAACAGTAAATGAATTACCTTCGATTGCTGCGCCTACTTCATGGTATCGCTTAGTGTTCTTGAAGTAGAATAAGCAGATAACCTTAGTAGCGGTCAAATCATCGAGTGTGAATTTAAACTCAGCGATACCTTTATCTTTACTATAAAATTCTTGATAAAGCCTATCTACATCTCGATTGTTGGTTGAAATGGTTAATTTTTTCTCAATAACCTTCTTCAAGTGCTACCTCCTTTCTTTTAATAAAGAAAGAGAACCCAAAAGGGTTCTCTGATTTATTTTTCAGTCCACGCATCGTTCATCTGCTTAACCGCAGATTCAACGAATGTGTCCAAGTCTTTGTCGGTCATGCCAATATTATATTTGTTTAGCTCTGCCCGAATTTTGATTCGAGCTTGTTCTAACTTCTCTTCGCCTTTGTAGCCTGTTTCAGCTGATACTTGTTCAACTGCATTGACCGCATTCTTGGCCAAGATTTCGACAATCTTGACTGTCTGTTCGCCACCTTTTTTTACCAGGTATTCCTTGATTGATTTGACTGCGATTCCAGTCAAAATTACCAGAATACTAATTGCTGCATTGATGATGATTTCATTGATTTGTTGCATTTGCATTTTCCTCCGAAATTTCTAAATTTAAGTACTTGTTAAACAAGGCATCAATTCGCCCATTGCCACCTAATTTCTTATAGCTAGAGTGCATCTTATGAATAATATCAGACTCATGAACCGTGGTATATCCACGCTTCAGAGCGACCGTGATATCACGTTCTAACCTCAGATACATTGTGGCTAGATGAGCTTCGTCGTGGACCGCTAACTTGTTATTGATTTCAGTGATATTTTGCTTGTTTTCCTCGCCAATAGCATGAATTGTGTTCAGTTCGTCTTTCAACTCATGAAACTGTTCCTTGTTGAGGTTTCCTGCTTTACTAGCTCTCATTCCAAACCACCCAGTGGCCACCACTCCGATTGTGGGTGCTAGTTGTGTGATGGCGTGTATCATCTTCTCGATTATTTCAACCCATGTCATACCATCTCCTTAGATGCTGTCAGCTTTTGGAGCAATCCAGCGCCATACTGCAAGAACTCCATTTCGTGACAATTCACCTTCGAGGTCTTTGATAGATTGACCAGTATATTCAAATTCACGGTTGATTTGAACGATAACATTATTACCTTCACCATTCTTCTCAACGTATTCAGGGTCTGTGATTGTAACCAAGTCATCTTCAAAGTATGTTGTTCCAACTTTCATTGCAGGCAATAGGCTCACAAGGTCTTTATAGACTGTTCCGTAAGTAATATTTTCGCTCATAACTGAATTGACAACCATGACTTTAATCATGCGTTGAGTGATCGTGTTAGCTTCTTGTTGAGCTTTGATAAGTTTTTGTAACTCATCTTGCTTAGTTTTGGTTGATTCCAAATCTTGTTGAGCCTTAACGATTGCATTCGCTGGGTCCAATTCAGATTTCACCATATCCAACACCGCTTGAATAAGCACGTCTTCTTGGTCTTGTGTGCGATCACCAGCCAATTCACGTTGGTTGGTTGTGTAGCGATTTCCGTCTTGCAAACGGATTTCTACAACGGTTGTGGTTTTGTCTCCGAAACCACGAGTATAAGGTTTAGTTGCGAGTGTGTAGTTGCTTACTGTCATTTTGTTTGTCCTTTCACTTCTTCAAATTTTGCTTTCAATTCTTCATCTGATTCGATGATTCGTTTCATCTGCTCAAGTTCCATGGCTGTTACCGTGTACAGAGCTTCTAGCGTAGCTGATTGAGTAGCTTCATTGCCAACTCTTTCACTTAATGATTTAATCGTCAGACTGCTGATTTGTTTGTCTTGTTCGTTCATGTTGTTTCCAACCTTTCTACTTTTTGGTTCAATTCTTGAATTGCCTTGATTAAGTAAGGCACAAGTGCGAATGTGTTATATGAGTAAGCACCGTCTGGATTTTCAAAGAACGCTTCTGGAGCAACTTGTTGGACATCTTGAGCCATGATACCGCAAGAAATATCTTCGACTTTACCATCATACTCTTTGCGATAAGAGTAGGTTTTGAGCTTTTCGATAACATCCAGACCTGAGACTTGACTGTCTTGAATGTTGGTCTTGTATCGACGGTCTGAAATATCTTTGTTCAAAGAAACCCAAGCATATCCTCCTGATTGTCTATATAGATAGGCATATCCAGCGTTCTCCTGAATTCTTGTAAACGTATCAGAGTGCAGATAGTATCCAACTTTATTTTTCTCTCTATCAATGAAATAAAAAATATTACCAGTGACTTCAAGATTGCCGTGAACGCGAGGGACATTCCAAAATTGCGCTTTGTTATAACAATGCATCTCTCCATCGCTATTGACAAACCAGGCATAATTCCCTGGCTTATCCCAGTTGTTCCCCCAGTTTACCCATAAAGCTGTTTGTTTGACTCGCCAACCACCATCTGACATGCCGACACGGAAGCTATTACTTCCTGTTATCCAGAATGTTGTCGGGTCTTTATCGTGAGTACCGATTTGGAATCCTCCGATTTTACCCTTATAACCTTCAAGTAAGGTTGCTGAGACTACTACTGACCGTAGCTTATTGATGAACGCTGTTTTAGCAGCAAGCGTATCCGTGAACACATCACTAGCTACAAGCTTCTTCGCTAGAGCAGTATCAAATATCAATTTGTCTGCTGCAATCGAATTTGAGCGAATGATGTCGGTGTTCAATGTTCCAATCCGTGCATCTCCTACGAACAATCGCTTGAAATACCCGTCTATGGCTGTGATTTCATCTAGAAGCGTTCTACCTTTTAGTCGGATTTTAGCAGCTTCAATCAGAATGTTATTGTTATTCAAATTGATTTGAGAAGAAATCGCTCCAGGCCCCGTAAGGGTTTGGATAGCGTAGGAATCATGCAACTGTGACACTTGAGTTTGTGTAACTACATCTTGTGTTGATGTAGTGTCGCTAAATTTCTTAGGCGGTTTGTCACCACGAATAAGAGATACCTGACCAACAGCGACTTGCCCATTCTTCATCAACCAAATTTCAAGAGGGAATTCTCTTGCTTTAGTCGATGATTTCTGTACGGTCATCGTACCTGTAATGATTTGAATTCCAGTTTTAGTGAGCGTTACTTTATCAGATGCAAGTCCACCGTCAGAAGCCCATAGCTCGATTCCTAAAGGCGCATCTGGTAACACATCAACCCATACTTCCATACGATAGCTGAGCTTTTCACCTTTGGTAAAGGTTGAGGTGTTAAGTGGCAGTGCAAATCCGTGATAAACTGCTTGAGTCTTACCAGTATTCGTAATTCGTAGCAATTTAGTGCCAGCTTGAACTTCGATAACATTAGCATCAGCTTGCTTTTTGACCCACTTGCTGAAATTTGTTGGATCATACACCAGGTTGAAATCTTCTAAGAAATTAGATACACGACTAACTAGACCGTCAGCAGTCTGAATGACTTGTGAAATAGATTCGTTTTGTCTTTGAATGGTCTGTGTGTGACTCTTAACCGTATCGACTACATCGTTAAAATCAGCGACGCTCACGATTTCAGAAGTATTAACATCATAGTCTGTCATTCTGTCAGAGTGCTCAAATTTCATCCCACAGATTTCAATACTACCGCTCCCATTCTGTCCAAACTGAATACTGTTAAATATAGCATCGGCAGTAAACGTAAATTGATATCGTACCCAATCTTTATTTGAAATGGACTTAAACAATATACGATTAGTATCATTTGTGGTCCAAGAGCGCATCAAAAGATTGACATTATGGCTTGAGCTAGTCGATGAGACTCTTGCCCAACAAGACATTGTATATTTCTCGCCAACAACCAAATTGAGTCTTTGAGCGATATCCTTGTTTCCGCCGTTTGTATTTCCTACAACACGAATTCCTTTTCTGATAGCGGCATGAGGGGCATCTGTGAGTGTGATTACTTCAGTATTACCATTACCACCAGAAACACTTAATGCCCAGGTTCCTTCTAACCCATTTCCAGAAGGGATGATGGAAGAATTCTGCAAGAGATTATCGTTTCTAATAACATCTCTCAGTTTTGTTTCAATTCGTGAGATGGTCCTTTGAAAACCATCAACAGAATTCTTGACTATATTATGGACTTGAGTCGCGCTTTGAAAACCTCTGTCATTGGCCAATCTATCAAAATCAGTACGAGATAATTTCTCGATAATCTGGTCAGCTTGAACATCGATTCTGTTTTCTGCAATCCTCAGCCGTTCTGTTAACGGGTCAACTTCTTTCTTGGTCACAAGTGTTCTGATTCTGTCTGTGATTTGCTCAATTTTTGCAAAGTTTGAATCAGACAAGCCTTTAGAAGTATTGGCATATTCTAGAGCGTTCCTAGCTTCTTCTAGAGCTTCTTCAGCAGTTCTAGTAACTGTTGAACCAATAGCACGAATCTCTTCAATTTTGATTCGTTGGTCTTCGAGCTTCTCGTTCATGCTGCTATCGAAACCTGAGAATCGATTGTCGATTTCATCTGATAGAGCGCGCTTGTTTTCTTCTGCTTTGGCTTTGGCTTGTTCGATGCCGTCTATCAATTCATCTTTGATATCCTTGACTTTTCGATCGAATGCTAAATCAGCGTTCTTGATTTCTTTTTCAAGTTTTGCTTCAAAAATTCCATCTAAATGTTGAGTCTCATCCTTGACTGCATCACTTACTGCATTACCGATTGCGTTTGCTAGACCTGACTTGAATTCACCAAAACCAATACTCTTCAATTTCTTAGCCATTGGAGAATAGTTGTATTTTGTGATTTTCTTTCTTACGTCTAAATCGTAGTATTCGTGGTAGACACCTACAACATCAAACATCTGAACAGGAACATCACTCTGACCAATAACATCAATCTCAATGCTATCTTCGAGCATATCGCACAAGGTTGTTCTGAAATACTGCTTGCCATATTCTCTAAGGCTTGCTTCATCCTTAACATCCTGGTCGTTGACTTCTACAACATCTTCATAAATCTGACTGTATTTGTTAATCAGTGGACTATCTACAACCACTTTATAGTGCTTGTCTACTGGATTTTCGCCCTCGACACGTATAGTTGTGATAAAGGTGATGCGAGTCCTTAAAGACTTAGTGGATGTTTTATGCTCATAGCTAGACAAGTTTTTTTTGTACATAAAAAGCGATTCATTCTCTGAACCGCCATTTTTCAATAATCGTACTTGGTAGCCATGTCTGACTAAATCACCTCCCCACAAACCGACAATAGAATGTTTGTCTTTCGCGAACGCATCCATGGCATTCTTGCTATCGATGTTAAAAGTGTGTCTGTCTTCAATGTCAGAGAAGAACGAGAACGGATTATCACGAGTGATGCTCCCAGCAAATTGACTCAAAGCAGTTGAACCAGTCTGTCTATCCAAGGAAATCGGATTGACCACATAGTTATTCAAGAGGGTAAACTCCTGGTTTGCATAGACTTGAATATATCCATGCTTTTTCTCGACTTCAAAAATTACAAAGTCTTGTTCACCGTGTAGATCATCAGCAGTCAAGAATTTTTCTTCTCTCAGTCTTTGCCACAAGATATCATTTGTAGGGAATTTAAAGGTTAGTTGGTAGGTGCTATTCGCTTCCTGTACGATATCATCATCGTAGGCAGCATTAAGAGGTATGTTTCCTTCTGTTAAATAGATCATACTTTATACCTCCAATTTGGTTTGATTGTCACCTTACGGACATTACCTGTAAATGTCACACCACTTCGACCAACAGGGATTTCAAAGAACCCTCCACGCTTTCTGAGAGTATTTTGAACTGCTCCAGTAGCGTTGTAGATGTTTTGTTTTCTCTGTCTACAATCGATTGTAGCTTTGGTATTTACAGTCAGATGCATAGTCTTCTGACCAATCGTAAGCGATACATCTCCATTACCTTCAATCTCGATGATAGGCTCTGAATAGACTGTACCAATATTGTCAATCGTTCCATGACTTGTCAATACAACTGGTTCGACACTCTTCGGATATCTGAATGGGTGCATCAGTAATTTAACATCTAATGTGTAAGCGTGCGGTCCATTCCTGTGGTAGCTTGCTGAAATATATTCAGCGTAAAATAAAGAGTCTGGTTGATATCCAAACTCGATTTCATTCTTTCCATCGTGGAATTTTTCGACAATGGTCGAGACGTCAATAAGTTTTGGTAGATAGAAAGAAATCGTGCGTTCATAACTTTTATAAGAACCGTCTAACACACGGTAACTTCCATTCATTCCATAAATGTCTACAACTTCAGATGTTTTAGGTTCTGCACACTCACTTATCCCAAAATCAGTAACCACACTGTGAGGGATGGTAGATGTATTGAAACCATTGATTATAAGGTAAAACATTAAATTCCCTCCCTTGCATAAATTGATCCATGATTTTTATAAGTAGATAGTGAGATTTTATCGCCATCTAAGTAAGTATCTGAAGGTTTTTCAAGTATAGCAGTAAGGATTTTTTCTAAACTTGACCTTAGAATCGCTATCTCAGACACTACTTCTGCCATATCTTGACTATTGTTTACGTTCTTATCACGTACTACGATATTTTGTTGAGCTTGTTCCATTTCTCGTAGGAATTTTGCATCACTTGGAATACCAATACCATTCGCATACTTAGGAATTCCCATGCTACTCATTAAACGCTTGGTCTTATCTGCTCGTAAGACTTTTGAACCTTTTGGAAGTGGTAGCAATACATCTCTACCTTCTGGGACAAAGCTACGTCCATCTGGTAGTGTAACCATTTCCTTGTAGGTGCTATTCCTTTGGTCATTGACCACTGCAAGTCCACCTGGGTGGTAATTCGTACCATGAGCGTGCTTACTTGCAAAAACGTTGGTGAAGAAATTACCCGTTACGCTGTCAATCCAGCTCTTGATTCCTGAAAGAACTCCAGAAGCATTATCTTGTGCGTTGATAGTAACCGTCTTGTCTTGGATACTGTTCACACCAGATTGAACTTGACTTACTGTTCCTTGTGTGCTGTTTTGAGCAAAGATATTTACTGGAGTGTATTGTTTAATCGAGTTAATAGCTCCACTCGTTTCTGAACGTACGCCTGAAGTTTGGTCAGCTGCAAACAAGTTGATAGGAGCTTCTTGTTTTGGAGAGTTCACACTTACGATTGCACTTCCAACTGCAACCCCCGTATTATCTACTGCCTCCAATGACTTAGTTTCAGCTGTAGCAAGATTCCAAGCTGCCATTTTATCGATTGATAATTGCGTAAAATACAAAGCATCATTTGGATTTACTAACAAATCTTTTGTAAATGGAGTTATTGCGTTCCAATTCTTCAAAGATTCTGTAGATCGAGATACCGCATTCCTGAAGCTTTTATCTGTGGCAAGCAACTCTTTTTGTTTTGGAGTTAATGCTTCATAGTTTGTGATAGCTTTTGTTGCTTCGTCCGCCTTGCTCATGATGTCAGTATTCTTCAAAAGAAGTTCTTTGACTTCTGCTGGCATATCATTCCAAATCTTGAGGTTTTTCTCACTATCAAAAATTGCTTGTAAACCTGCTTGATTCTTAACGATGACTTGTTTTTCTTCCAGGCTCATGTCTTTCCATTTGCCTGACTCTACAAGTGCTTCAGCGATAGTTACACGAGCGTTTGAATTGATATCAGCAGTTTTAGCAATGAACTGTAATTGTTCCCAACCTTCTGCAGATTTAGAAGCTTCAACAATGACTTCCTTGACATTTGACTTGACTTGGAAATTACCGTTTTTATCAATATTACCAACCAATAACGACCAAGCATCATTAGCTTCTTTGACTTCCTTGCTCATTTCACTAGTATAGTTAGCAAGGATGCTATGAGAATTGCCTACTTTTTGAGATGCTTCTGCTGCCTTGCGTCCGATTTCTTCATAAGATAAACCGTACTCTTCTAAGGTTTTCTTAGCTTCTTCCCAATAGTTCCAACTTTGACCTGTTCTGGATTTAACTTTTTCATCCAGGTTCTTCATAACTTGATAATACTTGCTTCCTAAAGCTTCCATAGTTTGAGTATGGTTTGCTTCTAGTTCTTGCATTTTCTTGTTATAAGTTTCTTGGTCAATAGCTTTACCGTCTAATAGTTCTTTTAACTCGTCTTTGGATGTTTCGTAGAGTTTCTTCTCTTCATCCAAGGCTTGTTTTAAAACATCTTTAGTATGTTTTAATTGAGTTTCGTTTAGACTTCCAATTTCTCCATTCAATGCTTGTAGTGCTGCTTTTTGTTGATCAGCAGATAAGCTCATCATGGAAAGTTTAGCCTTAATCATCTCGTTTTGGTTATTCAAGATGATTTCTTTTTCTTCTAGAGAAAATTTACTAGCATCGCCGTTGTGTCGTTGGTAGATTTCATTGATCTGGTTCATCATCGCTTCTGTATTCGAAACAATTTGACCATTTCTTTCTTTAACTTGGGCAATTTGTTCAGCACTTAGACCCCATTTAGCACCCAATTCTTCCATTCTGTGGTTGCTTTGGTCTGCTGCTGCTTGAATATCTTCATAAAGCTTTTTAAAAGCTCCTGAGACTTTTTCGACATCTCCAGCGTGAGTTCCAAAGTTTGCAACTGCTGTACTTGTTTCGTCAACTGTCTTCTGGAAGTTTCTCAACTCTCCTCTTGCAGTGTCACTTAACTGTGAGCCAAACTCCTCAGTCTTGATTCTTGCTTTATCTTTCTCGTTTCCAAGATAGACAAGACCTGCAGTTGCTAATGCGATACTACCAACCATCAATCCTAAAGGATTTGCAAGTAAACTCATAGATGTTCCTAGCAACCCTGTCGATGATGAAGCTGATGCCGTTGCAGTTCCAAATGATGCCATGCCTGAACTTGCAAGCTGAAATGCAGAGGTTAGATTCCCGGTTGTTTTAAAAGCTTGGAAAGTCTTAGCCATCAAGGATATGCCACCTACCGCTTTACCTGTTCCTTTTGTCAACCAGCCTAAAGCTTGAGTTAAATTACCAATAACACCAATGCCTTTGCCAAATATTGATAGCGCTGGTCCAGCTCCTGTCGCCAAAGCACCCCATTTTAAGATGTTTCTTTGCTGTTCCTCAGACATTGAACTAAACTGTTTTGCCATTTTAGCCAATGTCTCAATCCAAGGTTTACCTGCTTTCAAACCGTCTCGTAGCGCCTTTAATAAAGGTCCACCAAACTCAATAGCCAGGTCAGTTACCTGGTTCTTGAACATCTTCAATTGAGATTCTGTTGTCTCATAACGTTTATTTGCTTCATTGGTTAAGGCGGTATTTTCTTTCCACGCTTGGTTAGAACGTGCGACTGCTGCACCCATCTTGTCTGATGACAAGGCTAGAGATTTAAGCATATTTCCTTGTCTAACACCTGTCATGCCTAACTTCATCAAGATAGCATCCATATTTGCGCCTTTTTCACGGGCTGTATTAAGTCCCTTGATAAAGGCTTGTAAAGCTTCAGCAGGCTTTTCTTTCCAAGCTTGTTGGAATTCTTCTGATGTTGTTCCTGCAACTTTAGCAATCAATGCTAGATCGTCTGCTGAGTCCTTAGTAGTCAGTGAAACTGCATTACCAATGGCAGTAAGGGTTTGAGTCATGGCAGTACCACCTGCTTCTGCTTCAATACCCACACTACTCATAGCAGTTGCAAGACCTAAGATTTCTGGAGCAGTTAGTCCAGCTAGTTTGCCACCTGCTGCTAAACGATTAGACATCTCTACAATGTCTTTCTCAGTAGTTGCAAAGTTATTACCAAGATCAACTACAGATGCACCGAATCGAGAATATTCGTCTGATGTTAAACCTAGAATGTTTGCAATCTTGGCAATGGCTGTCGCAGCATCTTCAGCGCTCAAGTTGGTTGATTCTCCCATATCAATCATAGTACGTGAGAATTTAAGGATATCATCGGCCTTAATACCAAGCTGACCTGCTACTTCTGCTACGTTTGCAATTTGAACTGCACTGGCGGGCAATTCTTTAGCCATTTGACGAATACCGTCTGATAAGTTTTTATAAGATACTGTTGCAGTTTCATCTACTGTCTTTTTAACTCCAGCAAATGCAGATTCATAGTCGATTGCTGCTTTAGTAATCAAACCTACACTTGCAACTAACGGAGCAGTTAAGCCAGTAGTTAACTTTCCACCAAGCGTTGAAACATTATCTCCAAACGCTTTAATCTTATCTCCGCCCTTAATCAAACCATCTCCTAGCTTGTTTATACGAGTGGCGAAACTATTTTCTTTACCTACTGCAATCAATGCCTGTTCAACACTTCTAAGTTGTCTTTCCATTGCTGCTAACTTAGCATTTTCACGCTCAATATCTGCAGCTGCTTTATCAAACTTAGCAGTGCCTGGTTCGAGTTTATCAAAACTCTTTTTCATTTCATCCAAGACCTTTTTTTGTGATCCAATAGCTTGGCCTAAAGTCTTGTATTTTGCTTGTAGTAAATCTGTGTTTTTTCCATTATCTTTCAGAGAACTATCTAGCGCCTTTACATTGCTTTGAAAATATTTAACCGCATTTTTAGCACCATTTAGAGTAGGATTGAACTTCGACACGTCCAGCCCTAGCTCGATATACATTTGACCTAACGGCGTTCCACCTGCCATTCAAATCCTCCTTTTTAAATCGTTTCTAGAAAGTCAGCAAGATCCATGACTTCCTCAGTTTTATCAGATTCGGTTTGACCAAGAACACCCATTAGGTCCTCCCAGCTCGTATCCATCACATCACGGATACTCATACCGTATGGACCTTCAGTAGCTTGCTTGACAAAACCATAAAACCTTTTCAGCGCTTCACTTGGCTTTATTTTTTCTCCTTTGGGTCAACATCACCAACCAGATGAGAGTAGATGTCTGCAAATACCGCAAAAATATCTGCCATGTCCGTGAATTTCAAAAGCTCTTCCACTTCCAAATCTTCAAACAGTGAGGCGATGAATTCTAATTGTTTGTCTAATTTCTCTACCTCTGACACATCAGATGATAGTGCTTCATTGAGAATCAAGTAGTCACGATAGTCCTTAGTAGTAATTTCTTTACTAGTCTTTTGAACATCTTGACCCTTTTCGTTTTTAATTAAAAATTTAACCTTAGCCATTTACTTTCCTTTCTAGAAAAGATAAAAAGAGAGCTTGCGCCCTCTTCCTACCCTGCAGCAACCATTTTAAGTTGTCCTTTGAATTTTTTGAGTTTTTCTTCGTCCTTACCGATGTACTTGATGTAGTAAAGACCATTAGTGTCTGTATCGTCACTTGCAATAGCTGAGAAGCTCAAGCTATCATCTGGAAGTTCTTCTTGTTTGTCTTTGAGGGTTTCAAATTCCTCAGCATCCATTGAGAATTGACCTTTGAAGAAACCAACTTGTGCTTGTGTACCGTCTGCTGCTTTAGATTCAAGCATAACTGAGCAGTATGGAGCAACTGTGTCAGCACCAATACCGATGATATCATCCTTGATTGCATGACCGAGGATTTTAGCAAGTACAGTTGCAGGGATGTCAACTGCAGTCATTTCCATCTTAACGTCACCAACACCACGGTTTGATACGTGGTAAGCAACGTCGCTACCATAGGTTTTTACTGGATCACTTGCAAGACCTGAAATCTTAGCAGTACGAGTCGCACCTTTACCAGTTTGACCTTCGATTACAAAAAGGTTTTGTCCAAGTGTTGGAGTAGCATTTCCATCCAACACACGAACTGTCATACGTTTAAAACCAACTAATGCCATTTATAGCACCTCTTTCTTTAATTTAGTATTCTTCATATAGAGCACTCCGACCTTTATAAGTCCGAGCATCTACGTAGCGTTTGATTTCTGGAATCCATTCATCTAAACCACCTGTGGTTTGATAAAATCCTTGTTCTTCCATAATCTTTTCAATTTTTCTTTGGAGTTCTTTGCACTCCATATAATTTTTAGACTCTACATTGACCTGGTAGAGAAATGCCTTAGCTAGGCTTGTATTACTACCATGAGCCGTTTGCATCGGCGGACCAACTGGTCTAATGACGATACTTGTCTCATTGCTTGGTAGCGTGTCTGGACGATTAAAAGATTTGATACTGATTCCAGCTAAGGTCTCATCTTTTTTTAATGTCTCATAGAGTTCATTAAACTTATCTTTGAGCATCTAAAAACCTCCTATCTTCAAATGACTAGCCATTCTATATTTGTATGTTTTAGCATGAGCCTCTGAAAAGCGTCTAATTACACCAAAACCTCTTGGATGTGGATTCTTGCTATATCCAAACTCGTTCAAGTGAACTAAGCGCCATCTAGAACCCTCACCGAAACCGATTTTCACAACAGGAACGCCAGCAGCAAGACCCGTCACACGCCCAACAGTAGCACTTTCAATAGTGTCTCCTTTATCTTTGTAGACTTGCAAAGCACCTTTAAACTCTTCTAAAGTTTCATTTGCGACTTCTTTTAAGGCTCGACTCGTAGTACGTTTGACCTTAGTATCACCAAGATGAATTTCAAGGTTTCTAAGAACATCGTCAAAGCCTCTTAATTCTGCTCCACTAGACATCTTGACCACCACCGATAACAACTATCAAAAAATCCCGATTGTCAAAATCAGGACGCACATCGATAATTTGCCATTTTTCACCACTGAGACGACTGTCTCCGACTTCGACAAAATGCTCATTCTTCGGCTGATAATCAGACAAAGGATCACGAATTTTCAGAGTCATCTTAGCTTTCATAGACTTACCAGTCGCAATCTCGATATCTTTAAAGCTAGGAGAGTATACTTGGCCCATCGTAAAGAAAGCCTCCTCGTGACTCACATCACGACCATGAAGCCCCTCCTCGACTTTAGAAGTATAGAAAGTCAAGGGGGTTCTCAGGTCTCCGTTTTGAGCTTCAGGCTTTTTATAACGATATTGAGGTTTATTCTTCTGGTAGCTCAATATTTGTAACTACTTCTGTTTTTTCTTCGCCCCATTCAACAAATCCAGGCAAGATAGAATTGATTTCTTCAAAACGTTCTCTTGTCGCTTCAAATGTTGAACCTACTGGACGGAATTGACTTGCTTCAAGGTCAAAGAATTCTTTTAAAACTCTAATCACGCTTTTTCCTCCATGTTGTAATTTTCAAGAGATAACGCCATTAAGTCCCCTCGGAAGTTTTCATAGAAGAACTCCACTTGGTCATTGTAGACGTATCTAGCACGCTCCAAAATTAACTCTCGAACTCGTGGTTCAGTTGGATACTGACTACCAACAAGGTTAAGGATGTTAGCTTCAGAGCTTTCCAACATCCGTGAGAGGTTTTCGTCCTCTCCACTATGAAAAATCCTCATCCGCTCCTTAAAAGGTTTAAGGAGTGGATGAAGTTCTACTTCTGAAGTCATGATCTAACCCCTAAATTAAGCTTGAGGGAGTTGTAAAGTCCAAACTGCAGATGTCTTTTCATCATGAGCCTTACCATAAGCAAATTGTTTAGCAGTGTAAAGGTTCAAATCTTCCAATGCGTATGTTTCTGTGTAACGGCCAAGTGTAATACCACCACCGACAAAAGCATCGTAGCGACCTTTGACAAATGTAGTGACTTTACCAGCTGTCTGAGCCACAGATTCAACCAAGATAAGGTTGAATGGCATAGCTGTGATATAAACAGCTTGAGCGTTCAATGAAGTGTATTGTTTCTTCACATCCCAAGCGTCGGCTGTATTAACAACCATTACAAGGTTACCTTCTACTGCAACTGGAGTTTTTCCATCTTCTTTAACAGAGTGATGTTTGTAAACCTTTGTCAATTCTTTGACTACGGTAGCTGAGTCAGCAAAAGTCAACTTAGTAGTTTGAGCTGTTTTTTCAGCATAAGTTGTCTTATCTCCAGAAACAGTTCCTGTAAGTGTACGAGAAAGACCGATAGGTTTATTATCCCCATCACCATTCAAGAAAGCTGCTTCAAGGGCCACTGCAAATGCTTCTGTAATTTGAACAGAGATGAATTTCGCCAACCAAGCTGGGCCAAATTTTTCGGCATCTTTTGGAATTACAACAAAAGCAGTCAATTTGTGTTGGATTGCTTCTTCTTCGTTAAATTGTTGTTTGAGTTGTCCTTGGATTTCTCCATTGATTTTTCCCCAAACAGCTTGTCCAGTTTGCTCTGATTTGAGGAATTTCAAGCGGATACCAGCATTTTTAAGGCCGATATGTTGAAGGAGTGGGCGAGCTTGTACCAGATCTTCAAAGATACGATCGATGATTTCTTGTGGGATGAGCTTATCAATCCCTTTAGGTGCGGCTTTTTCAATGTTATTGAAAAACTCACGAGCTTCAGCGGTCAACTTGGCATCGTATGGATTCAAGGCTGAAACTTCTTCACGGGCAGCATCACGAGCTTGAGCCATCATTTCATTGGTCATGGACTCAATCATGTCATTGTATAGCTTCGCTTGTTCTTCTTGGGGAGCGCCATTTGTAACAGCATCTAAAAATGCCTGACGTTGTTTTTCAAATTTGTTAGATAATTGCATTGTCATTCTGTTTTTCCTTTCTTAAAACATAAAAAGACCGAACCCTTTAGGAACAGCCTTGTTTGTGCTATTGTCTTGACTTTCTGAAAAATTGAATTTCTTCTGTACAAATTCGCTATTTTCGAAAGCCTCTTTTTCAATTTGTATATCTGGTAGTTTAGCTTCTAGCTTTTCAGCTACCAATTCAGCGATTTTATCAATATCCGGTGTCATTGCTGACCTCATTTTCTCGATAAAATCATTTGGAATCATAGGAGTTTCACTCGCTACTAGAGTCGGAGCAACTTCGTTTGTAAACATAATCTTGTCTACAAAGCCATGATTCAAAGCTGACTCGGCATCAAACCAAGTAGTCTTATTCATCAAAGCAAGCAAGTCATCAAGAGCCTTGCCAGTCTTATGAACATAGGCACTAGCAATCGACTTGTTAAACCCTTCTAGTACCCCAGCCTCATGAAGCAGAGTGTTATGGTCTCCATTTACTTGCGTTGAAACATTGTGGATCATAATTTGGGCAGTCGGACTGATTTCAACCGTATCTCCTGCCATTGCAATCACGCTTGCTGCGCTTGCTGCAATACCGACAATCTTCACGGTCACGTCACCAGGATACGAGCGTAGAGCAGTATAAATTTCACTACCAGCATAAACATCTCCACCACCAGAATTGATATGAACCTCAATCGGTTCACCACTATCAGGAAGGACTATATCTTTCGGAGCGGTTGCATCCCACTCAAGCCAATCGTAAAGCCATCTGTCATTGTTTGAAACAATCGTACCCTTAATTTGAATTACTTTCATCTTCTTTCTCACCTCCTTTCTCTAACTGTTCACCAAGTTGATAGTTTTTGGTGATGAGGAATTTATCGCCACCAGGGACAGATTCTAAGCCAAGTTCAGAGCGCACCTCGTTTCGAGTCATTGCTCCAGAAGAAATAAGCTTATCAATGCTTCCAGCGAGTGCAAACTTATCTCTCTGACCTTCGCCAATGATTACAAATAGATTATTGCGCTCATATTGCTGTCTTGATACTAAAGCAAAATTAAGCCCATCACTCATTTTCTTAACAAGTGATTGGTAGCAATAACTATTAAACATTTTTTGGCTATTTTCAAGATTGGCCATATCGCCATGACTTAAAGCTGTTGGAATCCCTAAGACGTCCGCGACCTCATCATCAAATTGCCGACGAAGTTTCTTTAACTCATCAACAGAAATATTTGAAGTCCCTGTTGTATTCGTATGCTCGGAATATTCCATTCCATCCTGAGCTGGAACAATGGCAATCGTTTTAGTGCTAAATGATTTAAAGAGACCATCAGCATATGATTGGAGTTTATCACGCATCTGCTTATCAAAACTCCCATTGTTTTTGGTTTTCAGAGTTCCTCTGATTTGATTGTTCCTAGCCAAGGCCTCGACCAAACGAGTGTGCAACTTCTCGTAATCAGCAAATAAGTCAGAAATATAATCTTGCAGTCGATTATTGTTGTACTGTAAGAAAATCACTTCACTCATCCGAAAACGCTTCTCAAATGTGAAACCTCTACAAGTTACAAATTCAAACACATCATCATAAACAGCATATTTAGTCCGTGTGTAAGAGTCAGCAACAAGCAACTGGTCATCCGTTGTAAGAAAGATTAGGACCTCATTCTTAGTGATCAACCGATAGACGACCTTTTGCCAAAAATCTGACGCAGACTCATTTTTGTTTGGCCTTACATTCAGCAAATAGTCCCAATCAGAAGGCTTAGCCTTACCGTTTTCTTGATACTTAAATGCTGACTTAGCAAAAATCCGAGCGATGAACTCGGCTGACTTATCAATCGCTAAGCTTTTGAGTTGCAGATTTCCAAACATCCGCTCAAGATCCTCGAACTCAAACCCAACCTCTGGCACTTCACGCTTAAATAAATTCAGTAACCCCAATGCACTTCCTCCTTTCTTTTAATTTCTGCCGACCACCCACCCAAAATTTATGCTTAGATTAAAATTCCCAACTATCAATCATATCTAGGAATTCCCCAACATTTGACTCTTGCACTAGTTCCCTCTTGTAAAGAGCAGCTATCAAAGCATGGAAACCATCCGTCTTTCTTCTGACAGGCTCTTTCTTCAAGAAACGCTTATTGCCATCCTTGTCCTCTTTGACGTAGGTATTATCTGTATACCAAATCATAGAGTTATCGCCCTCAAAGATAAAACGCTCATTTGCAAATCCATCTTCAATGATTGGCGCAACCTTGGATTGGATAGCCCCTGGATTTCTCAAAAATTCATATTCAAACCCAGCCTCTTCCAAAAGTGGTTTTAACAAATCCATTCTAAAACCATCGGCACATACAAGCTCAATCTGATAAAGATTTCTCCATTCTTCCAGCTTGGCTATCAAAAGTCTAGGATCAATACTCGGACCATCAACGATTGTAAAAAGACCTTTTTCGGCCCATTCTTCAATAGGCGCTTTTAGCTTGAAAGCTTTCAAAAATGATTTCCGTGCAAATGAATGTTGCTTCCAGATGAATTCATCTCCATTCTTAAATAGCAAACCGACACTTGCAAAGTCTCGGATGCTAGCATAGTCAAAACCAGCCACACATGACCGACCTTTCAAGTCGATACCAGGAGACCGTAAACAAGCAACTAGCTTTTCTCGAGAAGTCACATCTTTCTCAAGGTCCGCTTCAGGAAGGTTCATCCGTTTTGTCATAAACTCCTGACGTCCAGATGGCTCCAACTCAAGGTCATCATAGTCAGCCTTGGTTCTAGCAAGTAACCTCTTAGCGTAAGGAGTGCTTTCATCCAACATCGGATTTGCTTTCGACCAGTTTTTCATGTCGTCCACTTCATCCGCATTGTCAAGCTTGCAGATGAAAGGGAAAAGCCTGAAATCGTCAACCTCTCCATTCAAAATTTGCATAGACTTCTCTATTAGCTTGTCGTAAAATCCCTCACGCACATACCCATTCGTACCGTTGTAGAAAGTCCGAGCATGAGCGATTTTCCCAAGACCAGACCGTTGAACCTTCACGGCCTTATCATCTTCAAACTGGTGAATCTCATCAAACTCAAGACAGCCATCACGAGCAGAGTCCATAGTCTTCGGATTGTTCGTCCGAAAAGAAAAGACCGAGTTATTCGCTCGACCTGTGATAGACATTTTAGTTAGATAGAAATGGTCCTCAAGACCACGCCTTTGGATAGTCTCATAAACCTCCTCAAAGGAAACTTTACCCTGTTTCTCAGAGTTTGCAGTGATAGTCACATCATAATCTCTGATAGGGTAGATAGGACTGATAAAGAACGAGGACCTGGCGGACATAAAACCATTCTTACCACCCCCACGAGCCAGAGTATATAAATGCTCGTCAAAGTGTGGCTCCCCGTCCTCTTTCCTAAAAAGAAAAATGAACGGGGTCAAGAAAAGCTGGTATTTCGCTAGAGGAAAAAAGTTCTTTTCCGTAAACCGAATGAATTTCTCAATCAGATCATTATCAAAATATAAATCATCGCGAGGATAGATTTTCTCTTTGATGATTTTAAACAGCAACTTTCTTTCTTCGTTGACGACGATTTCTCCTCTCTCGGCCATTTTGATGTAGTCATCAATCAACGGATGAGAAATCATAACAGATCACTTCCAGACGTCGGTTTCTCAACAGGAGAATTTTCAACTTCGAAATCAAACGAGCGCTCAATCGCCAAAAGCTGATTGCTGGTTGTGTTAATTTCCTTGATGAGAGAATTCGCTTTTTGGAATCTCTGTTGCCCATTGTGAACAGTGATGACCAATCCGTCTTCATGAAGTTTGGCTTTCAGCTCATAGAGTAGCCTGACGAGATAAAGATAACGATTCACTTTTTCGTACTGGATTGCATCCTTTTTTCTAGGACTGAAATAGCCGATTTTAGAAAGTAGCTGATTTTCTAATTCTTTTATATTTTTTTCTGAGTATTCTTCCATTACCCCCCACCCCTTTTAATTTTTCGTTAAAAATTTGGACAGTTGACCCCTCCCACCGGTTCCCAAAACCTTAAAAAGACTCGATTTTTTTTGACCGGGGGGTGTTATTCTCCCCAAAATTCATCCGTCCTGAAATTCTTATCTTGCATTTTTTTTGATTTTCGGAACTGAAAACGTCCGTGTCTCTTATTGTGACACTCTTTACATAATGTTCTGAGGTTATCTATATCAAGAGCGAACTCTGGATAGAACTCTAGTTCTTTGATATGGTCAACCTCTAGGTTCTCTGTTGTGACTTTGCCTTCTTCTCTGCACCAAACACATTCGTAGTGATCACGTTCAAGTGCTTGCTCTCTCAAAATTCTCCAAGCTTGTGATGCATAAAATAATGCTCGTGCAGCTCTAGTACTTACATCAATCATAAATGTTTAAAATTGGTTTCTAATCTTTTTCCATTCTGAAGGAGAGAAAAAAATATTTTCAAACGAAAATTTCTTTTTTAAAAAACTTTCTTTGACTCTGTACATTGCCAATCCTTGTTTAACATCTACTACATCTACAAACTCCATTTCCGATTCACCTTTCATAACTTTGTAAACCTCACTATTTTTACTCTCTCAATTCCTTGTTTTACATATTCTAGTGAATTCGATACATACATAATAACTCAGATTCATCAAGCATTTATCTTGTGTGTATGAAATGAAATCATCATAACCTCAAAATAATGAATTGATTATAAAATTAAAAAATTAAAAGCCTTGAAACTTAGTCATGGCTCTGTCTTGTGAATCTTGGTTTTTGCCTATGTATCTCAGTGAAATACTCTGGCTTGAGTGGTTCAGTAGGTCCATTATCAGAGCGACATCCTTGGTTTGTTCGTACATGAATAAGCCAAAGGTCTTTCTCATCGAGTGAGTAGCTATGTTTTCTAGACCAACTTCTTCAGCAGCTTTCTTTATGATCTTGTAAGCTGTGTTAGGTTTTATATGCTGATGCTTTCCGTTTCGGCTTGGAAAGAGGAAGTCTTCATCTTTCTTATCTTTGATGTACTGCCTCATAGCATTCTTGAATTTCTTTGGCATCTTTCGTTTGGTTGGCTTGTCTGTCTTTTCATCGACGATCTGGACATGCCAACCTTTAACGTGCTTTACCTTCAGTTTAACGATATCGCCAATACGAAATCCCAAATTAACACCAGAAAGGAAGAGCATGAGGTTTCGTTGTCTATCTGACTCTTTGACTGCACTATGCAACGTCAGCCATTCAATCATAAGCTGAACATCATCTCTATTTCTGATTGGTTCAACAACTACCACATATCCTCACCTCCTTTTTAATGCACAAAAAAAGCAGAGATTCCCTCTCTGCTATTCTTCACGATACTAATTTATCACATTCTATTTGTCAATTCTATATGTTTTTTTGACAACTTTACATAAAGAGCAAATTTGAAAGTGTATCGAGAATCACTTCACGTCTTCTGTAAATCTGCTTGCTGTGTCTATACAAGTACCCAGTTTCTCCGTTTTCCATGATGTGCCAAACTTGAATCCAGTCGTATCCAGTATGTTCTCCCCATCGAAGATAAAAGATTTTTTTGTCATCTGGTTCTAGATTCTCTAGTAATTTTGAAATAGCGTTTTGGAGATTTTCTAATCTTAAAATCATAGGGTCGCTTGCATAAGCAACCGCTAGATTCTCCGACCTGTTGACGAACGTCCCACTGCCACTTGCTCCAGTATCATCAATACTAGGAACAGTAAGATGCTTGACTTCGTACAAACGTTCTAGCTCATGCCTTCGTTGGCCGATAAGTTTGTCAATCATTAAATATTTATCATCGAGTTCAAACTCAAGATAATCTCTTCTTGCCTTTGTTAAGTTCTTTTTGCCCAAACCTTACCTCCCATGTATCTTTTGGATCTAACCCATTTGATAATTTTACCATCGTTATTGTTATTGTGATAATCTGGCAGTCTTGCTGTTGGACTTTCTTTATAGACCACTTTTTCGACTACCTGGATTGCAGGCATCGTTTCATCATCTATCCACCCAACTAACCATGCAGGGTTTACATCATAAGTTTTAGCAATCGTTTCAATTTGCTTAATAGATGGATATCCACCTCGCTCATACAAATGAATTGTATTTTGTGAAACACCTGTTTCTTTTGCCATCTGTACTACAGAGAGACACAGGTCCTCTCTAAGTTCTTTCAATCTTAGCTGCATGCTATAAACCTCCTTTCTGAGTAACTATTTTGATAAATTCTTCCAGGCAAATGTTCGACCAAATGAAATGATTGCTTTCTAAAAGCTTCTCGATCCCCATTTTTTCAATTCTTTGATAAGGCCTGATTTTAAACAGCGCTTGATTTTGTTTCGAAAACCTAGTTCCTTTTACTGGTAATGTTGCTATAAAAGATAATGCTTCGCCATAAGCGCGAATTACACATTTTGCTAATATATCACTATTTTCCCCTTCTCTAACAACAATTGACACATTAATTGGTTCGTAATTTAAAACCTCAGCGAATTTGACTCTATCTTGTTTGTTATCTGTCTTTTGAGAGCCTGAATATGGGTATTTTTTAGGTTTCATTGCCTGTCCTTTCAAATAATCTTGCCATCAAAGACTAAAGTAATCGTACCTGTCCCATCTTGATGTTTAGATACTAACGCTTGACAATCTGAACCGAGCTCGATTCCTTCAATCGTGATGCTTCGTTTCATGTTGTTAACGTTGACGATTGCGCCATTCGATGTTTTAATTCTCATTCTCCACCTCTAGAAGTTCTTGATTTTCGTAGATGTTCCCAATGACTTTGTAATAATGCGGTAGGAATCTCTTTGCGATGTCAATCCGATAGGTGCGACTTAGACCATCGCCGTACCAGCGACCTTTGTCTTTGTCATATTTGACAATAAAGGTATATTCTGTCTGTATCTGATGATGTAAGATATCACCTTCAAAAACTTCTGTACCTTCCTTGTCACAAAGACCAGTTGACTGCATGAGTTCGATTTCGTCGGCATGTGTATTAGTTCCAAGATCTCTTCCACGAAACAACACAGTTGTGACATTCCCTTCGTCATCAAAACGTATCCGTTTAACTTTACCCATTTCCTCCCACGTCTTGTGCCACGCTCTAAATTTTGGTATCATCTGGCAAATCCTCCTCTTTCACGAACGAACCATCAATCCAGCGACCTTTACGGTCTTTGATTTCCTGGTATGCTAGTTCAAAGCATTCATCAAAATCATAACCAAGATTTTTCAGATAACCAATGCAGCGTACTAGATTATGCCTACACAATTCCTTGCTAGCAAATCCTTGTGAGAGTTGAAATTCACTAATATTTGCATTGATAGAGACGAAACATTCCATCACATCTTTTTTGATGATACTATCAGACTCTTTAAAAATCTGATTGACATCCTCTTTGATTAATAGTGCTAGTCCTACAATCACGACTGCACAATCACCGATACTATCCTTGGTCACTTTCTCATTTTTTTTGAGGTAACCAGCGCATAGCTCACCAAATTCTTCGCTGAGTTTCAAAGACTGCTTATCTAATCGTCCACCGTTTTCCAGGTCGCGATCAATAAACCATTTTTTTACATTCTCTAGTGTGTTCATGTTTTACCCTACATTTCTTCTAAATCAAAGTATTCTGTCAGCTTACTCTTCAATTCCTCTAGAGTTTCACATCGTTCAATTAAAACCGACACATCGTATTGTGTATCCACTTTATTCAGCGTGTTCTCTGCCACTGCGTCTGCTACCCATTTCGGATTAGTGCCAGCGCGAGAGAATTGATCTTGGGGCAGTAGCTCTAGTAATGCTTCATATCGTTCTTCTAGTGAAGTCAAAGCACCAAGCGTGTCAATAAATGCAGTATCCGATTTTCTTTTTTCAAAAATTTCTGGGTAATTTTCTTCTGCAATCTCTGCGTAAATAGCAGACCATTCTTCGTCTGAAAAATGTGATTTTTCAACTAGTGCACCGTATTCGATTTCTTTTCCATTGATTTTAGTTTTGTATTTCATAATTTTACCTCTTTTCCAATTTCTGTATTGTTGTACTTCTGTTCACTCACCACAAACACATTCCCGTTAACCGTGATAGTGAAAAGACTTCCGATTTTTCGTTTTTCCGTAACCTTGCCAGTGATTGCGTATTTACTATCAGCGTGATAAACCAGTAAGGGTTTCTGTGCTTCACGTTGCATGAATAGCAAGCAAGTAGTAAGTAAGGCATAGCCGATTAAGAAGCGTTTCATTGCTCAACCTCCTAAATTTCTAAATGGAACTTCCCATTGATAATTATCATATTCATAACAAAGGTCTTTGATAATTTTACCTTTTGAGATTTCAATTTCCTGTGTGAATTCCATTCCACATTCAAATGTAAAGATTTTAATATCAACATCAAACTTACTTGAAATTTCTTGATAATTTTCTGGAATAGCACTCCACGCTTGCTTGAAATTATCCAATTCAACAATACAGAATTCTTCTTCAAGCCAAACTTCTATTTGTTTTTGATGAATAAATGCTCGTCTTGTTCCATTAATGTAAAAATAGGGATCTGTGTTGTTGAATATAAGCAGAACGCCATCCCATTTATCTTCTAGCGTCACAGTGTCGTTTAATAGCATTTGTTTTAATGCTGATGCAATATTTTCGCTTCTTCCTCTTAATTTAAGAGATCCTTCGGCCCAATTTGGCATTATCCTTCCACCTCCTCAGCATTTTTAAGAGTAAATCCAACTCCATACATTAACAGATAACTTTGAAGTCTTACAAAGTCTTCAATCAATTCTGCTTCTTGCACATCGTATTCGGCGATTTCATCCAAAAAATGTTCTATGTCATCATGTTGTACACTGCCGTACTCTGTTCTTGTGTGATTCATTTCAACTTCGTAACCATCTACATCAATTGTGTAATGAATACCGTCTTCCGAATTATTGTATTTATAATTTTTAATAATCATTCTTCCACCTCCTCGATCTCAATCCCTTCACAAGAGAAGACCCATCCGAACCCAACTTCTTCGAGTTCTTTGCGGGTGAATTCGCTTCTTAATCTGCTTTGTAAAAATCCCAAGAAATTCTCATCTTTAACACTTACAAGATACTGATCTATTGCTTTTAACTTTACCAAATACCTTTTTTCTTTATTGACTTCGTAGCCGTCAAGTATGGCTTTTATCAATCTTTTTCTGTTTTTAGGTAGTCTAGCTTCTCTCGTTAAATGTTTTAATTCTGTGCCGTCTTTATCCGTTAAGTGATACCCCCAGCCAGTTCTCGAAACATAATATAAAGCCGTTGTAACATCAAAATCATATCTAAAATCAAACGTTTCAAGGAATTTTGCTTCTTCCTCAGACACTTTGACTTTTTCAGGTTCTAGTTGTTTAATTGTATTGATGATTCTGTTTACATCAATACAATTTATAAATTGACTTTTATTTTCTTTTAAGGCATTACAATAATCAATCAACTCTTTTTTATTCATCTTCCGATTCCTCCATTTCTACTCCTAATTCAACAAGTTCTTGCTTTAGCGTTTCGATTCGATTCTGGATGGTTTCTGTGATTAGACTAGACAATATCTCATCTGCTTTGATTTCTTTTGAAAGAAATCCATAAGCCGTTTTAAGAATATAATTAGTCTCTTTCTTTGTAATACTAAGCTCATTCCAGCACTTGCGTTTAACCTCTAAGAAATATTTGTACTCTTTAATCAAATGCATGATATGTCTAGCTTTGTTTAAGTCTTCAAGCTTCATCTTCACAAACTCCTTTTTCATTTATGCTGCTTTTGATACTAATTTCGTTTGCTTCATCCATTCATTGGCTATGTCCCAGACATCGCTTGGGACATCTTCGTTATACTTTCCACGAAACTGGACTATCTTACCCTGCTTTACCTCAAGTGTGTAAAGAGGTGTTTTTGGTTGATTTGATAAACGGACAAACACTATTAAGGTGTCCCCTTTGAAGTGCTTATCTGTGTATGAGCTTACACAGTGATGTAGCTTCTTGCCTTCGTAGATCAGTTCGGCCACTTTTATAGGGACATGGAATGCGTAACCGTGGATGGTCCTATCCATTCCTTTTTTAAGTTTAAACTCAGCTTCAAGTTGCTTGCGTTTCTTCTTATCTTCCAGTTTGCGTCTTTCTTCAACGAATTTATTGTATAATCCAACCGTGTGATTATGCATGGACGTGAAATCCTTTGGCACAAGCATAGCATCGCCTTCAGGCTCAATTCCCATTTCTCGTAGCATTTTGAGATAATCAAGATACTCATTGAATTCAATGTGATACTTAATAACCCATTTCTGAAACTTATTGATCCCTACACCTTTTGGTATGTGCTTGATATCGTGGTAAGTCAGATAAGACTCGATACCAGGTACTAGCTGGCCGTTCCGTTCTTTTAATCGACGGCTCAACTCAAATTCGTTAAAGCTGCGATTTGAGTTCTTAAAGAATTGTTTATTCTTTTGAAGCCATCTACGGTTCAAGGTTCGCATATCTACGGTTCTTGTAAATCCGATTCTATAATTCGGAAACATGATTTCGTTGGCCAACCTGTAAGCATGAATCTTTTGAGCAAACTCGATTTCAAACTTATATTTATAAAGTCGTTCAATTTCCCAAAAATAGATATTATCGAATTCCAAATATTTGAGTTCGGATACTTTTTGAAGTCTCTTTTCCCAGTTGTTTGGATAAAAAATATTTCCTGTGTAAAAACCGCCACTAAACGAATTAGCGAATAGATACGGATAAAATTGTCCGTTGTAATCTTGGCCAATCTTTGTGTGTTTGTCATTTTCAAATCGCTCTAGATTAGTAAGTTGAAAATTGATAAATTGTTTTCCTTCAACCAGCTTCGAGCTAAATTCATAAGATTGAATCTCGATGCGTTTCGAGGTGCTGAGAATGATAGAGAAAAAGTAGGTCTTGTCATAAAAAGTGAGCCGTGATGACTTTGTCAGTCGCTTCTCGATACAATGGCCAAGGTTCAAATCTGAAGCGATTATGGTCTTGCCCTTATTGATCCATTTGTACGTTGTGATTTGCGAGTAGCACCATCTCCAGAAATCTGCAGGTGGTTTCAGTCGTCTGTCAGCTTCTCGTTTGCATTGTTCATATTTCATTCGTCTAAGAAATCGAAAATGCTCATTTGCTTTTCGACTGCTCCTTTCTCTTTCTTAATTTTGACCGCATCAACTTTATTTTCAGGAGGATTTTTAGGCTTTTCTATCTTCTTCTTGACAGATTCAACAGGTACCTGCTTGATGTTAGATACTTGCGAATTTGAGATAAAGTATTCTCGAATCCATCTGAATACAGTAGCGTCATCTATACAAGCGACTCCGTTTTCGGCAAATTTACGAGCTTTTTCTTTTGCGAAACTTAGAGCGCATTTCAGAGAGTATCGCTCTTTTAAGATGCCTTCGAATAATTCATTGTCTTCCTGATCGCATATCCAATTATGAACACGATCAAGTGCTGCATCATGTGGTTGGTTTAATTCCTCTAGCAACTTAGCCAGGGCTTTTTCTTTGATTTCATTCATTTTGTTTTCAAAAAAATGCGACTGCCTTTTTGTTAATTGGCTAAATACGGGCAGTCGCTCGTCCATTAGTCACACGACTGATTGACGCTTCCTAGCTCGCTTTTAACGTGATTCGCGGCACGTTGATTTTACTGCTAAGTAATAACAATCTATCGCGCCATAATCAAAACGTACATCGTCTTTTCCGATATATTTTCTGAATTTTGGCTTTGTAATCGATGAATAAGCTTTCTGATGACTTTTCATTTGTTCGATAAGATTATCCACATTATTGAAATAGCCAAGAAAGAATTTTCGATGTCCATTGTAGACAAAATACAATTTTAATAACAAGGTATGCCACCTTTCTAAAAGTAGTCTTTCCTTTTATTTTTTAAATCATTGAATACCATCAGATGCTCATTGTCTACACCTTTCATCAAACGACTCATGAATGGCCGGCCATATCGCTTTTGGATTTCCTGTGCAGTTAGGTTTGTAGTGATAATCGTGTTGGCCCTTTTATTGAGGATGTTGTAAAGAATGCTGAAGGACCATTCACTGTCCTTCTCCATCCCAAGGTCATCAAGGACTAAAAACTTTGCGCTAGAGATTTTGTTTACCAGGAATTCCTCCTGGCTGAAATCTGTCTTAATCTTCATCAGAAGATCAGTAACATTGATGAAGATAGCAATTTCTTTTGTAATCGCTGATAGTTCCTTCATAATCGCAAATGCAAGATGGCTTTTACCTGTTCCAGCTTCGCCTTGAAAAATAACATTATTTCTGGCACCATCTGCCCACTCTTTGCAGATTTTTTGGGCGAATTCTAACTTTTCAGCTTCTTTTTCTGTAGGCGTGTCAAAATTCTCAAGAGTAGCATTCTTCAGCACATCATCATATAACGAGAATTTTTCAAGATAAAACTTTCTCTCTCTCTCGTATTCTGCATCAGCAAGCTCGTTTACTCTAATCTGATTTTCAGCATGAATGCGTTCTTTTTCACACAAACGGCAAAGGACATCATTTGTACGAAGAATTTTAATCAGTGGAATTTTGTGTTTATCGCAAATTTCGTCCTGTTCTTCTGTATTTCTGTGATAAGAGAGAGCCATTTCTTCTAAAGCATCAGTTACCATGACATCCTACCTCCACAAGCTTTCCAGCTTGCCATATCGGACAAGCAAGCTGCCACTGTTTCTTTTGATTGCTTTTTCAAAAGAGATTTTTTCTGTTCGCTGATTGGATAGAAGTTTTCTTCAAATTGTTGAATTAATTCTAGAACCCCCATTCCTTCTTTGCCTCCTGTTCTGACTGGTTTCCACGAGAATTAGTAAATCCTTTTGATTTATTAAAGTTTGATTGTTCTTCTTCTTGTTGTACTGTGGTTTTGATGCCGTTTTGCGCCCAATTCTTCAGAATACTGTTTACATATCCAAAATTTCGTTTTGAATTATCAGCAGCCTTGTCAATCGCAAGTTTTACTAATTCATACTCCATATGATCAAATTTAATGTAGTCAATTAGTTGTTCAAATTGTTTCCCATCAAGCACCCCGATACGAGATTGATAATATCCAGCAATAGCAGCATGATAGTTGTCCTTAGCAGAATCTATCTCTTCTATATCTCTATTCTCTTTTATATCTCTATTCTCTATCTCTATCTCTGGTGCTTGTTCGTCCGACATTTGTCCGGACAAATGTCCCAAAAGTTTTTGACCTTTTTCTAAAGCAATTTTTCGTCTATATTCACGTTTCCTATCTGCTTCAGTATTTGATGAACCAATAAAATTTTGGATATCAAGCATATAGATGGACCCATTGTCTAGCACCTCAATCAACCCCATCTCTTTAAATATCCCGACTGCTTTTTCTACAACTGCAATCGGTTGTCTAGTGATCGTTGATAGCATCTGTGCGTTATAAGGTATGCGGTCATTAAACATTAATTTCCCGTTGTTTTTAAGGCTTCTAAGGTAAAGTTTAAGTAGAATGTTAGAATAAAGTATCCCGTCTGGCATGCTTTCAAGGATTGCTATATCGTCATTGTCAAAAAAATTATCTCGCAATTTTAAGTAGTAATATTTTTTATTATCAGACATATACTCCTCCGTTCAGCGTTATATCTTTGCTTTCCACTTCCTGCGATTTGCACGATATTCCTTCTTCATATCTTCAAAAATAAAACGGCTATCCACTTCCATTTTTTGAAGTTTCAATAAGCAGTAGTTTTTATCCAGCTCACGGTAATTTTGGGCTAGTTTTTGGTAGTCAATAAGGTGTTCCTTGATTGAAATTAAATTCTCAAGGTTGTAGTTATAAAATGTTACGTCATGCCTTGATAGTTTTCGTTTTTTATCATTGAGAAGCTCGTTGTAAATTTGGATTGTATTTTCAACCCATTTGATTGATTTCTTGTAATCTGTTGACATTTGTTTTGCTCCTTATTTTTGCTTTTTTGATAGACCGACAGGAGGCTGTTCGTTAAACGTGAACTTTCTGTCACAATTTCTGATGTTTTCACGAGCAATATTGTTGAATTGATTTCGCCCTTGTTGGTAGATTTCAATAATCATCTTGTCATGTTCTTCTTGCACTTTCTTTTTTGCTTTTGCTTTTTGTTCACCGTATGCAATGAGTGACAATACAATGAACAAACTAATCATAGTTGTTGCAATTCCAAGAAATTGGCTTGCTAAAGTTGGTTCTGTCATTCTCTATACCTCTAATAGTTTTTCAAGGTCAGCTATGCGCTGATAAAGTATTTGGTTTTCTTCTTGTGCTGCAATCAATTCTCGGTTTAAGTCCAACGCAACCTCTCGCCAATCCACATTGACTTCGATTGCTGTTTTAAAAAACCATTTTGTAAGTTTATCTAGTAATTTCATCCAACCGACCTCATTTTCTTGCTTGTTTCCATTTCTTTTTTCCATTCTCGACTACCTCTATATTGCAGGTATGTGTCAAATCCTTTAATTGTGACAAGTTGGCCATCATTTCTGAGGTGTTTCTGTTGACTAGGCAATTTCTTCATCTCTCGTCTCATGTCTCCTGCTTGTCGCTTTGTGCATCCAAAAATGTGTTCTAATTCTTCATCGTTGGCCGAAACCTTCTCAATGATCACATCCCTAATTCTCACAACTTCAATTGCTTCCATTTCTGCCCCTTTCATGTTATAATTTAAGTAGTAATTTTAGTAAGTACCTGATTGCAGTCAGGTGCTTTTTTGTGTTCTAATTTTCATCCTCTCTGAGCTATGTTAAAAGCATTCAAATCCATGATTTTCATCTTAGTATTGGTAGATGGCTCCCAAGTCATCCAATACTTCGATGCTGCTTCAGCGAATTTCTTTGGTAATAGGTCATAGCGACTGATGTTGAAATGATCCTTGAAATCAATCTCAGCTTGTCTGAAGACTGATTGAGCGAATGCCTTATCTGCATAAGCTGGACTGTCAATTCCACCAAGGCAAGCTACCACTCGAGCCTTACGCTTCTTCAATAGCGACTGAGCATAACTTGGGTGAATCGGTTGTTCATTCTTGAGATAGTCGATATCTTCTAGCATTGTGACTTGTTGTTTCCGAAGTTCTTTTTGCCCAGTAAATAGAGCAATGAAGGCATCTTCATCTAGGTCCTCACGGATAAAACCGCCTTGTCTGCGAATAGCTGGCAACACCTCTGATGTTACCCAGCGCTTGAATTCTTTCGCCTGTGGCAATCTGCTAGATAAGATAAGTGAGTATAAGCCTGACTCATTGATGATGATTGTTTCTTGCGTTCTTCCAAGATTATCTGTGAGGCCCTGTTTTAGGGCGTCATCTTCATCAACGTGAAGGGCGATTGCATTTCTTGCTTTGCTATATCCTAAGATGTCAGCAACATCTTTTCCAACGAACCAAGGCTCGTCATTGATTGTCATAGTACGGACCTCTTGCCCGTGAAAATTAAAAATTTCGTTCATAGTATTCCTTTCTAAATTTGGTATAATAAATAAAAACGATTGGAGGAGATTAATGAAATCTTCATTTTTTCACTATCTAAAGGAAATCGTCTTATATGGTGTCCTAGTTCCGATTTCGACAGTTATCGTAGGATTTCACCTTTTTACTACCTTTTATCCTATTTCTGATTCACTGTTAACAGATTTCTTGAAAGCTTTTACAGAACAAAGAATCCTTGCTATTGTATTTGTTCTTATTCTTTGCTTTATATTTTTCGGTTCAATTTATTTCTGTATTTCATGTGGACGAAATAGAAAATTGATACCTGATAAAGTTTATACACAAATCACAACTTACATTTCATCTGTAGGTTTAGCGACTGCAGTGATAGCTGTCGCTACCTTGACTCTCACAGAATTACAGTTTTCAATCCTTACAGGTTGGATTGCTTTTATCGCTTTGTTGTTGCCACTTCTGAAGTTTAAAGTCCAATACAGCACCTATCAGAGTAGCGATAATGTAGCACAGAAAACTACCAAAAACAAAGCCAATTAAGAAAGGCTCTACCATTCTCCCTCTCTCCTTTCTTTCTTCTCAGCAATATAGGTCACGGTCCTCAATATCTCGTTGAGGGCTGTTCTTTCTAATTTGTTCATATTCCTCTCCTCCAGCACCTAATTTTGATGATTAGGTGTTTTTTGTTGCATAGCACGTTTTCTGATATCTTTCATCAAACAATCAGCTAAGTGAAGCATATTCGGGATTTTACTTCCTTTGATGCTACTAATAGCTCCTAAAGCTTCATAGTAGGTCTCTGTATGTTCCAAAATATCATCAACCATATTTTCAAAATGTTTCTCAATAATTTCTTTGATGAGATCATTATTTTGTTTCTTTTCGTTCATTGTATCCCTTTCTAAATTTGGTATAATAAAGATAATAAAATTTGCGGAGTATAATTATGACTGAAAAAATTTGTTTTATTGTAACTGCTATTGGCGAATCTGGAACACCTACCAGAGAGCGAGCTGACAATGTATATAAGTATCTTATCGCCCCTGTTTGTGAAGAACTCGGTTATAAACCTGTTCGTGTTGATCACGTCAACGCAGTTGATAACATCAACACTACAATTATCAATTACCTTAAAACTGCTCCTATGGTTATAGCAGATATGACAGACCATAATCCCAACGCATTCTACGAGTTAGGTTTCAGACAGGCGCTTGAACTTCCACTAGTCCCAATCATAAAAGTAGGAGGAAATCTTCCTTTTGATGTTATGACGACTCGTACCGTTTTCTATGATACGGATGTAGCAAAAATCGAAGAATCTAAAGAGAATTTAAAAGCTAAAATACAAAGTTTTAAAAACTTCGAAATGCCTGAAAGCCGCCTGGATAAAAGCCTTACATTAGATGATCTTGATGATAAACTAACTAAAAAGCTAGACAAAATACTAAATCTTCTTGAAAAAAATCAGTCAAACTCTTCTCTCGGAATCATTGGTGGTTTAAATTTAAACGAATCACAAATTGACTATCAGTCATTAACCCAACAATATCAAGATAGAATCACTCGGACTCAGAACCTGCTATCATCCCACGAAGATAAGAAATAAGTATTTCCTGCTGCTTTTGAATTTCAGCAATTTCTTCAATCTTCCCGTTTATAAGTATAATTGTCCTCAAAACATCGTCGAGGGCATTTTTTTCAATTTCTTTCATGCGCACTCCTTTCTTTGTTGTTGTTTTCGCAACTTTTAGAGTAAAAAAATACTGCTAGAAATCCTCCATCTTGACACCTAGCAATTCTGCCAGCTTACTTGCCTCTGAGAATGTAAAGTCTCGCCCTTTATATCGGTTGATTTTCATGCTAAGTGTAGACTTATCCATCCCTAACTTGTCGGCAATATCATTCTGTTTCAAACCTTTAGAAACGATGATACCTTTTAAATTGTGGTATGGTTTATCCAGTACTAGTGAACCTTCCATAGACCTCTCCTTTCCAAGTTGTCGTTTTCGCAACTTTATTTTATGAGTTAAGTATACACTTTTATTTTTTCGTTGTCAACAACTTTTTTTAATTTTTTTAAAATAATTTGCGTTAACGAAACTTTTATGGTATTATCATTATAGAAAAAGGAGCAACAACAATGATAGGAAACAAAATAAAAGAGCTTAGAAAAAGCCATAATCTAACTCTTGAAGAGTTAGCGGATATATTGAACAAGGAATATCCTGACACTATCAATTTTAATAAAGGTAAAATTTCAAAATGGGAAAATGATAGAGAGGAACCTAGACTCTCATCTGTCAAAATCCTTGCTGATTATTTCGATGTCCCACTAGATTATTTTAACGGCATTGATATTGATCAGGCTGAAATTCTAACCATTTTCAATCAACTAGACGAAGATAGACAAGCAAATGTAGTCGACTATGCCACTGTTCTATTAAACGAGCAAATCAGCATGAAGACATCAACAGTTCTAGAGAAGTACAAAGACGATGACTACATTATAGATTATGTCGAGGGATTAGTTGCAGCAGGTCATGGAACGTTCCAGGAAGATAATCTTCACATGGAGGTGAAACTTAGAGCTGAAGATGTCCCAGAAAGTTATGACACCATCGCTAAAGTGGCAGGCGATAGTATGGAACCACTCATTGAAGATAATGATCTATTGTTCATCAAAGTTACCAGTCAGGTAGATATCAATTCAATCGGTATCTTCCAAATTAACGGTAAGAACTTCGTCAAGAAATTGAAAAGAGATTATGACGGTTCCTGGTATCTTCAAAGTCTAAATAGTGGATACGAGGAAATTCACTTGTCAGAGAATGACGACATCCGCACAATCGGAGAGGTCGTTGACATTTACAAAGTCTAGACAAAACAAAAAAGCCCCACGCTCTCAAAAGTTTGGCGACTCTGAGCGTGGAGTAGGATGTATAGAAAGACAGGCATTAAAAAGCCCTCTTTTCTATGTCTATTTTACCAAGAAATGAGGTGAAAAGCAAATGTGGATGGAAGAATTACCAACCGGCAAATATAAATTTTTTGAACGGTATAAGGATCCATATACTGAGAAATTAAAAAAAGTATCAGTCACAATGGAAAAGAAAACCCCTCAAGCTAAAAATCAAGCTGCATTACTTTTGCAAGAAAAGATAAAACAAAAGCTAAACACTAAACAAGTAGAGAGTATTACCTTTGAAGAGATTTATAAATTATTCTATAAATCCTGGTCACAAACAGTCAAAGAGTCGACGAAACACAATTGCAAGTCAATTGATAAGAAGATGAAGGAAGTCATACCATCTGACACTTTATTGGCCAATTTAGACAGACGTTTTCTCCAGGAAGCTATCGAAAAAGTGATTGAAAGCAATGGACATATTGCTGCTAAAAAAGTCAGACACCGACTCAGAGGTATCTTCAAGTACGCTGTTCAATATTCTTATATCGAGAATAACGAAGTGGATTATACTACAATTCCTCAAAGACCAAAGACTTTGGAAGAGCTAGAAAAAAAGCGTAATAATTTCCTTACCATGGATGAAATAAAAACCTTAGTGAATGTTCTAAATGGTCGAGAATACCACCAGAAGTATGCAGATATGGTGCTTGTTCTATCTTTGACAGGCATGCGATATGGAGAGTTAACTGCCTTGCAGTTGAAGAATATAGATTTTCAAAATAACAAAATTGAAATCACAGGTAATTTTGACTCAGTAAACAAAATCAAAACACTTCCAAAGACTACAAATTCAATACGGACAATCAAAGCTTCTAAGATTGTTATGGAAGCAATTCAAAGACAAATAGCACGTCTTAGCGAACGTTTCCAGCCATTGTCAAGCGATGATTATATCTTTTGCTTTGAAAGATGGAATCAACCTACAACAATAGCTTGCTTTATACAGATATTAAAAAAATATGGCAAGGAAGCTGGAATAGACAAAAATCTAACCAGCCATATTTTCAGACACTCCCATATTTCATTTTTAGCAGAATCAGGGCTTCCCATTAAATCGATCATGGACCGAGTCGGGCACTCAAATGCTAAGATGACCTTAGAAATCTACTCTCATACAACTCAGGACATGGAAGATAAGCTGGTCGATAAATTAGATAGTATTTTTTAATTCTGCCCCTCGGTTGCCCCTTTTTAGTTTTACAACATAACAAAACCCCTTGAAAGCATTGATAAATCAAGGGGTTGTTTTATATTATTATAGTTCATCTGCAATTTTATTAATCTTTCTCAGTCGATGATTGACACCACTTTTTGTGAGTGGATTTGTCAAACTGTCTGCCAATTGCTGGATAGAGTAGTCCGGATGTTGGATACGCAAATGCGCTACTTCTTGCAAATCTACTGGTAGGCTATCTAGACCTACGGTATCAATGATTTTACTGATATTGTTGATGGTTCTCATGCTCGCAGAAACCGTACGAGCGATATTTGCTGTCTCAGCATTATTAGCACGATTGAGATCATTTCGAGTTTCTCGGAGAATCTTGACGCCTTCAAAAGTATCTCTCGCCTCCATGGCTCCCACTAAAATCAGGAAATCCATAATATCTTCCGCTCGCTGAAGATAGGTCACCGCACCTTTTTTTCGTTCAATCACCTTGGCATCCAACAAGAAATGCTGCAAAAGTGAAGCAATCCCTTGGGCATGGTCCAGATAAACAGAACTAATTTCCAACTGATACTTGCCTGACTCAGGATCCCGAATACTCCCATTTGCCAAAAAGGCTCCACAGAGATAGGCACGACCTGCTTCCTCATCTCCTAAAATATCTGGATCAATCCCTGTTTCCAAACCAAAAAAAGAATCTGCTAAGCGTAAATCTGCTAAAAGTTCTTGGACTCGCTCATCCGTAAAAACAGTATAGACGCGATTTTTCCGTAGATTACTTCTCTGGTGGTGACGAATCTCAG
>CABPWC010000002.1 GCA_902461025.1 uncultured Streptococcus sp.
ATTCCATTTATATTCCCTCCATAAATTCTACTATCTTTATAGTAAACGTTTCCTTTTAAAAAAGCAAGTCTTTTATCATAAAATTAAGAAAAAAATGTCAAACGATTGACAGAAACAGATTGAATGATTTTATGAAAATGAATGAAAAAATGAAAGAATTTGCAAAAAAATATTTAAAAACCTCACAATAATAGGTAAAATATTGCTTTTTTTATTTAAAAACATCAAAAACAATCAAAAAATTCAAAATGCTAAAATTTTTTCTGCAAAACGCTTGACATATTTTAAAAACATGATAGAATTATATGCGTAGGGCGGATAAAATCGCTTTCAAACATTTTACAAATTTTTTATAAGGAGATTTTTGCAAATGACGAATACAGAAATTGCAAAAAAAGTCATCGAAGCCTTAGGTGGACGTGAGAACGTTAACAGTGTTGCGCACTGTGCGACTCGCCTCCGTGTGATGGTGAAAGATGAAGCGAAAATTAACAAAGATGCTATCGAGAGCTTGGAAAAAGTTCAAGGTGCTTTCTTTAACTCAGGTCAATACCAAATCATCTTTGGTACTGGTACAGTAAACAAGATGTACGATGAAGTCGTAGCTCTTGGTTTGCCAACTTCTACAAAATCTGAAATGAAAGCAGAAGCTGCAAAACAAGGAAATTGGTTCCAACGTGCCATCCGTACTTTCGGTGACGTCTTCGTTCCAATCATTCCAGTTATCGTAGCAACTGGTCTCTTCATGGGTGTTCGTGGTCTCTTGACTGCTCTTGGAATGACACTTCCAGAAGATGTGACAACTTACACTCAAATCTTGACTGACACAGCCTTTATTATCTTGCCAGGTTTGGTCGTTTGGTCAACCTTCCGTGTATTCGGTGGTAATCCAGCCGTTGGTATCGTTCTTGGTATGATGCTCGTATCTGGCTCCCTTCCAAATGCCTGGGCTGTTGCTTCTGGTGGTGAAGTAACTGCAATGCAGTTCTTCGGATTTATCCCAGTTGTAGGTTTGCAAGGTTCAGTTCTTCCGGCCTTCATTATCGGGGTTGTCGGAGCTAAATTTGAAAAAGCTGTTCGTAAGGTTGTTCCAGACGTTCTTGACCTCTTGGTAACACCATTCGTAACACTTTTGGTCATGTCAATTCTTGGTTTGTTTATTATCGGACCAGTCTTCCACGTTGTTGAAAGTTACATCCTCATTGGAACAAAAGCTATTCTTAACTTGCCATTCGGACTTGGTGGTTTCTTGATTGGTGGAGTTCACCAATTAATCGTCGTATCAGGTGTTCATCACATCTTCAACTTGCTTGAAGTTCAATTGCTTGCTGCTGACCATGCTAACCCATTCAACGCTATCATCACAGCTGCCATGACTGCTCAAGGTGCTGCGACAGTAGCCGTTGGTGTGAAAACTAAAAATCCTAAACTTAAAACACTTGCTTTCCCAGCTGCTCTTTCTGCCTTCCTAGGTATTACTGAGCCTGCTATCTTCGGGGTTAACTTGCGTTTCCGTAAACCATTCTTCCTTTCATTGATTGCTGGTGCAATCGGTGGTGGATTGGCATCTATCCTTGGACTTGCTGGTACTGGTAATGGTATCACAATCATCCCTGGTACAATGCTTTACATTGGTAACGGACAACTTCTACAATACCTTCTTATGGTAGCTGTATCATTTGTACTTGGTTTTGCTCTTACTTACATGTTTGGTTACGAAGATGAAGTAGAAGAAGTTTCAGGAGCAATTTCTGAAGCTGAAACTGACCGTTTAACAGAAGAAGCAGTAACTGGTACTGTGGTTTCACCTAGCGAAGGTGTTATCCAAACACCAATCGTTGGTGATGTCGTTGCTCTTTCAAATGTGAATGATCCAGTCTTCTCAAGTGGAGCTATGGGACAAGGTATCGCTGTAAAACCAAGTGAAGATGTTGTTTACGCACCAGCTGATGCTGAAGTGACAATTGTCTTCCCAACAGGACATGCTTATGGCCTAAGAACAGCTAACGGAGCTGAAATCTTGATCCACGTTGGTATCGACACTGTTTCAATGAACGGTGAAGGATTCAACCATAAAGTTGCTCAAGGTGACAAGGTTAAAGCTGGAGATGTTCTTGGAACATTTGACTCAGCTAAGATTGCTGCTGCAGGACTTGATAACACTACTATGGTTATCGTAACAAACACTGCAGACTTTGCTTCAGTAAATCCAGTAGCTTCTGGATCAGTTGCTAAGGGGGATGCAATCATCGAAGTTAAAGCTTAATACTCTTCGAAAATCAAATTCAAACTGCGTCATACTCGCTTTGCCGTATGTATGTGTTACTGACTTCGTCAGTTCTATCTACAACCTCAAAGCTGTGCTTTGAGCAATCCGCAGCTCGATTCCTAGTTTGTTCTTTGATTTTCATTGAGTACACTACTTTCGATTTAATAGATCAAAAAACGAACAAATGTCATGCTTGTTCGTTTTTGCTTGAATGATTGAATTTACAGAGGAAAATCTAAAATATTGAGCAATTTTCAGCATGGAAATATGCTATAATAGAGAAAATAAATACAAGAGGTTAATCATGACAAAACTATACGGAAGCTTGGAAGCGGGCGGTACAAAATTTGTCTGTGCTGTCGGAGATGAAAACTATAACGTTGTAGAAAAGGTACAATTTCCTACAACAACACCTATTGAAACAATCGATAAAACCATCGAGTTCTTCTCAAAATTCGACAATCTTGCAGGACTTGCCATTGGTTCATTTGGTCCAATCGATATCGATAAAAACTCAAAAACTTACGGATTTATCACAACAACTCCAAAACCTAACTGGGCAAATGTAGACTTGCTTGGTGCTCTTCGTCGCGCTCTAAACGTGCCTATGTATTTTACGACAGACGTAAACAGTTCTGCATACGGTGAAGTGGTTGCTCGTAATAATGCCGGTGGTCGTATCGAAAACTTGGTTTATTACACAATCGGTACAGGTATCGGTGCAGGTGTTATCCAACGTGGCGAGTTTATTGGCGGTGTTGGTCACCCTGAGATGGGTCATTATTATGTGGCTAGACACCCAATGGATATTGAAAAAGAATTTAAAGGTGTTTGTCCTTTCCATAATGGATGTTTGGAAGGTTATGCAGCTGGTCCAAGTTTGGAAGCTCGTACAGGTGTTCGTGGGGAAAACATTGAACTCAACAACTCTGTCTGGGATGTTCAAGCCTACTACATTGCTCAAGCTGCAGTGAATGCGACTGTAACTTTCCGTCCAGATGTCATCGTCTTTGGTGGTGGGGTTATGGCTCAACAACATATGCTTGACCGCGTACGTGAGAAATTCACAGCCCTACTCAATGGCTACCTACCAGTTCCAGATGTACGTGACTATATCGTGACTCCAGCTGTTGCTGGCAATGGTTCAGCTACACTAGGAAACTTCGTTCTTGCTAAGAGCGTTGCAAAATAAGAATATAAAAAACTCCCAACTGAGAAAGTTGGGAGTTTTGCTTTAGTCTTTTTCTATTTTGGTTTCCTGATGGAAAATATTTTGCCAAGTTTCGTGGCGACGCCAGATGCTGGTATGAATGGTATCACCGACTTGGTAGCGGATGAGTTTAGTCTTTTGACTGATAGAAGTTAAATGAAGCTCCTTGATAGCAGAGGTTAGTTCTTTTTCAGCCTTATAGGCTCCCTTGTCAAGTTCTTGTCCGTCCTGGCGGATATAAACGAAGTCTTCTGCAAGTAATTCTTCCAGTTGATTTCCTTGGTCAATCAGTTGCTCTCTCATGAGCAATTTTTTATATACATTATCTAGGATTTCATCCTCAGGGATTGGTGCTGGTTCGATATGAATGTCTGTATCAAAGACACCAAATCGTTCTGATAACATGGATTCGACTTGGTCTGCAATTTCGTGACTTTCAAAAACAGACAGGTCTGGGTTCATCTCAAGTGTGATATCCAGATAAATATTGCTTCCGTAGGTACGACCGCGTTGTGATTTAACCTTGCTAATCTTAGGAATTTCCATGATAGCTTTTTGATAATCTTCTAGCAAGTGTTCGTCAAAACCATCAGAAAGGCTGAAGGATGACTCGATAAAGATGTCATAAGCAGTTTTAAGAATAAAGAAGGTAATGATAATTGCGACCAACTTATCCACGATTGGATAGTTGAAGCTACTAGCCAGGATAGCAATAGAAGTTCCAAGAGATGTCACGGCATCTGACAGATTGTCCTTAGCTGCAGCCTTGAGGGCCTTGGACTTAGACTGCTTACTCAGATGGGTATTGTAGAGATAAACTGCAAACATGATGATAGCAGAGATGACTCCCAGAGTCGCACCAAGTGGGTCAATGACCGTTTGTTCTCGGCTGAGTATCTTTTGGATGGTGTCACGTAGAACATCAAAGCCAACGTAAAACATGATGATGGAAGTGATGAGACTTGCCAAGTCCTCGATTTTCCAGTGACCGAAGCGATGATCTCTATCTGCCGGTTGGCGAGCCAAACGAATCCCGATGAGAAGGGCTACGTTTCCAACAATATCTGAAACGTTGTTAAAACCATCTGCTACCAAACTGGATGAATGGAGGAGGTGTCCGGTCGCTAGCTTAGCTGCAGACAAGAATAGATAGGTCAAGATGCTGATAATGGCACCACGCTCAGCTAATTTTAAGTTTGAAACCGATTGATTCATCTAACTCCCCTTCTAGCATTTTAGTATTCTTTCATTATACTGGTTTTCCAAGGAAAATTCAAATGGAGGGGTTGGGGAGATTTGCATTGATTCAACAGATTTTTTGATTGAAATATGATAGAATATAAAGTAATCATAATTTTAGAGAGAGTTTTCCATGACCCATAAACAAATCACAGATAGAATGATTCGAATTGGTTTGCTGTTGCTACCATTTCTTATTTTTTATGGCTATAGAGTAGTTAAGGGGTTTGATTATCCAGTGGTTGATGATATCATGGTCAATCAAACCATATTATCTGGTGATAATATGTTGCTTCCCTATATTGGAATTTTGTTATCATCTGCTTTAGTATTTTTTCAACAATTATTTACAAATTGGAATATTTATTTTATTTTTTTAGCTCTCAGTTTTTGCTTGAGTTTTAGTATCTATTTGGAGTTCTTTTTTAGAAAGAAATATTATTTCTTACTTCCCTTAGTAATGTTGCTTCAAATGGTTTTAATGAAGTATTTCTCGTTTTCAGTCATTGCTTACTTGTTATCGACAGCAGGGATACTATTATTATTTGATAGAAAATATATAACTGGAGTGCTCTTATCTTTGATAGGGTTGTCGATTAGACCACAAATTATTGCCAGTTTATTATTGCTTTTACTCCCCTTCCTAGCTTTTGAAGTAATCAAAGGAAAAAAGAAAAAAGAATTATTCTTGTTGTCTGCTGTCATTTTTCTTATCTTTGCTTCCAATAAAATTTATACCTTAATGAGACCAGATGTTCAAGAATACCTAAATTGGAATACTCTAAGTACCAATTTGAGAGATTTCCCTGCGATTGAGTATGAGAAGCATGCCAAGGAATTTCAGGAATTGGGGGTCAGTGAAAACGACTTATCTGCTTCAACCTACTGGTTGTTTGCAGAAAAAGATGCTTTGAACAATGAGTTATTAACAAAAATTCAATCCGTACGTTCTTTCTCTGAAAAGTACTCCTTTAATGTATTTCAGATGGTGAAAGATTATTTCCAAAATATCATTTTGACAACCTTTCTTCTTGTTATGGTTGGCTGGTTTTTGTTCTTCAAGCCAAAGAAAGTCTATGGCTGGTTACTCCCCCTTGTTCCATTTGTACTAATCGGTGCACTATTTGTTAGGCAGAGAGTAGTAGAACGTGTCTATATCCCAATTATCATTAGCTTTTTAATCTTTTTTGTTTATTATGCACCTTTGTTTTACAATAAGCGTAAACTGTTGAAAAAAAGAGGAATTTTTTATAGTCTACAACTTGTAGGAATGCTGGCGAGTATGGCCTGGGTAAATAGTGTGGGACAAGAACTTTACTGGTTCCCAATCATTCAATCATCCATGGTATCAGAGTATCATGATGTAGTGGAAAAACATTCTGATAAATTGCTTGTTTTTGGCGGTTATGGAACACTTGTCAATTCTCAACCGAGCTTGGCTACGATTAGAAGGAAGCCTGATCAGTTGATTGAAAATACAACAACCTTAGGTAACTGGCAAACTTTTTCGCCACATTATTATCAATTAATGAAAAAGTATAATGTTGAGGAGCCTAGTAATCTTCTTTCTTCTGCTATTGATAAGGAGAATATCCTATTCTTTTGGTCACCTTCTTCAGGAAAGATGGATCAAGTCAAGAAAATAATGAAAGAACATTACCAGAAAGATGTTTATTTTGAAGAAGTTGAGGTTGTCACTTCTGATATGAATCTTTATCGACTAAGAACAGGAGAAGGGAGATAGAATGAAAAAACGCATAGGTTACCTAGATATGGCTAAGGGGCTAGCGATTATACTTGTTATTATAGGGCATAGCAGTTTTGTTCCTCTTCGTGCAAAAATACTCCTCTATGTTTTTCATATCCCCTTATTTTTCTTCTTGTCAGGTTTTACTTTAAATGTCACTAAATACAAATCATTTAAGGACTATTTTCTTAGCAAGGTGAAAAGTTTGGTCGTTCCCTTTTTTTGCCTGAATATTTTTGTTTTTCTCTTTCAACTCTTTGTCATGTATCCTGAACAAGTGTTTAGTTTTAATCTTATTCATTTTACTAAACAGTTATTGTTGTCAGACCGCTTGCATGTTTATTTTCAGTTATGGTTTCTGAATGTCATGTTTTTAGCACATGTTTTTAGTTACTTTATTCTCAGAAAAAAATGGACCATTATCCAATGGCTTTTGATTAGTGTATCACTCTTATTTTTAGTCGTTTTGGGACAAAAAATCTATGCTTGGAATTTTTATCTTATCTGGAATATTGACCTGGTCCCTGTAGCCATTATCTTTACACTCTTAGGTGTCGGAGTGAGAAAATATTTAGCGCAGATAGAAAAGTTTTTTGCAATTTATTATTTGCCACTTGCCTTATTGCTAACTATATTTGTTGGTAGGTTAAACTATCATTGGAGTGGAAGACAGATTGTCGATCTCTACTATCAACAGATTGGAAACCATCTCTTGTTTTACATTGCTGCAATTTCAGGTATATGGTCCACCCTCATATTCTTTAAGTCAATTCCTGAAATGACTCTCTTGAAATCAATCGGTCAAAGAACCTTGATTTACTATGGTGTCCATGCCCCGATTGTTTTAGTATTGGTAGAAAAATTAGTTTTACAATTATCTACTAGATACACCGGTATTTTTGTGAATGGCTACGTTACAACAAGTGTTGTGACAATATTGACTTTGGTAGGGTGTGAATTGATTGTCAGAGTATTTAGAGGGACAAACTTTCCCTTTGGGATTAAAAGGTTAGGAGTCAAAAATGAGTAGAAATAATCCGATTTTATATATCGTGATTCCGTGTTATAACGAAGAGCAAGTGTTGCCTCAAACTAACCCAATGTTTGTGGGAAAAATAGAGGAGCTTGTGAAAAATCAAGAGGTCCATCCACTAAGTAGGGTCATGTATGTGAATGATGGCAGTAAGGATAAAACCTGGGAACTTATCCAAGAATATGCCACATCGAATCCATATGTAGTAGGTATTTCGCAGAGTCGAAATCGCGGTCATCAAAGTAGTGTTCTTGCTGGTATGTATGAAGCTGCAGAATTTGCGGATATCGTGATTACCATTGACGCAGATGGCCAAGATGATATTGATTGTATGAATCAAATGGTTGCTGAATATAAGTCAGGTTCAGAGATTGTCTATGGTGTTCGAGACAATCGTGATACTGATTCAGCATTTAAGAGAATCACAGCTGAAGGATTCTATAAGGTGATGCATTTATTTGGAGCAGATGTCGTTTTTAATCATGCTGACTATCGTTTAGTCTCCAAAAGTTTTATTCATGAACTTGCTAAATTTAAAGAAGTAAACTTATTTCTTCGAGGCATTATGCCTCTTGTAGGATTTAAGTATTCCTACGTGACCTATAAACGCCATGAGCGGATTGCTGGAGAAAGTCACTATCCACTCTCTAAAATGCTTGGTTTAGCAATGGATGGGATTACTAGTCTGTCTATTAAGCCCATTCGCTTGATTACTAGCTTGGGAGTTATGACTTCACTTTTTAGTTTTTTGTTGATCATCTGGGTTTTGTGGAGCAAATTTGCTGGTAATGTGGTAGCTGGATGGGCCAGTACCTACGCCATTGTAAGCTTACTTGGCGGGGTTCAACTCATTAGTCTTGGTGTAATTGGGGAATATATCGGAAAAATCTATCTAGAAACGAAACAACGTCCAAGATATATTATCAGCGACCGCACCTATGATGAGAGTGATGAGTAACCCCACCTCAAGACTTGAAAACTTTTGAAATTCTGATATAATAGAACTACTCAAGGGAGTAGCTGGCGGTTAACCGCGATAGTGTCGTCATTACGAATTATTTCCGGCACTATATTAAACAGCGAGACTTGTTTTTTTAAAAAACAGGTCTCTTTTTTTGTAAAAAGAGGCCAAAAAGGAGGAGACTGTTTTGTCAAAAGAACAAAATAAAGATTTGTTTTACACGCAATCTTCTGAGGAAGTCCTAAAGAACTTGGACTCATCTGTCGAAGGTTTGTCAACTGCTCAAGCTCAAGAACGCTTAGCGACTTATGGTCGTAATGAGTTGGAAGAGGGCGAAAAACGTAGCCTACTAGCTAAATTCCTTGATCAATTTAAGGATTTGATGATTATCATCTTGCTTGCGGCAGCGGCACTTTCTGTGATTACAGAAGGAATGGACGGTCTAACGGATGCCATTATCATCTTGGCCGTTGTTGTCTTGAATGCTGCCTTTGGGGTTTACCAAGAAGGGCAAGCAGAAGCAGCCATTGAAGCTCTGAAAAATATGTCTAGCCCGATGGCTCGTGTTCGTCGTGATGGCCATGTTATTGAGATTGACTCAAAAGAATTGGTACCCGGAGATATCGTCTTGCTTGAAGCGGGAGATGTCGTGCCTGCAGATATGCGTTTGTTTGAAGCAGCTTCTCTTAAAATTGAAGAAGCAGCTCTTACAGGGGAGTCTGTGCCAGTTGAAAAAGATGTGACAGGACTTGTTGAAGCAGATGCTGGTATTGGGGACCGCGTTAATATGGGTTACCAAAACTCAAATGTAACTTATGGTCGTGGTATTGGTGTCGTAACAAACACTGGTATGTATACAGAAGTTGGTAAGATTGCAGATATGTTGGCTAATGCCGATGAGACTGAAACACCATTGAAGCAAAGCTTGGAACAATTATCTAAAGCCTTGACTTACTTAATCGTTGTGATTGCGGTTATCACTTTCTTGGTTGGTGTCTTCGTTCGTGGAGAACATCCGTTAGAAGGCTTGATGGTTGCGGTTGCTCTTGCGGTTGCTGCGATTCCAGAAGGACTCCCTGCCATTGTAACTATCGTTCTATCTTTAGGAACAACTACTCTTGCTAAACGTAATTCTATCGTTCGTAAATTACCAGCGGTTGAAACTCTTGGTTCAACAGAAATCATCGCATCTGATAAAACAGGTACTTTGACTATGAACCAAATGACTGTTGAGAAGGTCTACACCAACGGTCAATTGCAAAGCTCTGCAGCTGAGATTGCTCCTAGCAACAATACCCTTCGTATCATGAACTTTGCCAATGATACTAAGGTGGACCCATCTGGCAAGTTGATTGGAGATCCAACGGAGACAGCTCTTGTTCAGTTTGGTTTGGACCACAATTTTGATGTCCGTGAAGTTTTGAAGAATGAGCCACGTGTGGCAGAATTGCCATTTGACTCAGAACGTAAACTTATGTCTACGATCCATAAGGAAGCAGACGGTACTTACTTTATCGCTGTCAAGGGTGCCCCTGACCAATTGCTCAAGCGTGTGACTCGTATTGAAGTCAATGGGGTAGTTCGCCCAATCACAGAAGAAGATAAAAATGCTATCCTTGCCACCAACAAAGACTTGGCTAAACAAGCCCTTCGTGTCTTGATGATGGCTTATAAGACAAGTAACGAAATTCCAACCTTGGAATCTGAAATCGTTGAGTCTGACCTCATCTTCTCTGGTTTGGTCGGCATGATTGACCCTGAGCGCCCAGAAGCTGCAGAAGCTGTACGTGTCGCTAAAGAAGCAGGTATCCGTCCGATTATGATCACTGGTGACCACCAAGATACAGCGGAAGCTATCGCTAAACGTCTCGGTATCATCGATCCAAATGATACAGAAGACCATGTCTTCACTGGTGCAGAGTTGAATGAGCTCTCTGATGAAGAATTCCAAAAAGTCTTCAAGCAATACTCTGTTTACGCGCGTGTATCGCCTGAGCACAAGGTTCGTATCGTTAAAGCTTGGCAAAATGAAGGCAAGGTTGTTGCCATGACAGGTGACGGGGTCAACGATGCACCATCACTTAAGACAGCTGACATCGGTATCGGTATGGGGATTACAGGTACAGAGGTTTCTAAGGGAGCTTCTGATATGGTCCTCGCCGATGATAACTTTGCAACCATTATCGTAGCGGTAGAAGAAGGACGTAAGGTCTTCTCAAATATCCAAAAATCAATCCAATACCTCTTGTCTGCTAATATGGCTGAAGTCTTCACCATCTTCTTTGCTACCTTGTTAGGTTGGGATGTGCTTCAACCAGTTCATTTGCTATGGATTAACTTGGTAACAGATACGCTACCAGCCATCGCCCTTGGTGTGGAGCCGGCTGAGCCAGGCGTTATGACCCACAAACCTCGTGGCCGTAAATCTAACTTCTTTGATGGTGGTGTCTTCGGAGCAATCATGTATCAAGGTATCTTCCAAACCATGCTCGTTTTAGGTGTTTATGGTTGGGCTCTTCTCTTCCCAGAGCACCAAAGTCATACTGAGATCCATGCGGATGCCCTTACCATGGCTTTTGCAACTCTCGGTTTGATCCAATTGCTCCATGCCTTTAACGTTAAGTCAGTTTACCAATCAATCTTTACGGTTGGACTCTTCAAGAACAAGACCTTTAACTGGTCAATCCCAGTTGCCTTTGTCCTCTTTGTGGTGACAATTTTGGTTCCTGGATTTAATAATCTCTTCCACGTGTCACATTTGAGCTTGACTCAGTGGATGGCGGTTATTGTAGGTTCACTCATGATTGTAGTCCTTGTTGAGATTGTCAAAGCAGTCCAACGAGCACTTGGAAAAGATAAAAACGCTATTTAAGCATTATGAAAGTCATCTTCGGATGGCTTTTCGTTTGTATATAAAGGTAAACTGCCAAAGATTTTGTGCTATAATCAAGGAGAATGATATCGCATGGAGGAAAGAATCTTGGAAAAGAAAATTGTAAAAGATATCTTGTTTTTGTCGCAGGTATCCCAGCCTGCTAGTCAGGAAGATTTACCCCTAGCAAAGGATTTGCAGGATACCCTATTGGCTAACCGAGAAAGCTGTGTTGGACTAGCGGCTAATATGATTGGGGTACAAAAACGTGTTATTATTTTTAATATCGGAATGATTCCCATGGTTATGTTTAATCCAGTTCTCCAATCTTTTGAAGGAGCATACGAGACAGAGGAAGGTTGTTTGTCTTTGACAGGTGTCAGACCGACAACTCGGCATGAGAAGATTACAGTAAGCTACAGAGATATCCATTGGCAAGAGCAAACCATTACCCTGACAGGATTTCCAGCGCAGATTTGTCAGCATGAACTGGATCATTTGGAAGGGATTATCATATAGGCCTTGTTTTCTAGATGAGAGTTAATCCTCTAAAGGTCAAGTTGTCAAGGATAACTATCTCAAAACCTTCAAACTAAGTAAAACCTCGTTTTTCTTGCACTCTTGTTTGAAATTTGTGATAATAAATGAAAGAATAATAATTGGAGGACAGTCAAATGGGATTTTATCTGATGATTGGTTCGATGTTGCTTGGTCTTTTCGCTTTGAAGATAGGATTTTCTCATCTAAAGGAGAAAAAGTTTAATCTGTCATCTATCTTGGCAAGCTGCCTTGGGACAGCACTAGTTCTCTTTGCAATCTGGTTAGGATTGCCAAAATAAGGAAAGAAGCCTCGGTAGTCACCGAGGTTTTTAGGTGTAAATCCTTGGTAGTCCTAAAAAAATATGCTACACTAACACTATGAAAATTCTAATCCCAACCGCAAAAGAAATGAATACCGAAATCCCCAGTTTAGAGGCTAAACCATTGCGTCCTGAAAGTCAGGCAGTACTGGATGCATTATCGACATATTCTGCCCAAGAGCTGGAGGGTTTTTACAAAATATCTGCCGAAAAAGCGCAAGAGGAGTATGACCATATCCAGGCCTTGAAAAATGAAACTGCGACAAACTATCCAGCCTTGCACCTCTTTGATGGACTCATGTATCGCAACATCAAACGGGACAATCTCACCAAGGAGGAGCAAACCTATCTGGAGAAACACCTCATGATAACATCAGCTCTCTATGGTGTGATTCCAGCCTTTGAACCGATTGCGCCTCACAGACTGGACTTTTTGATGAAACTAAAAGTCGCTGGAAAAAGCTTGAAAAGTCATTGGCAGGTGGCCTATGAAGAGTCGATGAAGGGTGAAGAACTAATCTTTTCTCTCTTGTCTTCGGAGTTTGAAACTGTATTTCCTAAAGAGGTCCGTGAGAAAATGGTGACCTTCAAGTTCATGGAAGATAGAGATGGAAAACTAAAAATCCACTCAACCATTTCTAAAAAAGCCCGAGGAGCCTTTTTGACAGCCTTGATGGAAGGTCAGATAACTTCGGTTGAAGAGATTAAAAAGCTCAACTTTGCGGGTTTCAATTATCGAGAAGACCTGTCTAGTGACAAGGAATTGGCTTTTGTAAAATAGAGAGAGTGGGACAGAAATCGGTAATTCGTTAGAATTCGATTTCGTCGTCCCACCTCCGCACAGTTGAGTAGGGCTGTAAAAGCTGATGAAATCAGTGTAGTTAGACCCCACTCAACCACTGCGTCTTGCTCGACAATCCATAGACAAATGAGAGGATAGGACTTTTGTCCCAGCCTCTTTTTGTGATTTGGTGCTCCTATTTTTAGTTTAGAATGGTAGGAATTTTCTCACAATTTTGGTATAATAGGACTATTAGAAAATTTCGAGGAGACAAACATGTCAGTTAAGATTGCTTTACTTGGATTTGGTACAGTAGCCAGTGGTGTGCCATTCTTGCTAAAGGAAAATAAAGAAAAAATTGTTCAAGCAGCCCAGTCAGAAATTGAAGTAGCTAAAGTTTTGGTCAAAGACGATCAAGAGAAAGCCCGCTTGCTTGAAGCAGGAAATGATTTTAATTTTGTAACAAATATCGATGAAATTTTGTCAGACAAAGACATCACTATTGTTGTTGAGTTGATGGGGCGTATCGAACCTGCTAAAACATTTATCACTCGTGCTTTAGAAGCAGGGAAACACGTCGTGACAGCTAACAAGGACCTTTTGGCAGTCCATGGTGCAGAATTGCTTGAGATAGCCAAAGCTCACAATGTTGCCCTATACTATGAAGCAGCTGTTGCAGGAGGAATCCCAATTCTTCGTACTTTGGTTAACTCATTAGCATCAGACAAAATCACACGCGTTCTTGGTGTTGTCAACGGAACATCTAACTTCATGATGACCAAAATGGTAACAGAAGGCTGGTCTTATGAAGATGCTTTGGCAGAAGCCCAACGACTTGGCTTTGCTGAAAGCGACCCTACCAATGACGTTGACGGAATTGATGCAGCATACAAGATGGTCATCCTCAGCCAGTTTGCTTTTGGAATGAATGTTAAGTTTGAAGATGTAGGCCACCAAGGAATTCGCAACATCACTCCAGAAGATGTAGCAGTAGCTCAAGAACTTGGTTATGTTGTGAAATTAGTTGGTTCTATCGAAGAAACAGCTTCTGGAATCGCTGCTGAAGTTACGCCAACCTTCCTTCCTAAAGAACACCCACTTGCAAGTGTTAACGGTGTTATGAATGCGGTCTTTGTGGAGTCTATCGGTATTGGCGAGTCTATGTACTATGGACCAGGTGCAGGTCAAAAACCAACTGCAACAAGTGTTGTGGCTGATATTGCCCGTATCGTTCGTCGTTTGAATGATGGAACAATTGGAAAAGCCTTTAATGAATACAGCCGTCCAGTGGTCTTGGCTAAGCCAGAAGATGTCAAAGCCAACTACTATTTCTCAATCTTGGCTCCAGACTCAAAAGGTCAAGTCTTGAAATTGGCTGAACTCTTTAACGCAGAAGATATTTCCTTCAAGCAAATCCTACAAGATGGTAAGCAAGAAGGCAAGGCTCGTATTGTCATCATCACTCATAAAATCAACAAGGCGCAACTTGAAAATATTACAGCAGCTTTGAAGGGTGTAGCTGAATTTGAACTTCTCAACACCTTCAAGGTTTTAGGAGACTAAGATGAAGATTATTGTACCTGCTACAAGTGCTAATGTGGGTCCAGGTTTTGACTCTGTTGGTGTAGCTGTAACTAAGTATCTAGAAATTCAGGTTTGTGAAGAACGTGAAGAATGGATGATTGAGCATCAATTAGGCAAATGGATTCCGCGTGATGAACGTAATCTTTTGCTAAAGATTGCTTTACAAATTGTTCCAGATTTACAACCAAGACGTCTGAAAATGATCAGTGATATTCCACTTGCACGTGGACTTGGTTCATCGAGCTCGGTCATCGTTGCAGGGATTGAACTGGCAAATCAACTCGGAAACTTGAAATTAAGTAAACATAAAAAATTACAGTTGGCGACTAAGATTGAGGGACACCCTGATAATGTTGCGCCGGCTATCTATGGTAATCTGGTCATTGCAAGCTCAGTCGAAGGTCAGGTTTCAGCAGTTGTGGCGCCTTTTCCAGAGTGTGCTTTCCTAGCTTACATTCCAAACTATGAATTGCGTACTCGAGATAGTCGTGGTGTCTTGCCTAAGAAACTCTCTTACAAGGAAGCCGTTGCTGCAAGTTCTATCGCCAATGTGGCTATTGCAGCCCTACTGACTGGAGATATGGTCAAAGCAGGCCAAGCTATTGAGAGTGACCTCTTCCATGAGCGTTACCGTCAAGAACTGGTGAGAGAATTTGCGACCATCAAGAAAGTTGCCAAGAGAAATGGTGCTTATGCGACCTACCTCTCTGGTGCTGGTCCGACTGTTATGGTCTTGGCTGATCCTGACAAGATGCCTAAGATTAAGGCAGAGCTTGAAAAGCAACCTTTCAAAGGAAAGCTTCATGATTTGCAAGTAGATACACAAGGCGTTCGCGTCGAAGCAAAATAAACGGAACAATAGGATGGGGAAACTCTCTATTAGAGGGCTTCCTGTCCTTTTTTTGAAAATGAAATACGGGATATAAATTGTTTCCCGTATTTAGTGGCCGACAGACGGTCAAGGAGGATTTGAAATGGCAGAAATATATTTAGCAGGTGGTTGTTTTTGGGGCTTAGAAGAGTACTTTTCCCGTATTTCTGGAGTGTTGCAAACAAGTGTTGGTTATGCCAATGGTCAGGTTGAAACTACCAATTATCAATTAATCAAAGAAACAGATCACGCAGAGACAGTGCAAGTCGTCTACGATGAAAAGGTGGTATCGCTTCGTGAGATCTTGCTCTATTATTTCCGAGTCATTGATCCACTATCTGTCAACCAACAAGGGAATGACCGTGGTCGTCAATACCGCACAGGAATTTATTATCAAGATGAAGAGGATTTACCGACTATCAATACAGTAGTTCGCGAACAAGAACTCCTCATCGGTCGTAAAATTGCAGTGGAAGTGGAGAAACTACGCCACTACATCTTGGCTGAAGACTATCACCAAGACTATCTCAAGAAAAATCCTGGTGGCTATTGCCATATCGATGTGAGGGATGCTGAGAAACCACTGATAGATGCCGTCAACTATGAAAAACCGAGTCAGGCAGTTTTAAGAGAAAATTTGTCAGAAGAGTCCTATAGAGTAACGCAAGAGGCAGCAACCGAAGCTCCTTTTAGCAATGCTTATGATCAAACTTTTGAGGAAGGAATTTATGTCGATATCACGACTGGTGAGCCTCTCTTCTTTGCCAAGGATAAGTTTGCCTCAGGCTGTGGTTGGCCAAGCTTTAGCCGTCCTATTTCCAAGGAACTCATTCATTACTACCAGGACTTGAGTCACGGTATGGAGCGTATCGAAGTTCGGTCACGTTCGGGTAATGCCCACTTGGGTCATGTCTTTACAGACGGGCCTCAGGAACTAGGTGGCTTACGCTATTGTATCAATTCTGCTTCTTTACGATTCATTGCTAAGGATGAGATGGAAAAGGCTGGTTATGGCTACTTGCTTCCATATTTGAACAAGTAAAAAGATGGTGGTTTTTCCACCTTCTTCATTTTGGAATAGAAGGGACTCATGAAACACTTACTTTCTTACTTTAAACCCTACCTCAAGGAGTCTTTCCTGGCACCCTTGTTTAAGTTGCTAGAAGCTGTTTTTGAACTCTTGGTTCCCATGGTGATAGCAGGGATTGTCGACCAATCTATCCCTCAAAAAGATCAGGGCCATCTGTGGATGCAAATGGGACTCCTCTTTGTTTTTGCAGTTATTGGCGTCCTAGTTGCCCTAGTTGCTCAGTTTTACTCAGCCAAGGCAGCAGTCGGCTTCGCCAAGGAGTTGACCAATGACCTCTATCGTCATATTCTTTCCTTGCCTAAGGATAGTAGAGACCGCTTAACGACCTCGAGTTTGGTGACACGTTTAACATCAGATACCTATCAGATTCAGACAGGGATTAATCAATTTTTACGCCTATTTTTAAGGGCTCCTATTATTGTTTTTGGTGCCATTTTTATGGCTTATCATCTCTCGCCTGAATTGACCTTCTGGTTTTTGGTCATGGTTGCCATTTTGTCCTTTGTCATTGTCGTGTTATCACGCTTGGTCAATCCTCTCTATAGTATTTTGAGAAAGAAAACAGACCAGCTGGTTCAGGAAACACGCCAACAGATACAAGGGATGCGTGTGATTCGTGCCTTTGGCCAAGAAAGACGAGAAATCGAGAACTTCCAAGTACTCAATCAAGTCTATACAGCTATCCAAATGAAAACAGGCTACTGGTCCAGTCTCTTGACCCCCTTGACCTATTTGATCGTCAATGGAACTTTGCTGGTGATTATCCGGAATGGTTATATTTCTATCCAGGGAGGCTGGCTCAGTCAAGGTGCCTTGATTGCCTTAATCAACTATCTCCTGCAAATCTTGGTAGAGTTGATAAAACTAGCCATGCTCATCAATTCACTCAACCAGTCCTATATTTCTGCCAAGCGGATTAATGAAGTCTTTGCAGAAAAGCCTGAAGATATACTGGCAGAAATTGTTCAAAAAGAAACTTCCTCGAACCAGTCCTTACGAGTTGAACACTTGAGTTTTACCTACCCAGATGCTGCTCAACCATCCTTGCGAAATCTTTCTTTTGCTATGCAACAAGGACAAATTCTTGGAATCATCGGGGGGACTGGTTCTGGTAAGTCAAGTTTGGTACAGGTCCTACTTGGCCTTTATACGGCAGATAAGGGAAGTATTTCCCTTTATCGAGATGGACGTAGTCCTCGCAATCTTTCTGAATGGCGGTCCTGGATGGCCTATGTCCCTCAAAAGGTTGAACTCTTTAAGGGAACCATCCGTTCTAACTTGACTCTGGGTATGGAAGAAACAGTCTCTGACCAAGAACTCTGGCAGGCTTTAGAAATTGCCCAGGCCAAGGACTTTGTCAGTGATAAGGAAGGTCAGCTGGACGCAGAGGTTCAAGCAGGTGGTCGTAATTTTTCAGGTGGGCAAAAACAACGTTTATCGATTGCCCGAGCAGTCTTACACAAAGCACCATTCCTCATCTTGGATGATGCGACTTCAGCCCTTGATACCATCACCGAGTCCAATCTTCTAAAGGCCATTCAAGAGAACTTGCCTGACACTAGTTTGATCTTGATTTCCCAACGAACTTCAACCTTGAAGATTGCTGATCAAATTCTCCTTTTAGAGAAAGGTCAGCAATTAGCGCTTGGAAATCATGAGGAATTGATGAAGACTAGTAAAGTCTACCGTGAAATCAATGCATCCCAACATGGGAAGGAGGACTAGAATGAAAGGCAAACATGCAAGTCAAACCCTCAAACGTCTAGCAAAAGATTTAGCTGGACATCCCGTCCTTCTTTTCCTGGCTTTCTTGGGTACCATTGCTCAGGTAGCCCTATCAATCTATCTACCAATCTTGATAGGACAGGTGATTGACCAAGTTCTAGTCGATGGTTCATCCCAGCTATTTTGGCAGATTTTCCTCCAGATGTTTTTGGTGGTTATTGGGAATACGCTGGTACAATGGGCCAATCCTCTCCTCTATAATCGACTGATTTTCTCCTATACCAGAGATTTGCGCGAAAAAATCATTGAAAAGCTCCATCGTCTTCCGATTGCCCTTGTAGATAGGCAAGGTAGTGGGGAAATGGTCAGCCGAGTAACGACAGATATCGAGCAGTTGGCAGCGGGTCTGAATATGATTTTTAACCAATTTTTCATAGGAGTTTTGATGATTTTGGTCACCATCCTTGCTATGCTCCAAATCCATCTATTGATGACTCTCTTGGTTCTGCTCTTAACACCTCTATCTATGGTCATTTCACGCTTTATTGCTAAGAGATCCTACCATCTCTTTCAAAAGCAGACAGAGACTAGGGGGATTCAGACTCAGTTGATAGAAGAATCGCTCACCCAACAGAACATTATCCAGTCCTTCAATGCTCAGGAAGAATTTATCGAGAGACTTCATGAGGCAAATAACAACTACGCAGGTTATTCTCAGTCGGCTATCTTTTATTCATCGACAGTCAATCCTTCCACCCGTTTTGTCAATGCCCTTATTTATGCACTACTAGCTGGTGTTGGAGCCTTACGCATCATGGCGGGTTCTACTTTGACAGTTGGGCGTTTAGTGACCTTTTTGAACTATGTGCAGCAGTACACTAAGCCTTTTAACGATATTTCATCAGTCTTAGCCGAGTTGCAAAGTGCCTTAGCTTGTGCAGAACGTGTTTATGCTGTTCTAAAAAGTCCAGAGGTTACAGAAACAGGTCTTAAAGAATTGAACAGTGCCCAAGTCAAGGGAGCTATTTCCTTTAAACATGTTTCTTTTGGTTACAATTCTGAAAAGATCTTGATTAAGGATCTGTCTACTGATATTCCAGCTGGTAGTAAGGTTGCTATCGTAGGGCCAACAGGTGCTGGGAAGTCAACCCTTATCAATCTCCTCATGCGTTTTTACCCGATTAACTCAGGAGATATTTTGCTAGACGGTCATTCTATTTACGACTATACTAGAGCATCTCTTCTACAGCAGTTTGGAATGGTGCTCCAAGAAACTTGGCTCAAGCAAGGGACCATTCATGACAATATTGCCTTTGGCAATCCTGATGCTAGCAGAGAACAGGTCATTGCAGCAGCCAAGGCAGCAAACGCAGATTTCTTTATCCAACAATTGCCCCAGGGTTATGATACCAAGTTTGAAAATGCAGGGGAATCCTTGTCTGTTGGTCAGGCTCAGCTCTTGACCATCGCACGTGTCTTTCTAGTCATTCCTAAGATTCTGATATTAGACGAGGCGACTTCATCCATCGATACCCGGACAGAGGTGCTGGTTCAGGACGCCTTTGCCAAACTCATGAAAGGGCGGACAAGCTTTATCATTGCCCACCGTTTATCGACCATTCAAGATGCTGATTTGATTCTTGTCTTGGTCGATGGAGATATTGTCGAATATGGCAATCATGAGGAACTCATGACGAGAAAAGGCAAATACTATCAAATGCAGCAAGCAGCAGCTTTTAGCCCAGAATAAATGGGAAAGCCATTATAATGCCTATGAACAAACAAGAAAAGTTGCCTTCGGGTGACTTTTTTGTTACAATAGCTAGAAAAATTATCCAGTATGAATACTTATATAGAAAGGAGCCTAGGGATGAAAGTCTTTCAGCATGTAAATATCGTGACTTGTGACCAAGATTTCCACGTCTATTTGGATGGGATTTTAGCTATTAAAGAATCCCAAATCGTCTATGTCGGTCAGGAAAATCAAGAGATTCTTAAACAAGCAGATCAAATCATAGACTATCAGGGTGCCTGGATTATGCCTGGCTTGGTTAACTGCCATACTCACTCTGCCATGACAGGCTTGAGAGGGATTCGTGATGATAGCAATCTCCACGAATGGCTAGAGGACTATATCTGGCCAGCAGAAGCAGAATTCACACCAGAGATGACTACAAAGGCCGTCAAAGAGGCACTAACAGAGATGCTCCAGTCAGGAACGACAACTTTCAATGATATGTACAATCCTAATGGAGTGGATATAGCTGAGAGTTATGAGGCAGTCAAGGCATCCAAGATGCGTTGCTATTTTTCTCCAACTCTATTTTCTTCAAATGAGGAGACGACTGCTGAAACTATAGCCAGAACTCGAGCTGTTATCGAGATAATCAAAGACTATCAAGACCCAAATTTTAAGGTTATGGTGGCCCCTCATTCGCCCTACAGTTGTAGTCGAGATTTGCTGGAGGCAAGTCTTGAGCTAGCAAAAGAAGAAAACATTCCTCTTCATATCCATGTTGCAGAAACACAGGAAGAGTCAGGCATTATCCTGAAACGCTATGGCAAACGCCCATTAGCCTTCCTAGATGAGCTCGGATATTTAGACCATCAAGCTGTCTTTGCCCATGGTGTGGAGTTAAATGAAAAAGAGATTGAGCGCTTGGCAGATTCGCAAGTCGCTATCGCCCACAATCCTATCAGCAACCTTAAACTAGCCTCAGGGATTGCACCAGTCGTCCAACTTCAAAAGGCAGGAGTACCGGTTGGTATTGCGACGGACTCAGTTGCTTCTAACAATAACCTGGATATGTTTGAGGAAGGGCGGACTGCAGCACTCTTACAGAAGATGAAGAGTGGTGATGCCAGCCAATTTCCAATCGAAACTGTCCTCAAGGCCCTGACCATTGAAGGAGCCAAGGTGTTAGGAATGGAAGATGAGATTGGTAGTCTAAAAGTCGGCAAACAGGCTGATTTTCTCGTCATCCAACCCCAAGGGAAAATCCACCTCCAGCCTCAAGAAAACATGCTATCTCACCTCGTTTATGCCGTCAAATCCAGTGATGTTAATGATGTCTATATCGCTGGTGAGCAAGTCGTAAAAGACGGACAAGTGTTGACTGTTAACTTGTAAAAAGTAGTATAAATTCTCTAAATCTCATAGGAAATTTCTTGTGAGGTTTTTAAATTTTTGCTAGAAATCAGGCGAGTAGATGTCTTGTAGAAATATATTGATACTAAATTAGAAAAACACGGATTAGATAAAAAAAAAAAATTGTGGTATAATAATAAGATGCAAAAAAAGGAGTATGTATGGACATTTCAGAAATTCGTCAAAAAATTGACGCAAATCGTGAAAAATTAGCTTCTTTCAGGGGGTCTCTTTGACCTCGAAGGTTTAGAGGAAGAAATTGCCATTTTGGAAAACAAAATGACAGAACCTGATTTTTGGAACGATAATATTGCGGCCCAAAAAACGTCGCAAGAATTAAACGAACTCAAAAATACCTATAATACCTTCCACAAGATGGATGAGTTGCAGGATGAAGTTGAGATTTTACTGGACTTTTTGGCAGAGGATGAATCCGTTAAGGATGAGTTGGTTGAAAAACTCGATGAGTTAGATCAGATGATGACCAGCTACGAAATGACCCTTCTCTTGTCAGAACCCTATGATCACAACAATGCCATCCTTGAAATCCATCCTGGTTCAGGGGGGACAGAGGCTCAAGACTGGGGCGATATGCTCCTTCGTATGTATACTCGCTATGGAAATGCCAAAGGCTTCAAAGTTGAGGTATTAGATTACCAAGCAGGTGATGAGGCAGGAATCAAGTCAGTAACCTTGTCTTTTGAAGGACCAAATGCTTATGGTCTTCTCAAGTCAGAGATGGGAGTTCACCGTTTGGTCCGTATCTCACCATTTGACTCTGCTAAACGTCGCCACACCTCATTTACTTCTGTAGAAGTTATGCCAGAGTTGGATGATACCATCGAAGTTGACATCCGTGAGGATGATATCAAGATGGATACCTTCCGTTCAGGTGGAGCAGGTGGACAAAACGTCAACAAGGTTTCAACAGGTGTCCGCTTGACTCACATTCCGACAGGGATCGTCGTAGCATCAACCGTCGATCGTACTCAGTACGGAAACCGTGACCGTGCTATGAAGATGCTTCAGGCAAAACTCTACCAGATGGAGCAGGAAAAGAAAGCTGCTGAGGTAGACTCGCTCAAGGGTGAGAAAAAGGAAATTACATGGGGAAGCCAAATCCGCTCCTATGTATTTACGCCTTATACAATGGTAAAAGACCATCGTACAAACTTTGAAGTAGCGCAAGTAGATAAGGTAATGGATGGAGATTTAGATGGTTTCATCGATGCTTATCTGAAATGGCGTATCAGTTAAAAGAAAGGAAGTCACATGTCAATCATTGAAATGAGAGATGTTGTCAAAAAATACGACAACGGGACAACAGCCCTACGTGGCATCACTGTAAATATCGATGCAGGAGAATTTGCCTACATCGTAGGACCTTCAGGTGCTGGTAAATCAACTTTTATCCGTGCCTTGTATCGTGAGGTCAAAATCGACAAAGGAAGCTTGCAAGTTGCAGGTTATAACCTCGTTAAGATTAAAAAGAAAGATATTCCGTTCTTGCGTAGAAACGTTGGAGTAGTCTTTCAGGATTACAAACTTTTGCCAAAGAAAACCGTTTATGAGAACATTGCTTACGCCATGGAGGTTGTTGGTGAAAGTCGTCGTAACATCAAAAAACGTGTTATGGAAGTCTTGGACCTTGTCGGTTTGAAGCACAAGGTTCGTTCATTCCCGAATGAACTTTCAGGTGGTGAGCAACAACGTATCGCCATTGCGCGTGCTATTGTAAACAATCCTAAGGTTTTGATTGCCGACGAACCAACAGGAAACTTGGACCCAGATAACTCATGGGAAATCATGAACCTCTTGGAACGTATCAATCTTCAAGGGACAACTGTTTTGATGGCGACTCACAACAGCCAAATCGTAAATACCTTGCGCCACCGCGTTATTGCCATCGAGAATGGTCGCGTGGTACGTGATGAAGCGAAAGGAGAGTACGGATACGATGATTAGTAGATTTTTCCGCCATCTGTTCGAAGCTTTAAAAAGTTTAAAGCGTAATGGATGGATGACCATTGCTGCTATCAGTTCAGTAATGATTACCTTGACCTTGGTTGCTATCTTTGCTTCAGTTATCTTCAATACTGCGAAATTAGCAACTGATATTGAAAACAACGTCCGCGTCATGGTTTATGTTCGTAAAGACGTTGAAGACAACAGTGAAACCATTGTAAAAGAAGGCCAAACAGTCACGAACAATGACTACCACAAGGTCTATAACGCCCTTAAAGCTCTGCCAGCCGTTAAAAATGTAACCTTCTCAAGTAAAGAAGAGCAGTACCAAAAGCTGACTGAAACTATGGGTGACGAGTGGAAGGTATTTGAAGGAGATGCAAACCCTCTTCATGATGCCTACATCGTAGATACCAATTCACCAAGTGATGTAAAACCTGTAGCTGAAGAAGCTAAGAAGATTGAAGGTGTCTCTGAAGTTCAAGACGGTGGTGCCAATACCGAACGTCTCTTCAAGTTGGCTTCCTTCATCCGTGTATGGGGATTGGTCATCGCAGGACTCTTGATCTTTATCGCAGTCTTCTTGATTTCAAATACCATCCGTATTACTATCATTTCACGTAGCCGTGAAATCCAAATCATGCGTTTGGTTGGTGCCAAGAACGGTTACATCCGTGGCCCATTCTTGCTAGAAGGTGCCTTTATCGGATTGTTGGGAGCAGCTCTTCCATCAGCATTGGTTTACTTTATCTATAACCGAGTGTTCCAATCTGTCAACCCATCCTTGGTTGGTCAAAACCTATCTTTGATTACACCGAATACCTTTATTCCATTGATGATCGGTCTCTTGTTCCTCATCGGAATCTGTATCGGTTCACTAGGTTCAGGAATCTCAATGCGTCGATTCTTGAAAATCTAAGTCACATAACTGGATAAAACACATAAAAAAGTGGGATGTCATCAAGACTTCACAGCTCTTGATGCCCCGCTTTTTCTTTTGGTCTTGGTGCTCAGTCGCTTGCCAATTTTGGCTAAAGAGTGTATGATAGGAAAGGACCTTTTTACTAATATGAAAAATGAACAATGAATGAGGAAAAGATGAAACAATTTTTGGAAAAAGTGAGCATACTCTCCCTATCGTTAGTATTGATCACATCGTTTTCAATTTCGAGTGCCCTACCTGCCATGTTTGACTATTATCAGGGCTATTCGACTGGTCAGGTCGAACTCTTAGTCAGCCTCCCATCCTTTGGGATTATGGCCATGCTTTTATTAAACGGAGTTCTAGAGCGTATTTTTCCTGAACGCCTCCAGTTGACCTTGGGACTTTTGATCTTGTCAATCAGTGGAACAGCACCTTTCTGGTATCAGGGTTATTACTTTGTCTTTGCAACCCGCTTGCTATTTGGGCTTGGAGTAGGAATGCTCAATGCCAAGGCTATTTCGATCATCAGTGAACGTTACCACGGCAAAACTCGTATCCAAATGCTTGGTTTTCGTGGGTCTGCCGAAGTCGTAGGAGCATCCATCTTGACGCTGGCAGTCGGTCAGCTCTTAGCCTTTGGCTGGACAGCAACCTTCCTAGCCTATGCAGCTGGTCTAGTAGTTCTCGTACTCTTCCTTCTCTTTGTCCCTTATGGAAACCCAGAAGTTCATGAGTCCAAGCATCAGACAGAAGAAGCAGCGAAACTGACTCGTTCCATGCTCCAATTGATTTTCTTCCTTGCTATTGCAGCCGCAGTGATTGTATGTACCAATACTGCTATCACCTTCCGTATCCCAAGTCTTATGATTGAGGCAGGGTTTGGAGATGCTCAGTTGTCCAGTTTGGTACTTAGTGCCATGCAGTTGATTGGGATTCTAGCTGGAATCAGCTTTTCTTTCCTGATTTCGACCTTCAAGGAAAGACTTCTATTGGTCGCTGGTGTCACTTTTGGTATCGGGCAAATCATCATTGCTCTTTCCCCTTCACTCTGGGTGGTGGTTGCAGGTTCTATCCTGGGAGGATTTGCCTATAGCATCGCTCTGACGACAGTCTTTCAGTTGATATCTGAACGAATTCCTGCAAAACTCCTCAACAAAGCAACTTCCTATGCTGTTTTGGGATGTTCTTTTGGAGCATCATTAACCCCCTTTGTTCTTTCAGGGATTGGCTTGGTGACTATGGATGGTCGAATGACCTTCATCATTCTAGGAGCATGGATGATTGCTACATCAGTGCTTGTTTCCCTCTTATTGAAAAAAGAAGCCTAACAAAGAAAAACTCAAGGATGAATCCTTGAGTTTTTTGTGTATTAGCCAAACATCTGCCAAAAGTAATCGATGATATAAGTCAAGCCATAGGTGTAAACGACCAGGGTAAAGGGTTTGGTCAGGATGATAATGGTCATATACCGCTTGAAGCTCATCTTGGTCAAAGCAGCCAACATGCAGAGAAAATCAGCTGGACTAACTGGCCAAATCATCATAAAGATAAAGAATCGGTCAAAGCGATTGCCCTCATCCAGCCAACCGATATACTTGTCATAGGTACGTTTGCTGACCATGGACTGAACAAAGGGTGCTCCGTAGAGACGAACCAAGTAAAAGATAATGGCACAACCAATGACAATACCGATATAGTTGTAAATAGTCCCGATGATGTGACCATAGATAAAGACACCTGCAACGGAGGTAAGAGCACCTGGAATGATTGGAACAACCGTCTGCAAAATCTGTAAAAAAATAAAGAGTGGTGGCCCCCAGATACCCGCCTGTTGGATAAAGGCAGATAGGGTTTCCTTGGAATGCAAGATACCGGCCTGATAGGCCCAGATACAGAATATTATAGTACCAACTCCACCGACGATGGAGGAAATATGAATCGCTTGCTGTAGAAGGGGAGAAACAGCTTTCATTTCTTTCTCGTGTGACATGTAAACTCCTCTTGTGTAGTATGATTCTACTATACCATATTTTAGAGAGAAAGACTACATGGGATACTTCGTGTGACTTTGCCTCAAGTATGGTAAAATGGGAATAAGAAAATGACAGCTTAGAATGAGGAAAATCATGTTAGGATTGAAGTTTAATGGCACTTGGCGCAACTACCAAAAACAGGTATTGGACAATTTCCAAGAATACCAAGCAGATGGTCATGTCCACTTGGTGGCAGCGCCTGGTTCAGGGAAAACAACCATAGGAATCGAGTTGATTGCTCGCTTTGATAGGCCTGCCCTCGTTTTGGTACCGACGGTGACCATCCGGGAACAATGGGTGGATAGGATTCGCCAAGCCTTTTTAGAGGATGAGAACCAGGTCACAAGTCTCGTGTCTCAAAATCTCAAGGACATGAAGCAAATCACCATCGCCACCTACCAAGCTTTTCACAGTGCTATGCAACAGGTACAATCTCAAGAAGATAACGGCGAGGTTGAGGACTTTGTAGGCTTTGACCTACTTGCCAGACTCAAGGATAGGGGGGTGGAAACCCTCTGTCTGGACGAATGCCATCACTTGAGAAATGAATGGTGGAAAAGCTTAGAAGACTTCCGTAAAAACTATCCGCAACTGCAAGTCATCTCTCTCACTGCGACACCGCCTTATGACAGTGAACCAGAACTCTGGGATCGCTATCTCCAGATGTGTGGCGAGATTGACCAAGAAATCACAGTGCCAGAACTGGTCAAGGAAGACACTCTTTGCCCTCATCAGGACTTTGTCTATATCTGTTTTCCGACTAAGGAAGAGGACAAGCGCTTGGAAGAGTTTGAAGACACCAAGTGGCAGTATGTCAGTCAACTAGTCGTTGATCCTGACTTCCAAGAGTTGATTCGGAGTTCCAAGGTTCTCAAAGGGGAAATTTCTGCGGATATGCTCCTTGAAGATCCCAAGTATCTCTCAGCACTCCTCATTTATCTACAGGCTCAAAAACAGGAAATTCCCAAGCATCTACGAGATTTACTAGGTGCTGAAGGTTTGCCTGCCCTTAATTACTATTGGTTAGAAGTTCTCTTGCAAGGCCTTCTCTATCAGACTCCTGACTGGTATGAGGATCCGCAGGAGACAAAGAAAAAGATAGAAGCAGAACTGAAATCAAGAGGACTGATTGAAAAACGTCAGGTTTTCTTGGTCAAATCCAAGGCCAATGACCAAATCCTCAACCAATCTCTAGGAAAACTGGCTGGCATCGCATCTATCTTTGAGACCGAGTATGCTAGTCTAGGCAAGGACTTGAGACAGTTGATCTTAGCGGACTATATCCGTAAGGATTTTGCCAGTTATCTGGGAGATGACCAAGCACCAATCACGCAATTAGGTGTCCTCCCTTACTTTGAAACTATTCGCAGAAGTGCACAGAAGCAAGGCTTGTCTGTCCCTATAGCAGTCCTTTCTGGTAGTGTCGTTATCATACCGGCTAGTGTCAAGGCAGAACTTCAAGTACTCATTCCAAACACTAGCTTAAGCTTCTCTGCCATCGGAAAACTCGACCAAGAGTCCTATCTTCAAGTAGGCTTTCCATCCAGCTTTAAGGGGATGGTTGCGGCAGTGACCGAGCTCTTCCAACGTGGTTCTATCCAGGTCTTGGTCGGAACCAAGTCTCTCTTGGGAGAAGGATGGGATGCCCCTTGCGTCAACTCTCTCATCCTCGGAAGTTTTGTCGGAAGCTTTATGCTCAGCAATCAAATGCGGGGCCGTGCCATCCGTATCTGGCCAGGACATCCAGATAAGACCAGCAATATCTGGCACCTAGTAGCCATCAAACCATACAAAAATCCAGCCTTTTCAAATGAAAATCAAGAAGAACAAGACCTCAATCCATATCAGGACCTGCAGACCCTTGCCCGCCGTATGGACCATTTCCTTGGCTTGTCCTATAAGGAAGATACCATCGAAACAGGTCTGGACCGCTTAAACTTTCCTGAGTTCCCATTTAAGAAAAAGAAACTCGAAGAGTACAACGAGAAGATCATGGAACTATCCAAGGATCGTGCCTCCCTACGTAAAAAATGGCAGGAATCTCTCATTGTTGCTGACAAGATTGAGATTGTCAATGAAGTGGCGACCGACAGCAAACGAATCCCTCTGCTTGCCCTAGCGGATGCTGAAAAGTGGCTTCGCTATGCTCTGATGGTATTTGCCATTAGTCTCCTATCTTATGTCGTTCGACTAACCTTATTTGCCTTGCCATGGTTGACAGCTCTTTGTGTCCTCTTCCTAGCTATCACAGCCTTTCGCTATCACAGCTACAAGAGTCCTTATAAACGCTTGCGTCAGATCGGGGAAGCTATTCGCAAAGCCATGGTGACTGCAGGTCATTTGTCTGATGACCAGTCGCGCGTGCAGGTCGATGAGGACAAGGACAGCTTTAACGTCTTTGCCTATCTAAAAGGTGGCAGTATGCGAGACAAGGAACTTTTTTCCAAGGCCTTAGGAGAATTCTTTGCCCCAGTGGACAATCAACGCTACCTCTTAGTCGCTAAAAAAGCACCAGCAGGTCAGTCCAAGTATTTCGTAGTCCCTAGCCTCTTTGAAAAACGCAAGGAAGATGCCCAGCTCTTCCAAAATGCCGTCGCACCGCATATAGGCAACTACCAACTCGTCTACACCCGCAACGAAGCAGGCCGAAAAATCCTGCTCGAAGCCAGACTCAAATCCCTAGCCAACAAAAACGACCGCATCATCACCAAGAAAAAGGTCAAAAGTGCTTTGAAATAGAAGGAAGTGAGCGTTTTCTTCTAGGAATATGATATAATAATAGCAAGAATATTGTCCCTGAAGGAGAAATATAGATGCAGGTAAAACCAGAACTGGAAATAGAAAAACAACTGATAAACCAGCTGGTAACTGGTGAAAGCCAATGGACTTATAGAGAAGACCTAAAAACAGAAGAACAACTATGGGACAATTTCTTTGAGAAGCTAGCCCAAAACAACGTTGCTCTGCTAGCAGACCAGCCCTTAACTGAGCAGGAAAAACGCCAGATTCAGAACCAACTCAACTTTGTCAGCTACTATGATGCTGCCAAGTGGTTGGTCGGAGAAAATGGCATTGCCAAAGTCGAGGTTCAAAGAGAAGATGCAAGCCTAGGCACCATCCGTTTGTCAGTCGTTTGGCGTGACAATATCGCAGCAGGAAAGTCTAGCTACGAAGTTGTCAATCAAGTCCAAAGAGAAAAAGTAAATCCTCTGGACCAAGACCGTAGATTGGATGTTACTCTTCTCATCAATGGCTTACCTATGATTCAAATCGAGCTCAAGAGCACCCAAGCAGCATTTATCGATGCCTTTCATCAGATTAAAAAATATGACCGTGAAGGGAAATTCCGTGGTATCTACTCTAGCTTGCAGATGTTTGTTGTGACTAACAAGGTCGATACTCGCTATATCGCTGCAGCTCGTGAAAATAAACTCAACAAGCAATTTCTAACCAAGTGGGTGGATAAGGACAATCATCCTGTGACAAACCTGACTAGCTTTGCCCACGAAGTCCTTTCTATCCCTCGTGCCCACCAGATGGTCATGCAGTATTCTGTCATTGATGATAGCAAGAAATCTCTCATCCTCTTGCGCCCCTACCAGATCCATGCTATTGAAGCGGTGCAGGAAGCCTCTCGCCAACAAGCATCAGGCTATGTTTGGCATACGACAGGTTCAGGGAAGACCTTGACTTCTTATAAGGTGGCGAGGAACCTCCTTCAAATTCCTTCTATCCAAAAGACGATTTTTGTCGTTGACCGCAGGGACTTGGACCAACAGACCACATCATCCTTCCTCTCTTATGCGACCAATGATGTCATCGATATCGATGAGACGGACAATACACATGATTTGGTCAAGCGACTAGGAAGTAATGATAAACGTGTCGTGGTTACAACCATCCAGAAAATCACTACCATGATGCGCAAGTTTGACCAAGGTCTTTACCAACGAGATGCGGACAAAATCAAGGGACTCCGAGTTGCCTTTGTCGTGGATGAATGCCACCGTACCGTGACGCCACAAACACAAAAAGACATTAAAGCCTTTTTCCCACAGTCCCTCTGGTATGGATTTACAGGGACACCAATCTTTAAGGAAAATAAACGCCAGCAAGTCGGCGACCTAGCTCAAACCACCCAGCAACAGTATGGAGACCGTCTCCATGAGTATACAGTCAAGGAAGCCATCCATGACGGAGCTGTCTTAGGCTTTAAGGTGGATTACCGCAATACCCTCATCACAGATCAGGCTGAAAGTGAAATACCGGATACCGTCTATGAAAATGAGGAGCACATGCTGGAAGTCTTAGATGCCATTATCAATAAGTCGCGCCAACAACTTGGCTTCCAAAAAGGTGTGGGCAATACCTACAATGCTATTTTAACCGTCAAGTCCATCCCTCAAGCCCAAGCCTACTATGACCTTCTCAAAAGAGTCAAGGCTGGTCAAACACGTGTCAAGGTATCAGAGAGAGTCAAGATGGTTCTTCCAGACTTTCCAAAATTTACCATTACCTACTCTGTCACAGAAAACGAGGAGGACTCAAGAGCCAACCAAGACCACATGAAACAGGTCTTAGAAGACTATAACCAAGAGTTTGATACTCACTTTACCATGGCAGATCTCCGTGGCTTTAATACCGATGTCAATAACCGCCTTGCCCGTAAACAAGACAAGTATCTCTATCGCAATGAGCAGTTGGACTTGGTCATCGTGGTCAATCGTCTCTTAACAGGATTTGATGCCCCTTGTCTATCGACCCTCTTTATCGATCGTAAACCCATGCAACCGCAGGACTTGATTCAGGCCTTTAGTCGAACCAATCGTATCTTTGATTCTAGTAAGACCTATGGGCATATCATCACTTTCCAAAAGCCTCTAGCCTTTAAGGAAGCAGTCGATAATGCCCTCAAGCTTTACTCAAATGGTGGAGAAAATGATGTCTTAGCACCTAGCTGGGAAGAAGAAAAGAGAAACTTTTTGAGAAGTTGTAGCGACTTCCAAAATCTCATCACAGATGAGCCCGAAGAAGGACTCCAAATCGAGCAAATCTCTACACCTGAATTGAGAAAACTAGCCAAGGCTTATCAAACCTTTGATAAATACTTAGCTTCTATCCGAGTTTATAAAGAGTATGACGAGGAAGAAATCTATGCAGAGACTGGACTAACCGCAGAAGAATTGGAAAACTATCTAGGTTTTTATCAAAATATCCTTGCCGAACTTAAAAGTCGTTCAGAAGATGGTGATGAAGATGGGGAGCCACTGGATATACACTACGAACTGGAGTCTATCCAAGTCGATGAGATCAACTATGCCTATATACTGACCTTGATCCAAAGCCTGATCGAGCAAGAGCAAAGTCAGGAAAAGAGTCTCAGTGCACAGGACAGAGAAGCAGTGGATACCTATATCCAAAGTCTGGAGAAGACCAATCCAAATCTTGCCCAGATCATCTCAGAGCTTTGGCAAGAAGTACAGGCAAATCCTGACCGCTACAGAGGTCAATCCATTGCCAATATCCTTGATCAGATGATTGAAGCAGTCATCCAGCAGCATATCCAAGACTTTAGCAAGACCTGGTATGTGGGTGAAGATGAACTCCGCTACTATATCAATCACTACCGCAAGGGAGCTAAAAAACAACTAGGAGAAAGTCAACTGACCAAGAGTCAGCGCTACAAGGACTATAAAGTTGAGGTGTCAGATGCCCTCAATCCACTCCTCTATAAAAAACAAATCAAAGAAGCCTATACTCAACTGATTGAAGAAGTGATTGAGCCGTTGAGGGTTGGGAGGTAGAGGACAATTGAGTAAGGAGAGACAAAGATGTCAGATAGAAGTGCAGAAAGCTCTATAACAGGTTATAGTTATCAATTTCTAATTACGATTTTGCATATTTTAGAAAGCAATATGGAAAGTGAGTGTATTATTGAGGGAATAGAAGATTTATAATATTAATGCTGATGATAGATATTTAAATCAATATAAATATCATGCAGGAAAGAATATTACTAACTCTTTAATCTCAAAGCCTGTAATATTAATGCTGAACCATTATTTAAAATGTGGTGGGAATAATTTTAAATATAAATTATTTATTCATGGGAATGACAGACAATATACGTTAGATATCAATAACTTAAAAGAAATATTAACTCTTAAGACAGGAGAAGGGTATAAAGAAGAGGACTTGGAAGATGCATATAAAGACGATGAAAAATTGAAACTCTTTATTCAACTTTTTTCAATCTGTGTCACTGATAAATTTGATATTTTAGAAGAAAAAGTAATTCATAAAATTTCAGAGCTGATGAATTTAGATGAACAAACTGTTAGATTATCAATCTATCCTCTCGCATATAAAAAGATTAATGATTTAGCCCGCAATGATAAAGAGTGTGATAGGAAAACAACCGGTCGTAAGTTTATAGATATTCTTAAACAAACAAACAAAATAATTGATTTAGTGACGTTAGCTAGAATTAAAGAAGAAAAAGAATTTTTAAATTATTTCAGACGTGAATTAAAGTTATTAGGAATTAAAAAAAATAATTCAGACCATATATTTGTTATGCCTAATGATCATAATACTGTTGATTTGATAATAGGTTTAGCACAAAATTTTGTATATCAAGGCAAAAATGCTGATAATAGAACGCCCCTCTTTGTTGTTGAAAACATAGATGGTCTAAAACTAAAATTAATATCTGAAATTGAAAAAAGAAATCTTGAGATGTTTTATAATGACGGTTTTGAGGACATCAAGTTTTTTATAAAAAAATTCAAGCAAAGTAATACAGTAGAACTAAGTGCAAGTCGCAAGAAGATTAACGCTATTTCAAATTTTAATTTTCGGTTGATTTCAAAAGATACATTTATAGAAAATCAGAATGAAATAAGAACGATTTTAAGTAATCAGGTTGTATTTTATTTGGATAATTTAGTTATCCGTAACAGTTTATCTATTCCAAATAGGGAATTTTTAATTCCTAATAATGTAAACAATACAGTTATTTCACAAATTTTTTCAGGAGATTGAATATGTCAGAGGATTATAATAACAAGGATAATCAATTAAGGGTTAAAAGTTTTGAACCTAATTTAGTTCAAATTGAGATTGTTGATTTTAAAAAATGGAAAGAAGAGAATAGTGAAGAATCAATAAAAATTGGTTCTGTTTTAAAAATTGAAGACGGTAATAATAATAATATTCTGTGTATTGTCAAAAGTTTTAAAATGATTGAAAAGTTTGATGATGATGTCTCTAAATTATCCGATAACGTATATGAAGGCAATTTTATAATAAATACACAACCTATTGGAAGATTACAAGATGGTACATTCAAAAAAGGTATAAATGATATTAGTATTCCACCTAATGGAGTTAGTGTTGCTTCCATGAAAGAATTAGAGAAAATATATTCTATGGAGAAAATGCAGGATTCCAAAGATAATATACTAGAATTTGCAAAACATAATTTATATTCTAATATTGGTATAAAGTGTGATGGAGATAAGTTATTTTCGAAACATCTGGCTATTGTTGGTTCTACTGGATCAGGAAAATCTTGTGCTGTTGCAACTGTTATTCAAACGTTGAACGTCGAAATTGAAAAAAAGAATAATACTCATGTTTTGATTTTTGATATTCATGGTGAGTATAAAAAAGCTTTTCCTAACTCAAATCATTTAGCTCTTCAGGATAATAGTCTGAAAATTCCTTATTGGTTGATGACATCTGATGAATTAGAGGATTTGTTTATTGAATCGTCAGATTTAAACGCATATAATCAAATTTCTCAGTTTAAATTTGCAGTTACTCAAAATAAGATTAAGTATAACTCTGAATTAGATAATATCGATTATAATTCACCTGTGTATTTTAGTATTAACGAAGTAAGAAATTATCTTTGCAATAAAAACAAAGAAACACATTATGTTGAGGATGGTGAGGAGTATTTAGCTGTATTAAATGTAAAAGGTAAAGACGAAAAACTTGTATCGTCGGAAATAAATCACTTTTGGGAAGCCTTGAATTTTGAAACTTCAACAGGAAATTCAAAACACAAAGTGTTCAATCAAAAAGTGGCTAAAGCTGGAGGCTTTACAGGTGAGTTCGAACGTTTTATTTCTAGAATTGATACTAAGTTAAAGGATAAACGTCTTTCTTTTATTTTACAGGAATCAGAGTTTGAAGAAGGCTCAAATAGTTTTAATATGTATATAGAAGAAATAAAAAGAATGATAGGATACTCTAAAAAAAACAATGTAACTGTAATTGACTTAAGTACAGTTCCCTTCGAGATTGTATCAATTATCGTTTCTGTTGTTTCTAGAATTTTATTTGATTTTGCATTTCTCAAAACTAAAATTAAAAATGAAAATGATACTCCCTATATGGTTGTGTTTGAAGAAGCCCACAAATATATTCCAAGAAATAATTCAGCTAGATATAGCAATTCTAGGCTGTCAGTTGAGCGGATAGCAAAAGAAGGACGAAAGTATGGCCTATCAGCAATGATTGTTAGTCAAAGACCATCTGAACTATCTAGCACAGTGTTTTCTCAATGCAATAATTTTATAGTGATGCGACTGAGCAATCCAGAAGATCAAGGTTTTGTAAAAAGTTTATTACCTGAAGCTTCGATTAGTTTTGGCGATGAAATTGCAAATCTGGAGCAGAGAGAAGCATTGTTAGTAGGGGATGCATTTACATTACCTATGATTGCAAGAATGAACGATGCGAATCCAACACCGAAGTCTGATGATGTAAATTTTTATAGTTGTTGGCAAGAAGACTGGAAAGATGTGAAATTTGATTTTATAAATACTGAATCAAGAAAATAATATTATAACAAAAAGAACAAAAGGAGAATTAATGAAAGTTGGTTTTTTATTTGGAGCAGGGGCAGAACTGTCATATGATATGCCAAATGGTGGAAAATTTGCGTTGGATATTTTTAGAAGAGATACTTCTTTAGCTAAAGAAGAGTTTAAGAAAAATAGATCTAGAATAGACCTGGGTTCTAATTATGCAACTTCTTGGCTTCCAGAGGATTTTGAGACGAAAAATATTGGTTCATTTGGTGAAAGTGTATTTAATCATATTATAAGTGATACTATTACTAATAATAGATCATATATTGTTGCTAGAATTAATGGATTAGACAGAGTTGCTGAATCTATTATAAATAATACTCATGTTACCTATAGACAAAAAGTTTCAGATGATTTAAACAAGAATTTTAGTGATATAAATATTAGACATCTTCTTTCTTATAATGAATGGTTTTCGGAGGGGAATTCGTTGTTTAACAGTCGTTATTTTGCATTACTTCTTGTTTACTATAATGAATACACTGGATTTAGTGATTCTGATAAAGAATCTTTAGGCGAAATAATAAAGTCTATTTTTCAATTGCATATTGGTGCATTAAGTGAAAAATTATCAAGGAATATTCAAGAGAATATTTTTTCAAAAGATGAAATGAATTTGGATATATTTGATGATTTAGGTAGCAGTCTGTCAATAAATTATCATTCGGCCGGTGTTAAGGGGTTAGAACTACTTTCAAAGGTCAAAATTAAGGATATGCATTGGATTGTAGAATTTGGATTTGAACTAATTGAAAAGATATACGCTGATGTACTTGATTACAAATCTGTTATTGATAGTTACTGGCATTATTTATATTTTCCGTCAACAGAATGGGCAAAATTTTGCAAGATTTCAGTTTTCTTACATTCAGTGCGAGAGTATATTGCTAATGAATGTCCATACGATAAAGATAAAACAGGATATTATGATGATTTAGCTTCACAAAATAGATTTACTGTGAGCACAATTGCTACTTCAAACTATGTAAATTCTTTAATTGGTGAAAAGTTAAAAGAATTTAACGATAAACTAATATATTTAAATGGAAGTATCAATGACTATTATGATCCTTATATGAATGCCATAATATCATATGAAGATTTTAAATCTTATAAACATTTTGCTGTCCCTCTTATTTTTACTCAGAGCGGAACAAAGCCAATGACATCCATTGATATGTCGATTAAATATGTAGAATACTATAATGAATTGAAATCATCAGATGCTATTTGTTCTATAGGATTTGGTTTCAATCCAGATGATGAGCATATTAATGGGATAATAAGGTCCTTGGTAGATAGAGATAATAAAACACTAATAATTGTTGATGTAGTAAATGATAAGTCTGAAAGCGAAAGAATCGACGAGTTAGCACAAAAATTAAAGATCACTAACGATCAAAATATAAAATTAGTCATTGTTGATTATGAGAGAACATGTGAAAGTTTACCTTGGATAGATAAAGTATATGAGTTGATTTCTAATCCTGTTAATAATATATAGAGAGTTGATAGAATGGCAGTGTTATTCATACCATATATCAGATTTAATAAATTTGATAATGAGTGGTTTTCTAAAAAATTAGACCTTGTGTCAAAAGTAACAATGGGACAATCACCAGATAGTAAAAACTATACTGATAACCCAGATGATTATATCTTAGTGCAGGGTAATGCAGATATGCAGAATGGTAGAGTTGTGCCAAGAGTCTGGACAACCCAGATTACAAAGTTAGCCGAAAAGGGTGACTTGATTTTAAGTGTTCGAGCACCTGTTGGAGATATTGGTACGACGGATTATCCTGTAGTTCTAGGTCGTGGTGTAGCCGCAATAAGAGGAAATGATTTCCTGTTTTATTTGTTGTCAAGAATGAAACAAACTAACTATTGGTCAAAATTTTCTACAGGTTCAACTTTTGAGAGTATTAATTCCAGTGATATAAAATCAGCTGAAATTTGTTTACCTGGCCAAGAGGAACAATCCGCCATCGGCTCCCTTTTCCGTACCCTCGACGACCTTCTGGCTAGCTACAAGGACAATCTTACCAACTACCAATTTCTCAAGGCGACCATGCTCTCCAAGATGTTTCCCAAAGCTGGACAGACAGTACCTGAGATTCGTTTGGATGGATTTGAAGGTGAGTGGGAAAATAAAATACTTTCTGAAGTTACAAATATTACAATGGGACAATCTCCCAAGTCAGAAAACTATACAGATAATCCGAATGATTATATTCTAGTTCAAGGGAATGCAGATATTAAAGATAAGCAGGTCGTTCCTAGATTGTGGACTACGGAAGTTACTAAAACGGCGGAAATTGGCGATATAATTCTAACTGTGAGAGCTCCTGTTGGAGATATTGGTAAAACGGATTACAATGTAGTTATTGGGCGTGGAGTTGCAGCAATAAAAGGTAATGACTTTATTTTTTATACTTTAGAAAAAATGAAAATGACGGGTTTCTGGAATAGATTTAGTACAGGTTCAACGTTTGAATCAATTAGTTCGAATGATATCAAAGAAGCAATTATTCAAATTCCAACTCTTGAAGAACAACAAGCCATCGGTGCCTATTTCTCTAATCTCGATAACCTTATCAACTCTTATCAAGAAAAAATTTCTCAACTTGAGACTCTGAAAAAGAAACTCTTGCAAGATATGTTTATATAAAAGGAGTGCAGTAAAATGTCAAAAGTAAAATCAGAAACTCTAAAGAAAGAAGAAAAACCTGTAGTAGCTATATGCTATGATTTTGATAAAACCCTGTCTCCTGATGATATGCAAGCCCAAGGATTTATACAGAAGCTCGGGTATGAAATCAGTGAATTTTGGAAGAAATCCAATGGTTTTGCCAAGGCTAATAATATGGACAAGAACCTTGCCTATATGTTTACGATGAAAACAGAATCTGCAGGAAAGGTTTTATTTACAAAGACAGAGTTAGCCAAGTTTGGATCAGTGGTTGAACTTTTTCCAGGAGTCGAAGACTGGTTTGAACGTATTCGAAAGTATGGTGAAGAAAACGGAGTTATTGTTGAGCATTATATCATTTCATCTGGTTTGAAAGAAATGATAGAGGGGACTTCAATAGCTAAGAATGGTGCTTTTAAGAAAATTTATGCAACTTCTTTTTATTGTGATGAAAATGGTGTTGCAGTCTGGCCTGCTCAAGTTGTTAACTACACCAATAAGACTCAATTTCTTTTTAGAATTACCAAAGGTATTTTAGATGTCAATGACGATGCAGTGAACGATTTTTTTGCTGAAAGTGATTTACGAGTTCCGTTTAGAAATATGGTCTATTTAGGGGATAGTGATACAGATATCCCATGTATGAAGCTAGTCAAAACAAGAGGTGGCTACTCTATCGGTGTATTCAATCCAAAAACCAATGACAGAAAAAAAGTTCACAAAATGACTCAGGATAATCGTATTGATTATTTTGTTCCAGCTGACTACTCAGAAAATACAGAACTTGATAAACTAATCAAGACGATTATTAAAAAGACGGCTTATAATGAATTATTAGAAAACAAGAAAAATGCTAATAAACTTGAAGCAAACTTCAAAAAGCCAAGAAGAAAGCCAAAACTAAGGTAATTGTTTGCTAAATTAAAAGAATACCGATTAATATTTATCGATGCTAGTATATTTATATACTTAAAGGAGTGACCATGGTATCTGTAACACAACGTATCAAAGAAATTAACCAACCTCGAGGTGGCTACTTGCCCATCAAGTTATTTTCAGTAGAGCAGTTTGAAGACCACAGAGTTCTGCATCCGGTAGAGTCTGTATCTCCTAGTTTGGTAGGTCTTTGTGTGGACTACTTGACTCGATTTATGAAAGGGACAGAAGCCCGTGAAGCTTTCAGAATATCTCTCTTGGGAGCTCAGATGGTGGGCATGGGAGACCTAGCAGAAGCACTTCTCGATTTGGTGACAGGATTGGATGATTTATCGATAGAAAGTGCGTGTCGTCTAGCGTCGTTTGATGTCGTCTTTCGTGCAGGGAAGCAGTATTATAAGCCTTTTGAGGAAATTATAGTAGATGCAGAAACGATAGAGAATATTTGTATCATGGTGGAGCGAAGCCTTTGTTTCTTTGATCTCTATGGTCCTTTGGTGAAAGATGGCTTTAACTTTCTTGGAGGTTATACAGATACGATTGACAAGGGTGATGGAGATTTTCTTACCAAGGATACATTATGGGATTTTAAGGTGACTAAAACAGCTCCAAATAAAGACCATACGCTACAAGTCCTTGTATACTACATCATGGGTTTACATTCCTATGATCCTGACTTCCTTTCTATCGAAAATCTTGGATTTTATAACCCTCGAAAAAATATTGTTTATCAACTTCCAGTCTCTGATATTCCTTTGGACTTGATTCAAACGGTAGAAAGAGAAGTGATTGGCTATTCCTAAGCAACCACTTTTTGAAGAATATTTGTAAAACTTAGAAAGAAATACTATGGAAACAACACAAACGTCCCAGTCGCTCTACCAAGCACTGTGGAACTCAGCGGATGTTCTCCGCTCCAAGATGGATGCCAATGACTACAAGTCCTATCTCTTGGGTATGGTCTTTTATAAGTATCTGTCAGACAAGATGCTCTTTTTCGTGGCGGAGACCATGGAAGAGGGGACAGATAGTCTTGAGGATGCCCTTGAGGTCTATCGCAACTACTACGAGGATGCGGATACCCATGAGGATCTAGTCTCTGTCATGAACGATGAGCTCAACTATATCATCAAACCAGACTTGACCTTTACGGCTCTGGTAGCACGTGTCAATGAGGGGACTTTCCAGTTGGAAGATCTGGTTCAAGGTTTTCGTGATATCGAGCAGAGTGACGACCTCTATGAAAATCTCTTTGAAGATATCGACCTCTACTCTAAAAAGCTAGGGGCAACTCCGCAAAAGCAAAACCAAACGGTGGCAGCAGTCATGAAAGAATTAGCTGTGCTAGATGTAGCTGGTCATGCGGGTGATATGCTGGGGGATGCCTATGAGTATCTGATCGGTCAGTTTGCGACCGACTCGGGTAAGAAAGCTGGTGAGTTCTATACCCCTCAACCTGTTGCCAAACTCATGACTCAGATTGCCTTTTTGGGTCGTGAAGACCAGGAAGGTTTTACCATCTATGATGCGACTATGGGGTCAGGCTCTCTCTTGCTCAATGCCAAGAAATACTCTCATAAACCGCAGACAGTCGTCTACTTTGGTCAGGAGCTCAATACTTCAACCTATAACCTAGCTCGGATGAACATGATTCTACACGGTGTTCCTGTTGAGAATCAATTCCTCCACAATGCCGATACACTGGATGAAGACTGGCCAACTCAAGAGCCGACCAACTTTGACGGTGTTCTCATGAACCCTCCATACTCTGCCAAATGGTCAGCAAGTTCTGGCTTTATGGCTGACCCTCGTTTCTCTCCATTTGGGAAACTGGCGCCCCAGTCCAAGGCTGACTTTGCCTTCCTCCTACATGGATATTACCACCTCAAGCAGGATAATGGAGTCATGGCTATCGTTCTTCCCCACGGTGTTCTTTTCCGTGGAAATGCGGAGGGAACCATTCGCAAGGCCTTGTTAGAAGAAGGAGCCATTGATACGGTTATCGGTCTACCGGCCAATATCTTCTTTAATACCAGCATTCCGACTACGGTTATCATTCTCAAAAAGAACCGTACCAATCGTGATGTCTACTTTATCGATGCTTCTAAGGAGTTTGATAAGGGTAAAAACCAGAATATCATGACGGATGCTCATATCGAGAAGATTCTGGAAGCCTACAAGTCTCGTGAGGAGATTGACAAGTTTGCCCACCTAGCAAGCTATGAAGAAATCGTTGAAAATGACTACAACCTCAATATCCCTCGCTATGTAGACACCTTTGAGGAAGAAGAAGTAGAGCCACTGACAGACATCGTCAGCAAGATTAACGAGACAAATCAAGCAATCCAAAGCCAAACAGCTTCTTTACTTGACATGCTCGGTCAACTCCACGGAACCACGCCAGAAGCCGATGCTGAACTCAAAGAGTTTTTGAAAAACTTTAAAGGGTGAAGGGGCTAATTGCTTCACTCATTTTATAGATATAACTTTGTTTCCGTATTTCCTGGGAACTAGTAGAAGTTAAGGAGAAATATGGAAAATAACAACCAACGTGCCCTTTGTCAGCAACTCTGGGCGGAAAATAAATACCTTGTTTTGAGTCATTCCAGCAATATTTACAATGACATTCGCCAGTATCTCAAGCAAGAAGTGGTGGAGGTGAGTCAGGTTCAAGAGATGATTGACCGTGCCTGTCAGATTCCAGAACACAGGGGTCAGGTTTGCAACGCCTTCCAGCATATTTGGGGCTATTTTAAAAAACAAGCCAACCTTAATGAGCGCAAGGACTACATGCTTTTGCTGGATCGCTATCGCTTTGCTCAAGCTTCCAAGGAGGACTTGATTGCTAAGACGAGAGACTTGCTTGAACGATACCCAAATGCTTATCTGCAACATTCTACCTTGCTGAAAGGAGACTCCCATGAGACTTTGGCATGAGGCTTTGATTTCACAACTTCCGCGTCCTCAGCTCTTGGGGCAACATCGAGAGTGCTGCGCTCTGCGTGGTAATGGCTGGGGCAGAAAGCATGCGACGGTGGACTATGTCTTTACCCACTCGCCCTATCGTCTCTATGCCTATCATTTCTTGATTATGGAGGAGATGGCTAGCCGTGGCTACAAGGTCAGTCTGGAGTGGCTGGACAAGGACTATCGTGGCAAGACCTGCCCTCCTTATCAAGACTTAGCAGAGGAAAAACTAAAAAGTCCTATCTATAGTGAGCATGACAATGCCTACTATGAGGAGTGTCTGGCAAATCTCCGTGACAAGGGGATCAACCTATAGTCTTTTCTAATAACAAGCCATAGTCAGCTGTCAGTTCACTATTATTTTGCGAAGAGCTAACAACCTTGAAAGGCTACTAATCTATATTTATCAAAGGATTTGGGGAATCTTCTCTAAATCTTTTTTTGTACTTTAAATTGCGATATAGTTTCAAACTATATCAAAGCCTAATTTTTTACAATTATACAGACAGTTTCTTTTCTGTTAAGATAGTTTCAATAACAATTTTTGGAGGACAAAACATGTCAACTACTATTATCGGATTCCCACGTTTGGGTGAATTCCGCGAATTAAAATTTACAACTGAAAAATACTTTAGAAAAGAAATCTCAGAAGAAGAACTCTTGGCTGCTGCTAAAGAATTGCGTGCTAAACACTGGAACATTGTCAAAGAAAAAGGCATCACTGAAATCCCATCAAATGACTTTTCTCACTATGACAACTTCCTAGATGCAGCCTTCCTCTTTAACGTGGTTCCTGCATCTGTTCAAAACTTGGAATTATCAGAACTTGAGCGCTACTTTGCTTTGGCTCGTGGTTACCAAGGTGAAAAAGGGGATGTTCGTGCCCTTCCGATGAAGAAATGGTTCAACACTAACTACCACTATATCGTTCCTAAATTTGAAAAAGACACTCAAGTAAAACTTGCAGGTCACAAGATCTTTGATGAGTTCCAAGAAGCAAAAGAATTGGGTCTCAACACTCGTCCAGTCCTTGTAGGACCATTCACTTTCCTCCAATTATCAGACTTTGAAGAAGGTGTGAAAGCAGAAGACTTCGTAGATAGCTTTGTAGCTGCTTACCAAGAAGTTTTTGCAAAATTGGCTGAACTTGGTGCGACTCGTATCCAACTCGATGAGCCAGCTCTTGTCAAAGATTTGTCAGCTGAAGAAAAAGCTCTCTTTTTGAACCTTTACAACAAATTGTTGGCTGACAAAAAAGGTCTTGAAGTCTTGCTTCAAACATACTTCGGTGACGTTCGTGACGTCTACGCTGACCTTGTTAAATTGCCAGTAGATGCGATCGGTCTTGACTTCGTTGAAGGTAAGAAAACTCTTGAACTCGTTAAAGGTGGTTTCCCAGCTGACAAGACTCTTTATGCAGGTATTGTCAATGGTAAGAACATCTGGCGCAACAACTACGAAAAGAGCTTGGCTGTTCTTGAGCAAATCCCAGCTGAAAACATCGTTTTGACAAGCTCATGCTCACTTCTTCATGTGCCATTTACAACTGCTAATGAAGAATTTGAACCAGCTATCTTGAACCACTTTGCATTTGCAGTTGAAAAATTGGATGAGATCCGTGATTTGGATGCTATCCGCAATGGTCAAGGTGCAGAGGCTCTTGCAGCTAACAAAGAACTCTTTGCAGCTGAACGTGTTGGTGAAAATGCGGAACTTCGTGCTCGTATCGCTGGATTGACTGACGCAGATTACACTCGTTTGCCAGCCTTTGCTGAACGTGAAGCTATCCAAGAAGATGCCTTCAAACTTCCAGCTCTTCCAACAACAACCATCGGTTCATTCCCTCAAACTAAGGAAGTTCGTGCTAAACGTTTGGCCTTCCGTAAGGGTGAATTGTCACAAGAAGAATACGATGCCTTCCTTGCTGAGACTATCGACGAATGGATCAAATGGCAAGAAGAAGTTGGATTTGACGTGCTTGTACACGGTGAATTCGAGCGTAATGACATGGTTGAGTACTTCGGTCAAAACTTGTCAGGTTACCTCTTCTCTAAGAATGGTTGGGTACAATCATACGGTATGCGTGGAGTTAAACCACCAATCATCTGGGGCGATGTCACTCGTCTCAACCCAATCACTGTGAAATGGTCTAGCTACGCACAAAGCCGTACTGACAAACCTGTTAAAGGTATGTTGACTGGACCTGTTACCATCCTTAACTGGTCATTCCCACGTGAAGACATCTCTATCAAGGATTCTACTCTTCAAATCGCTCTTGCTATCAAGGATGAAGTTCTTGACCTTGAAGCTGCAGGCGTGAAAATCATCCAAATCGACGAGGCTGCTCTTCGTGAGAAATTGCCACTCCGTCGTAGCGACTGGTACGAAGACTACCTTGACTGGGCTATTCCAGCCTTCCGCTTGGTACACTCAACAGTAGCACCAGATACACAAATCCACACTCACATGTGTTACTCAGAATTTACAGATATCATCCCAGCTATCGACAACATGGATGCGGACGTTATCTCATTTGAAGCTAGCCGTTCAAATCTTGAAATCTTGGACGAACTCAAAGCTCAAAACTTCCAGACAGAAGTGGGTCCTGGAGTTTACGATATCCACTCTCCTCGTGTGCCTAACGAAGGCGAAATCGACCACACAATCGAAGCCATCCTTGCGAAAGTTCCAAGCAAGAAAGTATGGATCAACCCTGACTGTGGTTTGAAAACACGTGGTATCCCAGAAACTAAAGAAAGCTTGATCCGCCTTGTAGAAGCTGCTAAAGCTGCACGTGAGAAATTGTAAGAAAAGACAATTCTCCCTACATGGTTGATCAGTAAGAAATCAACTAGAAAAGGTTCATACATATGTCACGTCAAACACCGTCCCTCTCATTTGAAGTTTTCCCTCCAAACCCAGAAGTAGGCAATGATAAAATTATTTCTGCACTCCAAAATATGCAGGATTTAGCACCACACTTCATCAGTGTGACTGCAAGTAATAATAAATTTAATATCAAAGAGACGACGGTTCGTTTGGCTGACTATATTCAAAATGACTTGAATATTAAGACCATTGCTCACTTGCCAGCTATCTACTTGACCAAGGACAAGGTTGCTGAAACCATTGCGGATTTGGATAAAGTTGGTGTTCAGAAAATCTTGGCTCTTCGTGGAGATATCATTCCAGGTGTTGAACCACAGAAGGATTTCCGTTATGCTACAGACTTGATTGAGTTTATCAATGAACAGGCACCGCACTTTGAAATTATTGGTGCTTGTTATCCAGAAGGACACCCTGATTCGCCAAACCAAATCTCAGATATTCAAAATCTCAAGAAAAAAGTAGATGCAGGCTGTTCAAGTCTTGTCACTCAGCTTTTCTTTGACAATGAGCGTTTCTACGATTTCCAAGACAAATGTACCTTGGCAGGGATTGATGTTCCTATTCATGCTGGTATCATGCCAATCCTCAATCGTAACCAAGCGCTTCGTCTCTTGAAGACTTGTGAGAATATCCATCTTCCACGTAAGTTTAAGGCTATCTTGGACAAGTATGAGAATGACCCTGAGTCACTCAGAGCAGCAGGACTTGCCTATGCTGTAGACCAAATCGTGGACTTGGTAACGCAAGACGTAGCAGGGGTACATCTCTACACCATGAACAATGCAGACACTGCTCAGTACATCCACCAAGCAACCCATGCCTTGTTCAATCACCAATCTTAAAATATTAAAAAGCAAACCATTCTTCTTTTCATAGAGGAATGGTTCCTTTTTGATAGAAAAGACCGTACTTTTTAAGAAAAATATGATAAAATAGACTCTGTACGTACTTGATACAAAGATGAGGGTATAAAATAATACAATGCATCAAACTGCAAGGTTTAGCGACACGAGCGAGTCAAATCGATAATATTTGACGAGAGAGTTAGTAAAGCATTTAGCTAATCGCCTAATAGCGATTAGCGTGAAAGGCTTAGATGCTTTAGCATCAATCCTTTCTAATGATTTGTATCCTGATTTTTGTAGGCAAGGCGTATAATTCTATCAATCCAAAGGGGATTACAATGACAAAACAAGTGTTTCAAACGACTTTTGCGGGTCGTGAGTTGATCGTAGAGACTGGTCAGGTTGCGAAGCAAGCAAATGGCTCTGTTGTCGTGCGTTACGGTGAGTCAACTGTCTTGACTGCTGCCGTTATGTCTAAGAAGATGGCAACTGGGGATTTCTTCCCACTTCAAGTCAACTACGAAGAAAAAATGTATGCGGCTGGGAAATTTCCTGGTGGCTTTATGAAACGTGAAGGACGTCCTTCAACAGATGCAACCTTGACAGCGCGTTTGATTGACCGTCCAATCCGTCCTATGTTTGCGGAAGGTTTCCGTAATGAAGTGCAAGTCATCAACACAGTCCTTTCTTATGATGAAAATGCATCTGCACCAATGGCAGCCATGTTTGGTTCATCATTGGCACTTTCTATCTCAGATATTCCATTTGATGGACCAATCGCTGGGGTACAAGTGGGCTATGTTGATGGAGAAATCGTCATCAACCCAACTCAAGAACAAGCAGAGCAATCGCTTCTTGAATTGACAGTAGCTGGTACTAAGCACGCTATCAACATGGTAGAGTCTGGTGCCAAAGAATTGTCAGAAGAAATCATGTTGGAAGCTCTTCTCAAAGGACACGAAGCCGTTAAAGAATTGATTGCCTTCCAAGAAGAAATCGTTGCGGCAGTCGGTAAAGAAAAAGCAGAAGTAGAATTGCTTCATGTGGATGCTGAATTGCAAGCTGAAATCATTGCAGCCTACAACAGCGATCTTCAAAAAGCTGTTCAAGTTGAAGAAAAATTGGCGCGTGAAGCTGCAACTCAAGCAGTGAAAGACCAAGTCACAGCAGTTTACGAAGAAAAATATGCAGACCACGAAGAATTTGACCGTATCATGCGTGATGTGGCTGAAATCTTGGAACAAATGGAACACGCAGAAGTGCGCCGTTTGATCACAGAAGATAAGGTTCGTCCTGACGGTCGTAAAGTTGATGAAATCCGTCCTTTGGATGCGCAAGTGGACTACCTTCCTCGCGTACACGGTTCAGGTCTCTTCACGCGTGGCCAAACGCAAGCCCTTTCTGTCTTGACCTTGGCACCAATGGGTGAAACTCAAATCATCGATGGTTTGGATCCAGAATACAAGAAACGCTTTATGCACCACTATAACTTCCCACAATACTCTGTAGGGGAAACTGGTCGTTACGGTGCGCCAGGTCGTCGTGAAATTGGTCACGGTGCTCTTGGTGAGCGTGCCCTTGCTCAAGTATTGCCAAGCTTGGAAGAATTCCCATATGCCATTCGTTTGGTAGCAGAAGTCTTGGAATCAAACGGTTCTTCATCTCAAGCATCTATCTGTGCGGGAACACTTGCCCTTATGGCTGGTGGTGTGCCAATCAAGGCTCCAGTAGCAGGTATTGCCATGGGTCTCATCTCAGATGGAAACAACTACACCGTATTGACCGATATCCAAGGTTTGGAAGACCACTTTGGAGATATGGACTTCAAGGTTGCAGGTACTCGCGACGGGATTACAGCCCTTCAGATGGATATCAAGATCCAAGGGATTACTGCAGAAATCTTGACGGAAGCTCTTGCTCAAGCCAAGAAAGCTCGTTTTGAAATCCTTGATGTGATCGAAGCTACTATTCCAGAAGTTCGTCCAGAATTGGCTCCAACAGCTCCGAAAATTGATACTATTAAGATTGATGTTGATAAGATCAAGATTGTCATCGGTAAGGGTGGAGAAACCATCGATAAGATCATCGCTGAAACAGGCGTTAAGATTGACATCGACGAAGAAGGTAACGTATCTATCTACTCTAGCGACCAAGATGCCATCAACCGTGCTAAAGAAATCATTGCTGGTTTGGTTCGTGAAGCGAAAGTGGACGAAGTCTACCATGCCAAAGTTGTTCGTATCGAGAAATTTGGTGCCTTTGTCAACCTCTTTGACAAGACAGATGCCCTCGTACACATTTCTGAAATGGCTTGGACTCGTACTAATAATGTAGAAGATTTAGTTCAAATTGGTGATTTTGTAGATGTGAAGGTTATTAAGATCGATGAAAAAGGTCGTGTAGATGCTTCTATGAAGGCACTCTTGCCACGTCCGCCAAAACCTGAACGTTCAGAAGAAAAAGGGGATAAAGGTCATCGTCATGGCGATCGTCCTCGTCACCACCACAAGGACCACAAACCTAAGAAAGAAACTACAGAAACACCGAAAGACTCAGAATAAGAAAGGAGAAATGTATGGGATGGTGGCGTGAAACCATTGATATCGTAAAAGAAAATGATCCAGCGGCTCGCACTACCTTGGAAGTCTTGCTGACTTATCCTGGTGTCAAGGCCTTGGCTGCTCACCGTCTCTCTCATTTTCTCTGGAAACATGGCTTTAAGCTTTTAGCTCGTATGCACAGCCAGTTTTGGCGTTTTTGGACGCAGATAGAGATTCACCCTGGAGCTCAGATCGAATCAGGTGTCTTTATTGACCATGGGGCAGGACTTGTGATTGGGGAGACAGCTATCATTGAAAAAGGTGTTCTTCTCTACCATGGGGTTACTCTTGGTGGGACAGGTAAGGATAGTGGCAAACGCCATCCGACTGTTCGTAAAGGAGCTCTCATCTCTGCTCATGCCCAAGTCATCGGACCTGTAGAAATCGGTGAAAATGCTAAGGTTGGTGCTGCAGCGGTCGTTGTAGCAGATGTTCCTAGCGATGTGACGGTTGTTGGAATTCCTGCTAAGATTGTTCGAGTGCATGGGCAAAAGGACGAACCAACCATTCATGAAGTTGAAGGAAAACGTGAATACTACGTCAATAAACTTGAGCAGGCAAGAGAAGCCAGTCACAGGTCGTCTGGTTTGTGAGGAGAAGTAACTCTTTAAGTAGGAGGTAATGTAGATGCTATTAGAAGAATTCGAAAATGTACCTGCTGTTATCGAGCCAACTGATCGAAGCTTTCTTAGTGCTGGAGAAATCTGTGATACGATTATCTTGTCTTTTAATGGAGAAATCCTTGAGCGAGTAAAACAGTTAGACGGTGTCTATGAAGGTGGTTACCTCACTAACCTAAATGGTAAATTTCCATGGTATATCTATGAAGTAGATGGACTTAAACTCGCAGTTGCAATGGCTACTATTGGAGCCCCAATGGTTGTGGGTTTCTTAGAAGAACTCAAAGCGAGAGGCTTTAAAAACTTTATCGTTTTGGGCTCTTGCGGAGTTCTTGATCAGTCTATTCAAGCAGATAAGATCATCCTACCAAGCTCGGCTTTACGGGATGAGGGTACAAGTTACCATTACGCTCCTGCAAGTGATGAGATAGCTTATGATGAAAATTTGCTCTTAACCATGGAGAACGCATTGAACAAAGCTGATATTGAGCACATTCGGACCAAGGCTTGGACGACAGATGCCTTCTATCGTGAAACAGCTGCAAAGGTAAAACGTAGATTAGCAGCAGGAGCGACAGTTGTAGATATGGAAGCCTCGGCTATCATGGCCTGGGCCCAATATCGACAAGCCAAGGTTTATCAGTTTTTCTACACGGCTGATTATGTTGATCATCACAAGCATGAATGGGATGCCAGACGTGAGGAAAGAAAAGCAGATGCTATGACCTTCTTTGAAATTGCCCTAGTCATTGCTCGAGAGCTAGTGTAGACTAGTCTTTACGATAAATTCAAAACAAGAAAGGAAGGGAGCCTAACGGAAAACTTAGCAGTAAAACTTCCGTAGTGACTCCCTTCATATTTTTATTTCATTCTTCTTTTATGTTTAGAAAGGAGCAAGGGAATCCGATTTGTGATATGCAATCGGACTGAAATTCACTTGAACTCTTAGTGATGAGACTAACTGTTCTTGAATTTTAGCTTTCCTGACTATTATTTTATGATTAAAATCTATGACACCATGTCTCGTGATTTGCGGGATTTTGTCCCTATAGAGGACGGCAAGGTCAAGATGTATGTCTGTGGGCCAACCGTGTATAACTACATCCACGTAGGAAATGCCCGTTCAACAGTAGCCTTTGATACCATTCGTCGCTATTTTGAGTACCGTGGTTATGAAGTTGCCTATATTTCAAATTTCACGGATGTGGATGATAAGATTATCAATCGTGCCAAGGAAGAAGGCATCACACCTCAAGAAGTAGCGGACAAGTACATCGCGGCTTTTCGTGAAGACGTGACGGCTCTTGGTGTGAAACCTGCAACTCGCCATCCTCGTGTAGTCGAGTTTATGGCTGATATCATCCGCTTTGTGGAAGATTTAATCGAAAAAGGCTTTGCCTATGAGAGTCAAGGGGATGTCTATTTCCGTGTGGAAAAATCTCACAACTATGCTAAGTTAGCCAATAAAACCCTAGAAGACTTGGAGTTAGGTGCTTCAGGTCGGACAGACGAAGAAACAGTTCGCAAGGAAAATCCTGTAGACTTTGCCCTTTGGAAAGCTGCCAAACCAGGTGAGATTTCTTGGAATAGTCCATGGGGACCAGGTCGCCCAGGCTGGCATATCGAATGCTCTGTTATGTCAACAGAGATTTTGGGCGATACCATCGATATCCACGGTGGTGGAGCTGACCTTGAGTTTCCACACCACACCAACGAAATTGCCCAGTCAGAAGCTAAGACAGGTAAGACTTTTGCCAACTACTGGATGCACAATGGTTTTGTCAATATCGACAATGTCAAGATGTCTAAGTCCTTGGGTAACTTTATCACCGTTCATGATGCATTGAAGACTATTGACGGCCAAGTGCTTCGTTTCTTCTTTGCGACCCAGCACTACCGCAAGCCAATCAACTTTACGGAAAAGGCAGTGCATGATGCCGAGACCAATCTCAAGTATCTAAAGAATACCTATGAGCAACCATTTACTGGAACTGTAGATGCAGGGGAGTTGCAAGCTTTTAAAGTTAAGTTTGTGGTTGCTATGGATGAGGATTTTAATACAGCAAATGGGATCACAGTCGTCTTTGAAATGGCCAAGTGGATCAACTCAGGCAACTATGATGCAGCGGTTAAGGAAGCTCTTACGGCTATGTTAGAGGTCTTTGGTATTGTCTTTGTTGAAGAAGTTTTGGATGAAGAAATCGAAGCCTTAATTCAAAAACGTCAAGAAGCGCGTGCCAATCGTGATTTTGCGACAGCTGACCAGATTCGTGATCAATTGGCTGCTCAAGGGATTAAGCTACTGGATACCAAGGATGGAGTGAGGTGGACACGTGATTGATGTCAATCTCATTAACGGGATTGCGCTAGCCTTTGAAGGAGATGCAGTTTACTCTATGTATATTCGTCGCCATCTCATTCTCAAAGGCATGACCAAACCCAATAAACTCCACCAAGAGGCAACCAAGTATGTATCGGCCAAGGCTCAGGCACGCTTGATTTCCCTCATGCTGGAAGAAGAAGTCCTAACGGAAAAGGAAGAAGAAATCTATAAACGTGGTCGCAATACAAATAGTCATACCAAGGCAAAGAACGCAGATGTAGTGACCTACCGTATGTCTACAGGTTTTGAAGCGGTCATGGGTTATCTTCATATGACCGAAAATGTGGAGCGCCTAGAAACCTTGATTTCTTGGTGTATCCAAAAAGTGGAGGGCTAGGAAATGATTGCAAAAGAATTACTAGACTGGTTTCCACAAGCTCAAATTGTAGACCAGCCAATTGATAAAGCAGGTTTTCTTACGCTTCCGGTCTCTTCTCAACAGTGGATTTTACTGGAGGAAGCTGGACTAAGTGAACGCGAGAAACAGTTGGTGGCTCTTTTAACGCAGCAGGAACAAACCATCTCTCAAAATCCCTGGTATAGTTATTTGATTGAGGGCAAGGGACAAGCACCGCAAAGCTTTAAAAAGCTACAAGTTGTCTATTGTCACCTTTCTTATTACCAACAGGAAAACCTAACTTCTTGGTTGGATATGATGAAAACCCTCTTTCCGAATTGTGAAACAGTGCTTCAGGTTGGAGCCCAGGACTATCTTTTTGTTCTCCAACAGGATAAATATACTTCTGTTCGCTCGATCTTAACAGATACCTTGGAAGCAGTAGAGTACGATTTTGGGGTTCGTCTGTCTATCATGCTGGGACAGGTTTGGTCGCAAACAGGAAATCAAAGTTTGATAGACTTAATCAAAGCAGAACGTGACTTGTTTAAAAATTGGTGGCGTCATGGACATCAAGGCTTCCATACTTTTTCTCAGCTCTACCTTTGGAGTCTGGGTGAACAAATGATGGATCTCGGAATCATAAAAGAGTATCTACACCAGATGATTTTGGAACAGGATCAAATTCAGGAAATCATTCTCTCATTGTGGGAAAATAGTGCAGTCCTAACTAAAACAGCACAACAACTGTATTTGCACCGAAATTCTCTCCAATACAAGATTGACAAATGGGAAGAATTAACCGGACTGCAGTTAAAAGAATTGACAGATTTGACCTTGTGTTACCAATTGATATTACCAGATATTATTTAAAGTTTTGTGCAAGTTGCACAGAACTTTTTTATTTTTTTGGTCACCTTGCCATAGAAATGTAAAGCGTTTTCATTTATAATAAAACTATCAAAAATTAAAGGAGTTCACCGAAATGGTAGAATTAAATCTTAAAAATATTTACAAAAAATATCCAAACAGCGAACACTACTCAGTTGAAGACTTCAACTTGGACATCAAAGACAAAGAATTTATCGTTTTCGTAGGTCCTTCAGGATGTGGTAAATCAACTACTCTTCGTATGATTGCTGGTCTTGAAGACATCACAGAAGGTACTGCATCTATCGATGGCGTGGTTGTCAACGACGTAGCTCCAAAAGACCGTGACATCGCCATGGTATTCCAAAACTACGCTCTTTACCCACACATGACTGTTTATGACAACATGGCTTTCGGTTTGAAATTGCGTAAATACAGCAAAGAAGACATCGACAAACGTGTACAAGAAGCAGCAGAAATTCTTGGATTGAAAGAATTCTTGGATCGTAAACCAGCTGACCTTTCAGGTGGTCAACGTCAACGTGTTGCCATGGGTCGTGCGATCGTCCGTGATGCTAAGGTATTCTTGATGGACGAACCTTTGTCAAACTTGGATGCAAAACTTCGTGTATCTATGCGTGCTGAAATCGCTAAAATCCACCGTCGTATCGGAGCTACAACTATCTACGTAACTCACGACCAAACAGAAGCGATGACACTTGCAGACCGTATCGTTATCATGTCAGC
>CABPWC010000003.1 GCA_902461025.1 uncultured Streptococcus sp.
GTGTCTTAACCCCTTGACCAACGGACCTTGAGCTTTTTCAACTCTTTCTATTATATACACTTTTTCCTACTTGTCAACTAGTTTGACTACTTTTTTTATCTTTTTGGCGAAAAATCTTTTAGCACTTGTCTCAGCTCTTTTAACATCGCTTTTCTTCCTTTAAATCTCTCATCAGCAATCAATCTCTCATAAAGTTCCAATTTTTCTTTTCCTAATCCTGCTTTATATCCTTTAAGTACTTCTTGTAAAGCATATGACTCATCTAACAGAAGACCTCCTTCTCCTAATCGGTGGCTAATTTTTCCGACCTCTTCATATGCTTGCCGATCTAATCTTCTTTTATAACTTTCTTGTTTTCGAACTGCGTCTAAAATTCGGTTTCGGAATTTTGTTTTGAAATAGGTGTAAAATTGTTTGTCTCTTTTTTCGATGAATTCCGGGTAGTTTTCTAATAATTCGTTAAGGCAAATCATTCCCTCCTGATCCCAATCTTCTTTTTCCCATAGATGTAGATAGTACTCTTTTCGACACTTATGTACAATGGCTTTTACTTCATGGTAATATTTTTCTAACATCATTACCCTCCTTTTCTTTATCCAGTATATCATAGCTAGGTTTTACAGAACTCTTTCTTTTTTATTTTGCTTGTTTACTTGTCTAAACTTATACTTGGGATATTTTAACATTTCTTTTAGATTATTTTTGAGGCTTTTCAGGATACAAAAAATGACAAGAAATGATTCTTGTCATTCGAGATTTATTGGAATAAATCTACGATTGTATCCCAGATTGTTTTTGCTTTTTCTTTAATTTTAGCATCAGAAATTGCTCGTTCCGCTTCATCTATAAGATTTTGAGCGCGCCCTTGGATATCACTGATAGAGTCGTTTGTTTGTGTACCCCCATTATCAGTTGACTGGCTTGGAACATTTTCAGGAGCAATCCCATTTAGTTTATAGGCATTTTCAACTTTAAAGGTAGTTCCCGGCGTATAAGGAAGAATTGTTTCTGCCATACTTCTAAAAATATGAGCAGCACCATTTGATGTCGAACCTGCTAGATAATGATTTTCATCAGTAGTCGGAAAACCAAGCCAATGACTAATGACGACATCAGGCGTGTACCCAATAACCCACTGGTCACTTGTATACACAGGGTTGAAAGCCGCTTCTGTTGTACCTGTTTTCCCCGCCATAACATAACCATCTGGTGACGAACTTATTCCTGTACCATTTGTAAAGGTTCCAAGCATCATACTAGTCATTTTATCAGCTACGGATTTGTCTATTACGCGTTTTTGGGAATTTTTGTGAGTGGCAATTACTTGTCCACTTGCATTTTCAATGCGAGTAATAAAATGTGCTTCTGGCATCAAACCGTCGTTTGCAAATGCTGCATAAGCCTGTGCCATCTGGAGCGGATTTGTTTCTACACCACCCCCCAGAGCAACACCTAAGACACGGTCTACATTCGTCAAGTTTAGTCCGAATTTCTCGCCCGATTCAAAAGCCTTATCAATCCCAAGCTCCTTAACTGTCGCTACTGCTGGAAGATTTAGCGATTCTGCTAAAGCTTGATACATTGGAACTTCTGGAGAAGTCTTGATTCCTGCGTAGTTATCGACCTTGTAATCACCATACTCCATAGTATGATTATCCAACTCTTTATTTAGAGCCCAACCAGCTTCGACTGCTGGGGTATAGACAACTAAGGGCTTAATAGTTGAACCTGGACTTCTTTTTGATTGAGTTGCGTAGTTGAAATTTCGGAAGCCCGCTTTATCATCTCCTGCTACACGACCAACAACTCCTCGAACTCCTCCTGTTTTTGGTTCTAGAGCAACACTGCCAGACTCAGCATGAGTTCCATCTTCTGCGGTTGGAAAGAGAGCTGTGTTTTCATAAATGACTTGCATATTAGCCTGGTAATTCTGATCTAATTCCGTATATATACGATAGCCGTTGTTCACAATTTCTTCTTCAGTTAAATTATACTTTTCAATTGCTTCATTAACAACAGCATCAAAATAGGATGGATATCGGTAGTCTGAAACTTTACCTTTATAAGCATCCTGCAGTTGAGATGCCATATCAACACCCGAAGCTTCCGCTTCTTTGTCCTTATCAATATAGCCAGCAGCGACCATGTTTTGTAAGACGGTGTCTCTACGGTTAGTAGAATCTTCAATAGAATTCAAAGGGTTGTATAATTCCGGTCCTTTCAGCATTCCTGCTAAAGTCGCAGCTTCATCAAGCGTCAGTTGAGAAGCTGAAACCCCAAAGTATTTTTTACTTGCATCTTCAACACCCCAAACCCCATTTCCGAAATAGGCATTGTTCAAGTACATGGTTAGGATTTCCTTCTTGCTATATTTTTTGGTTAATTCTAGAGCTAAGAAGAATTCTTTGGCTTTTCTTTGAACAGTCTGATCTTGAGAAAGATAGGCATTCTTTGCCAACTGCTGAGTAATCGTAGAACCACCACCCGAGCGACCTGCTGTAAGAATGGCCAGGAAAAAGCGTCCATAGTTAATTCCACTATTTTTATAGAAACTTCTATCTTCTGTCGCAATAACAGCATTCTGCAAATCTTCACTAATATCCGAAAGTTCGACATAGGTGCCTTTTTGACCTGACAGGGCGCCTGCTTCTTTTTCTTCTCTGTCAAAAATCAGAGTACGTGTTTTTAAAGCATTTTGTAAGTCTGTAACATTCGTCGATTTTGCTAGCGCAAATAGATAGACCCCAACAAAAAGGCTGGCACTTAGTCCTATAATCAGAAAGATTTTTGTCAAATGATAACGGCGCCAGAATTTTCGAATAGGACCAACTGCCCCAGATTTCTTTCGCCCTGCTCTTGAACGTCGTAAGTTGCTCGACACATTTTCTTCTTGTTCGACTTCATTCATTTCTGTTTCTTCAATTTCGGATTCTTCCTTTTTAAATAAAGAAAGAAATTTTTCAAATAAGGTATCTAATTTCATGCGTATATTTTATCATCTTCCCCATAGGAAGACAAGAATTTTGCTAGTTCCCCTGTCCAAATAAACTGATTTTTGTTACAATATCAGTATGAAATTTACCTTTACTATCCCTGAGTCTCTACCTGAAATGACAGTTAAACTTTTTCTGGAGGAACAGCTGTTAATCCCTCGAAAAATAAGGCACTTTTTGAGAACCAAGAAACACATCCTCATTAATCAAGAAGAGGTGCATTGGCATCAAACGATCAAGTCTGGGGATGAATGTCAATTGATTTTCGATGAGGAAGATTATCCTACAAAAGAAATTGCTTTGGGCAACCCCAAACTTGTAAATGAAATCTATCAAGACCAACATTTAATTATCGTAAATAAACCCGAGGGCATGAAAACACATGGGAATCAGCCCGATGAGATTGCTCTTCTTAATCATGTCAGCGCCTATGTTGGTCAAACTTGCTATGTTGTCCATAGACTAGATATGGAAACAAGTGGTCTCGTATTGTTTGCTAAGAATCCATTCATTCTTCCTATCCTTAATCGCTTATTAGAAAAGAAAGAGATTTCCCGAGAATACTGGGCTCTAGTTGACGGAAAAATAGAGGCTAAAGAGCTTGTCTTCCGAGATAAAATTGGTCGCAATCGTCACGACCGTAGGAAACGGGTAGTGGATCAAAAAAATGGCCAATACGCTGAAACCCAAGTAACTCGTTTGAAACAATTTGCAACGAACAAAACTAGTCTTATTCGTTGCAAATTAAAAACGGGACGAACCCATCAGATCCGAGTTCACCTATCTCACCACGGACATCCAATTCTTGGAGACCCTCTCTACAACTCACATTCAAAAGTTAGCAGACTGATGCTGCACGCATTTAAACTATCCTTTATCCACCCTCTAACTTTAAACAAATTAAGCTTTACTGCACTTTCAGATACATTTGAAAGAGAATTAAAACAAAATGGATGATAAAATCATCCATTTTTCTTCACTAATACTAAAAAAGCAAGACCAATAGGTCTTGCTTTTTCGACTCAGAAATTATTTAGCAATTTTTGCGAAGTATTCAAGAGTACGAACAAGTTGTGCAGTATAAGACATTTCGTTGTCATACCATGAAACAACTTTAACCAATTGTTTACCGTCAACGTCAAGAACTTTAGTTTGAGTTGCGTCAAACAATGATCCGTAAGACATACCTACAACGTCTGAAGAAACGATTGGATCTTCAGTGTAACCGTATGATTCGTTAGCTACTGCTTTCATAGCTGCATTTACTTCATCAACAGTAACGTTCTTTTCGAGAACAACTACCAATTCAGTAACTGATCCAGTTGGAGTAGGAACGCGTTGTGCAGCTCCGTCCAATTTACCGTTCAATTCAGGAATAACCAAACCGATTGCTTTAGCAGCACCAGTTGAGTTAGGAACGATGTTTGCAGCACCAGCACGAGCACGACGAAGGTCACCTTTACGGTGTGGACCGTCAAGGATCATTTGGTCACCAGTGTAAGCGTGGATAGTAGTCATCAATCCTTCTACAACACCAAAGTTATCTTGAAGAGCTTTAGCCATTGGAGCCAAGCAGTTTGTAGTACATGAAGCACCTGAGATAACTGTTTCAGTACCATCAAGAATATCGTGGTTAGTGTTAAATACGACTGTTTTAACATCTGATCCACCAGGAGCAGTGATAACAACTTTCTTAGCACCACCAGCATGCAAGTGTTTTTCAGCAGCTGCTTTAGTAGCAAAGAAACCAGTTGCTTCAAGAACGATTTCTACACCGTCGTTAGCCCAGTCGATTTGTTCTGGATCACGTTCAGCAGAAACTTTAACGAATTTACCGTTAACTTCGAATCCACCTTCTTTAACTTCCACAGTACCGTCGAAACGACCTTGAGTTGTGTCATATTTCAACAAGTGTGCAAGCATAACTGGATCTGTAAGGTCGTTGATGCGAGTAACTTCAACACCTTCTACGTTTTGGATACGACGGAAAGCAAGACGACCGATACGACCGAAACCGTTAATACCAACTTTAACTACCATTAGTGATTTCCTCCTTATGAAAATCATGAAAATTTTATTGTGAAAAGAGTAACTTGAATCACTACAAATCACCTTTCAACAAACCTATTATATAACTATTTTAGTTTTATTGCAAGTGCGGGCGTTGATTTTCACTTTAGTTTTATACTTTTCAATTCCTCTTATTTTACTAAGACACCTTAGTAAAAGCCTTCACTCTATCCACATCATGATTCCTTATAAAATTTTGGTTCCATGAAAAATCAAAAAAGAGACAGGATAACTCCTGCCTCTAGGCTGATAATCTATTATTTTCGACGTCCTGGACGTTCTGCATAACCATAGTAAGCATCTGCCATGATTTCTTCCATGTCAGCTACCATTGGCAAGCGTGGGTTCGCAGGTGAACATTGGTCTTCATATGCGAGCAAGGCAATTTCATGCAAGCTGTCTTTCCAAGCTTTTTCATCAATTCCTTGATCCTTGAAGTTCATCTTGATACCTACTGCAACACCAAGGTCGTAAACAGCTTTAGCGTATGCTTCAACTGCTTCTTCTGGAGTTGAGTGAGGCAAGCCAAGCATTTTCGCGATATCTTGGAATTTCTCATCAGCTTTCCAGTAGTTGTATTTAGGCCATGTAGTAGTCTTAGATGGACGAGTTCCATTGTAACGGATTACGTATGGAAGCAAGATTGCATTTGTACGTCCGTGAACAGTGTGGTGAACCGCGCCAATCTTATGGGCCATTGAGTGACTCATCCCAAGGAAGGCATTGGCGAAGGCCATACCAGCCATTGTAGAAGCATTATGCATTTTTTCGCGAGCTTCTGGATCAGCTGTCTTAACTGATTTTTCTAACCATTCGAAGACAAGCTTGATTGTTTGAAGAGCGATACCATCTGTATAATCATTAGCAAAGTTTGAAGTGTAAGCTTCGGTAGCGTGAGTCAACACGTCCATACCTGTATCGGCAGCGATGAAGTCAGGAACTGACTCAACCAAAGCAGGGTCAACAATCGCAATAGTTGGTGTCAATGAGTAGTCAGCCAATGGATATTTACGGTTGTTTTTCTTATCAGAGATAACGGCAAATGGTGTTACTTCTGAACCTGTACCTGAAGTTGTTGGAATACCGATGTATTTCGCTTTCTTGCCAAGCGATGGGAAGCGGAAGGCACGTTTACGAATATCCATGAATTTTTGAACCAAGTCACGGAAGTCGATTTGTGGTTGTTCGTAGAAGAGCCACATTACTTTAGCCGCATCCATTGGAGAACCACCACCAAGTGCGATAATTGTGTCTGGTTCAAATTTTCGCATCACTTCAGTTCCACGTTCTACAGTTGTGATATCTGGATCTGGTTCAACATCTGAGAAGACTTGGACAGTTACACGGTTGCTACGTTTGTTCAATTGGTCGATAATGCGTTGAACAAAACCAAGTTTTTCGATAGATTTGTCTGTAACAATCATTACGCGTTCAATATCTTCACATGTTTGAAGGTATTGGATAGAATTGCGTTCGAAGTAAATTTTTGAAGGAACTTTAAACCATTGCATATTATTTCTACGTTTCCCTACTTTCTTGATGTTTAGAAGGTTAATTGCACTCACGTTATCACCGACTGAGTTGTGTCCATAAGAACCACATCCAAGTGTCAATGATGGAATGAAGGCATTGTATACGTCACCGATACCACCGAAAGTAGATGGAGAGTTCCAGATAATACGCATTGCTTTGATTTCTGTACCAAAACGTTTAGCAAGTTCTTCGTCTTTTGTATGGATAGCTGCTGAGTGACCAAGTCCATTGAACTCAACCATTTGACGAGCTTTTTTAAGACCATCTTCAGTATCTTCAGCTTTAAGAACTGCAATAACTGGTGATAATTTTTCACGAGTTAATGGTTCTTTTGGTCCTACTTCTGCACATTCTGCTGCCAAGATATTTGTTCCTTCTGGAACAGAGAATCCAGCTTGTTCAGCAATCCATGCAGCTGGCTTACCAACGATGTTTGCGTTTAGTTTAGCACCAGCACAGTTTTTGCTGTTAGCTTTCACACCGAAACAGAATTCTTCAAGAAGAGCTTTTTCTTTCTTGTTTACAAAGTAAGTGTGATATGACTTGAATTCTTCTACAAATTCATCATAAACTTCTTTATCAATGATAACTGCTTGTTCTGACGCACAGACCATACCATTATCAAATGATTTAGACATAACGATATCATGAGCAGCTTGACGGAGGTCAGCAGATTTTTCTACATAAGCAGGAACATTCCCGGCACCTACCCCAAGTGCTGGCTTACCGCATGAGTAAGCAGCTTTAACCATGGCATTACCACCAGTTGCGAGGATAGTCGCAACGCCTTCGTGGTTCATAAGTGCTCCAGTTGCTTCCATTGATGGTTCTGTAATCCATTGAACACAGTTTTCAGGAGCACCAGCTGCGATTGCTGCATCACGAACGATTTGTGCTGCGTGAGCTGATGATTCTTGAGCTGATGGGTGGAAAGCGAAAACGATTGGATTACGCGTTTTCAAAGCAATCAATGATTTGAAAATAGCTGTTGAAGTTGGGTTTGTTGTTGGAGTGACACCGCAGATTACACCTACAGGTTCTGCAATTTTAGTCAGACCTGTAATTGGGTCCTCTTCAATAACTCCAACTGTTTTAACGCCACGCATATTGTTTACTACGTGTTCACAGGCAAAAAGGTTTTTTGTTGCCTTGTCTTCGAATACACCACGCCCAGTTTCTTCAACTGCATGTTGTGCAAGAATTCCGTGTGCATCAAGAGCAGCAACAGATGCTTTTGCTACGATGTAGTCAACTTGCTCTTGGTTCAACTTGCGCATTTCGTCAAGTGCAACCAAAGCTTTTTGTACTAATCCATCTACATGCTTTTCAGCAGCGAGTTGTTTTTGCTCAGGTGTCAAAGTTTTTTTATCAGCCATATTTTCCTCCATAGCCTTAAAGGTTTAAACCTTTGTTAAATTTTTCACAAGTATATTATAACTCTTTTTTTTTACTTTGTAAACAGTTTCATAGATATTTCACAAAGAATTTTCATATTTTTGTGATTTTTTTCTCAAATTCGCGTTATAATGCATTCTTTCCCCGAGGTTTGTGAAAATCTTATTATATTTTTTTTTTTTTCACAAACTTGTTTTTAGTTTATTTTTCCACTCTTAAATCAAGGAAGCGTTTTCTTTATTTCTTGAGAAAAGACCTCCTTGTTAGGAGGTTATTGCGCTTGTTGAAAGAGACCTTGTTTAAAATCACCTTCATAGACTACATCTTGCTCAGTAGTCAGTTTTCCTTTACCTTCAGCCTGGCCATTAACAAAGTCACCTTCATAAACCCAGCCTTCCTTAGCTTGGTAGGTTCCTTTGCCGTTAAATGCGCCATTTTTGAATTCCCCAGTGTAGGTATCACCATTTGCGAAAGTCAGGGTCCCTTTGCCATTCATCTTTCCACGAACGATACTTCCGTCATATACTAAGGAATCTCCATCCAATTTTAATACTCCTTGCTTAGGCATGTTCCCTACAAATACGAATATCGCGCAAAGAGCTATGACCACTACTGTCGCAATTTCTAAACGAGGACGCGTTATATAGACACTGTATCTATCATAGAATTTCTTTATATTATCCATTTTTTGCCTCATTTTCTAAACGTGCTAGCCAAGCTTTACAACCTGTTAAAACCCGATCATAAGTTTCATCAAAGTCTCCTGTATACCAAGGATCCAGAACACCTTCAGAAGCGAATGCCTCTATCTTGTGTTTCTGGCTTTGAGGACACATGCGAGTCAGATCGAGAAGATTAGACTCATCCATTCCAATGATATAATCAAAATATTCAAAATCATCCTTAGAGATTTGTTGCGATGTTTTTGATGAATTATAAGGAATCTTGTGAGATTTAAAGATTTCTTGAGTCCCTTCGTGAATTGGATTTCCGTGTTCCCAAGAAGAAGTTGCTCTACTTTCAATCACATAATCATCAGTTAAGGATTTCATCACAAATTCTGCCATAGGACTTCGGCAAATATTACCAAGGCAAACAAAAACAATCTTTTTCATCATTATTCCTCATCTTCATAGAAAAACGGGAATGAGATTCACCCCGTTTTATTCTTCGATCGCACTTTCACCTTCGACAACTGTACCTTCAGGTGTGACAGCTTCTTTAACTGGCAAAACTGTTCTAATTGCTCCTAATTCGAAAGTCAAGTAAACTCCGTCTACATCAAGTACGATCGTTCTGTTTTCGGTATCAACTTCATCAACTGTACCGTATAAACCACCGATAGTAATAACTTCGTAGCCTTTTTGAAGTTTGTTGAGACTCTCCATGCGTTTTTCAGCTTGTTTCTTTTGAGAACGTTGCATAAAGAACATCAATCCAAACATGACTACAAGCATAATCACAAATGTTAAATTTGCATTCATAGTATTTTCTCCTTTGTAATTCAGATAAAACTACTATATCAAATTTAAACTATTTTTACAAGATTACACCTTGGTTTTAGGTTAATAAAAATCAGAGCAAAGCTCTGATTTTTATTATTTCAAGTTGTTTACAATTTTCACTAAGTTTTCAACTGTAAATCCATATTCTGCTAAAACTTTTGAAGCTGGTGCAGATGCTCCAAAGGTATCAATCCCGAGAACTGCTCCATCAAGACCAACGTATTTGTACCAGTTTTGAGTTGCTCCCATTTCGACTGCTACACGGCGACGAACAGCATTTGGTAAGATTTCTTCTTTGTATGCTGCATCTTGTGCATCAAATACATCTGTAGATGGCATGCTGACTACGCGAACTTTTCCACCTTGAGTCGCTAATTCCTTAGCAGCTGCTACTGCTAAGTTCACTTCTGAACCTGTTGCAATCAAGATAGTGTCAAAGTCTGCTGCATTTTCATATACAACGTAAGCACCTTTCGCAACCTTCTCAAAGTCTGTTCCTTCCTCAACAGTCAAGTTTTGACGAGTCAAGACGAGGGCAGTTGGTGTTTCCTCACTCTTCACTGCAAGATACCAAGCGGCTTGAGTTTCACGCGCATCTGCTGGACGGAAAACATTAAGGTTTGGAATCGCACGAAGACCTGTCAAGTGCTCAATTGGTTCATGAGTTGGTCCATCTTCACCAACTGCGATTGAATCGTGGGTAAAGACATATGTTACAGGAAGACCTTGTAGAGCTGACAAACGAACTGCTGCTTTCAAATAGTCTGAGAAGACGAAGAATGTTCCGCCATAAACACGAAGTCCACCGTGAAGAGCCATTCCGTTTAAGACTGTACCCATAGCAAATTCACGAACACCAAATTGGATATTACGATTCAAGCGATTTGCATCATCTTGAAGCCCATCTGTTTTGATATAAGTCATATTTGAATGTGCAAGGTCTGCTGATCCACCAAGGAAAGTTGGCAATTTAGCTGCCATTACATTCAAAGCATCTTGACTTGAGTTACGAGTCGCTTGAGAGAAGCCATTTTCTAAAGCTGGGAAGTCTTCTGGAGTCACCTCAACTGGATCGCGTCCGTCGATAATTGCTTCCACTTCTGCCGCCAATTCTGGGTGAGCTTCTTTATAATCTGCGACTAGTTTTGTCCATGCTTCATATGCCGATGCACCACGGTCTGCAACATTTTCTTTGAAATCGGCATAAACTTCCGCTGGAATTTCAAATGGTTCATAGTTCCAACCAAGTGCTTGACGAGTTGCTGCAGTTTCATCTGCTCCAAGAGGGGCACCGTGTACAGCATTGGTTCCTTGTTTGTTTGGAGAACCATAACCAATAACAGTTTTCACTTCAATCAAAGATGGTTTTCCTGAAGCCTTAGCTTCTTCGATTGCAGCATGAATCGCTTCTAAGTCTGTTCCATCTTCTACCAAGGCTGTATGCCAACCATAAGCCTTATAACGATCACGAACACTTTCTGTGAATGAATCTTTTGTCTCGCCATCCAAGTTGATATCATTTGAATCATAAAGAACAACTAACTTGTCAAGCTTTTGCAAGCCTGCATAAGAAGCAGCCTCACTTGAGACACCTTCCATCAAGTCACCATCTCCACAGATAACGTAAGTGTAATGGTCAAAGATGTTATAACCTTCACGGTTGTACTTAGCTGCAAGGAAACGTTCTGCTTGTGCAAAACCTGTCGCGGTCGCAATACCTTGTCCTAGAGGACCTGTTGTTGCATCTACCCCTGCTGTATGACCAAATTCTGGGTGACCTGGAGTTTTAGAGCCCCATTGACGGAAGTTCTTCACTTCATCCATGCTCACATCTTCAAATCCAGAAAGGTGAAGAAGAGCATAAAGAAGCATTGATCCGTGACCAGCTGAAAGAATGAAACGGTCGCGGTTAATCCAGTTTGGTTGAGCTGGATTGATACGAAGTTCTTTAGTGAATAGGCTGTAAGCCATCGGTGCAGCTCCCATAACCACCCCTGGGTGACCTGAGTTTGCTTTATTGATAGCGTCAATACCTAGAAAACGAATCGCATTAACAGATAGATTTGACATAGAATTTCCTTTCTCTTTGAGGTGATAAGTATACCACGTATCCTATTTTACTATTATATGAAAAAATACCTAGAATAGCAATAAAACAATTTACTATAAAATGACTCACCCGATTAGGTTAATTTCGAGTCGCTTGATAGTAAGGTAATAATTTTTCAAAACTTCTATCAAGTTCATGTAAAATCTTAGCCAGAGATTCTTCATTGGTTACTGAAACATCAGCTTTTACTAGAACCTTACGAATCTCTTGGTTAGATAACTGTTGTCTCAAAAGTTGTCTATTCTCCTCAGTAGCTTGTACTCTATAACTCTCATCTTTTTTCTGAACCCAATAATAGATTCCCTCAACCACTGGCACATCCAATACTTTAGCTTGTTTTGATAAGGTAGCTTCATCCTTCTTTCTCTCTATAAAGCTGACTTCTAGGGAAATTCCAAAATCATGCGGATTTCCGAATAAACGGAGCGCCATCATTGGCTCTGATTCTTGACCTTCTCGCTGTAGATAAGCCCAGAAATGTGGTCGTAATCTCTGCGCTTGATTCATCCATTGACTGGTTGGGTGTAAATTCCAATCGGAATACCTAGCTTGAAAACATTCCGCTAGGTGAGTAAATGCCTTTCGCGCTTCCTGCCCTTTTTGACGCAGGTCTAGCATTTTATCCTTTTCAGCTCCTGCTTTTTCAGGATTCAGGTACTGTTCCCCTTGATAAGCAAGATAGTCCTTGATTTCTTTCATTTTATTCCTTCTTTAGTTAGAAAAAAATCAGGAAAACCTGATTTTTCATTTATCTTATTCTGTATCTACGACAACGTAACGATTTGGTTCGTCACCTTCAGAGTAACTCGTTACACCTTCCATTCGCGAAATGATACGATGGATAATTTTACGCTCGCTACTTGACATTGGATCTGTCATCTGACTACGACCTTCTTCCAAGACACGTGTAGCCAATTTCTGTGCGTAACTCTGCAAGACTTCTGCACGATGTTCCACATAGTCATTCACATTAATAGTAATGTAGAAAGTTTTTGAATAACGGTTATAAAGGTAATTTTGCGCTAGAAGTTGAAGAGATTTCAAAACCTTACCGTGGTAACCGATAATACGACCCGGCTCATTTGTATCGATTTGCATGTTGATAGAACGACGGTTAGAAGTGCTAGAAATAGTTCCCTCAACATCCATATCATCAATGATTGCTTGAACATAGTCCGTCACTTCTGCAACAACCTTTTCAGTGTCATAAGTCGGCTCAACTTTCAAACCAAGGTTTTCTAAATCACTGTCTTTTTCAGCATCAACTTCATCTTGAGCTTCTTCAGGTTGCAATTCTCTTAAAACTTCAATATGGCCTGTTTCTTCTAAAATCGTGCTGGCTTTTTTATCATTCTTAAGAATTTCAGCCTTAACATCTTCAGAAATTTCTTGGCCTTCTTCTTCAATTTTCTTGATAGCAGCAACTACATGTCCCAAATCAACTGTCGCTTCGCTGACTGTTTTAACTGGATCATTTTGATCATTAATCTCTTTCGGAACACCTTTGATCGCCTGCTGATTTGCTTTTACAACAGTTGTTTCACTGATTGCTTCGATATCAACTTGAGCTGGTTTTTTACCAAAAAGTCCAAAAAATCCTTTTTTCTCTCTCGAAACAACTTTGATATGAGCTTTCATTCTCGGAATATTTAATTCATTCAATCCCTTTTGGATTGCTTCTTCAACTGTTGAACCTGTAAATAATACCATTATCAGATTTCTCCTTATTTTTTCTTTTTCTGTGCTTTCTTTAGAGCTTTTCTTTTCTTAACTTCTAAATCCTTCTTAGCTTGTACATCCGCTTCACGCTCTGCAATGATTTTGAAGGGGTTGTTCAAAAGGTAAGTTTGCAATACTTGATAAGCATTTGAAACCGCCCAGTAAAGAGCGACACCACTTGGAGCAGATATTGCAAACAAGAAGATGATAACAGGCATCCCATACATCATACCTGTCATTGCACCATTTTTCTCAGGCAAAGCTTTATTTGAAAGCCAGCTACTGAGGAAGGTGAATAGGGCGGCTAAAATAGGTAATACAAAAGTTGTATCAGCTCCACCTAGATTGAACCACAAGAAATGGCCCGTCTTCAAAAAGTCTACGTTTGATAAAGCTTGGAAAAGAGCCAAAAGAATCGGCATCTGAATCAATAGTGGCCAGAATGATGCAGATTGTTTAATACCTAATTCTTTAAATAATTTACGTGTTTCCTGATCGAGCTTAGTGCGACTTTCCATATCGCGACCTGGATAACGTTCGCGCAGTTCTTTTATAAGAGGTTGCGCTTCTTGCATTTTTCTGGATGCTACCATTTGCGTTTGAAAGACTGGTAGCAGTATTGTTCTAATCAAAACTGTGAAAAGAATAATCCCTAAACCAATACTGACATCAAATGACAAAAAACGAATGGTTTCAGCAAAAAAATAAACAAGTCTACTCCAAAAGTCTGCCGAATCCGCAGATACTTCACTAGTTGCACAAGCAGTCATTACCAACAAGGACAAACCTAATAAACTAGTCAATTGTAATTTCTTCTTCACTCTCATTTCCTTCCTGGTAAATCTTTGCTAATTTCAAAACATGAAGTAAATTTTTTTCAATTTCTGCAAATTCTAGTAACTCAACGCCTTTTCGAGCAATTACAACAAAATCGACATTATCAACAATTTGATGACTATTTTGAATAAGAACATGTCGAATTCTTCTCTTGATCTGATTTCTTGTCACAGCGTTTCCTAACTTCTTGCTGACTGACAAACCGACTCGAAAATGTTTCTCATTGTTTTCTAATCGATAAATAACAAATTTTCGATTAGCTACACTTGCTCCTTTTTTAAATATGGCATCAAAATCTTTCTCTTTTTTTACACGAAAGCTTTTTCTCAAAAATCATACTCCATCTAATAAAACTACTACTATTATACCATAATTTTTCAAAAAGCCAATCATGGCAAGGTTTTAGGCTGTTTTGACTCCGAAAAAGTAGTCAATTAAAAAATAACTGACCAGAATCAAAGCTATTTTCCTATTTTTTTGAACATACAAAACAAAAGCCACTCTTACGAGCGACTTTTGTAGGAGATTATTATGAAAAAGTTTAGGATTTCTATTAAATAAAGTTAGGAGGTCTTTATTTAATGATTAGAGTATACACGCTTATCCTTAAACCGAACTTAAATCATTTTGTTTTTTGATTAATTTTTAAAACTATGAATGGGAGCTGGAATTTGACCTCCACGAGCAATGAAGTCGACAGATGAAGCCCCATTAACTTTCATAACTGGGGCTGTTCCTAGCAAGCCACCAAATTCAATCATATCGCCTTCCTTCCCTTTAGGGATGATACGGACAGCTGTTGTTTTCATGTTAATGACACCAATTGCTGCCTCATCCGCAATCATAGCCGCAATGGTTTCGGCAGGTGTATCTTCAGGGATAGCAATCATATCCAACCCAACTGAACAGATAGCCGTCATGGCTTCTAGCTTTTCAAGATTGAGAGAACCATTTTGCACTGCCGCAATCATCCCCTCGTCCTCAGAAACTGGGATAAAAGCACCTGATAGTCCACCAACTTGATTGCAGGCCATCACTCCGCCCTTTTTCACCTGATCATTTAAAAGAGCTAGAGCAGCAGTTGTTCCATGTGTTCCAACTGTTTCCAATCCCATTTCCTCGAGGACACGAGCCACTGAGTCACCAACTGCTGGAGTCGGCGCTAAACTTAAATCAACAATACCAAAATCAACACCTAGTCTTTCACTGGCCATCTGTCCAACTAATTGACCAATCCGAGTAATCTTGAAAGCTGTCTTCTTAACAGTCTCAGCTACTACATCAAAGCTTTGGCCACGAACTTTTTCTAAGGCACGTTTGACTACACCAGGGCCTGACACACCAACATTAATAATAACATCAGCTTCGCCAACACCATGAAAGGCTCCCGCCATAAAGGGATTATCTTCAACCGCATTGGCAAATACGACCAATTTAGCAGCACCCATATCCGAAAGACTAGCAGTTTCCTTAATGATTCGTCCCATATCTGCAACTGCGGTCATATTGATTCCTGACTTGGTTGAACCGATATTAACAGACGAGCACACTTTGTCTGTCTCAGCTAAAGCACGAGGAATCGAGTTGATGAGGATTTCATCACCTTTTTGATAGCCTTTCTGTACCAAAGCAGAAAAGCCACCGATAAAGTCAACACCAATTTTTTTAGCAGCTCTGTCGAGAGCTTTAGCTAAAGGTACATAGTCCCTTGCATCTGTTGCAGCACCAATTAATGAGATTGGTGTTACCGATACACGTTTATTGACAATAGGAATACCTAACTCAGCAGCAATTTCATCACCGACAGCAACTAAATTTGCCGCCTTAGTAGTAATCTTTTCATATATTTTATCTGCAGCCTTATCAATATCTGAATCAATACAATCAAGTAGAGAGATTCCCATGGTAATTGTTCTGATATCAAAATTCTGCTCCTCAATCATTGCGATTGTTTCGGTAACTTGTCTAATATCCATAAGCACCTCCTAGATATTGTACATAGCATCGAAAATAGCCGCGCTCTGAATATTGATTTTGACATTCAATGTCTGGCCAAAGGTTTCAAACTCATTTCTTAGTTGAGTAAAATCATGTTTTTCATCACTGGATACTACAGCCATCATGGTAAAGAACTCATCCAAGACAGTTTGTGAAATATCATCAATATTTAATCCTAATTCAGCAATCTTAGTCGCAACACCTGCAACAATACCACCCTTATCTTTTCCAACAACAGTTATAATAGCTTTCATATATGCCCTCCATCTTTGAAATCATAGAAAAATAACCATATCTAAATTTTTCTTTTTTCTCAGTATAGCACATTTACTTCAAAAAAACTAAAAAACGCCTGCTTACGAAATTGTTCTTAAAAGAAAAACAATTTCGTAAACAAGCGTCTACCCTACCATCTTATGATGAGTGTTCCCGCTAGGACAAAAGTCCTAGCGGTAGACCAGAGCTAGACTAAGAGCACAGGGCTCCATCATCATAACACTCAACAAAATTGATGATTTTATACTAATTCGATGATCGCCATTGGCGCTGCATCACCACGACGTGGTTCAGTTTTAAGGATACGAGTGTATCCACCGTTACGTTCAGCATAACGAGGTGCGATTTCTGAGAACAATTTTTGAAGTGCTGTAGTAGAAGTGTACTTATCAGTTGCTTCATCATAGTTTTCAGATGCGATTTCATTACGTACGAAAGCAGCAGCTTGACGACGTGCATGCAAATCACCACGTTTACCTAGAGTAATCATTTTTTCAACAGTTTTACGGATTTCTTTAGCACGAGCTTCAGTTGTCACGATTGATTCGTTGATCAAAAGGTCAGTTGTCAAATCGCGAAGCATTGCTTTACGTTGTGAGCTAGTGCGTCCTAGTTTACGGTAAGCCATGTATTCCTCCTTTATTTATCTTTTAATCCAAGACCCAAATCAATGAGTTTGAGTTTCACTTCTTCCAAACTCTTGCGTCCAAGATTTCTTACTTTCATCATCTCTGCTTCAGATTTTTCTGTCAAATCATGCACAGTATTGATACCAGCACGTTTCAAACAGTTATATGAGCGTACAGACAAGTCAAGTTCCTCAATCGTACGTTCCAAAATACGGTCGTCCGATTCAGTATCAGCTTCTTTCATCACTTCTGCAGATTTAGCAATCTCTGTAAGATTTGTAAACAAATCAAGATGTTCTGTCAAAATACGTGCTGAAAGCCCTAAAGCATCTTCTGGAATAATTGTTCCATTTGTCAAGATTTCAAGGGTTAATTTGTCGAAACCATCATTGCTTCCTACACGAGCAGGTTCAACTTGATAGTTAACTTTTGTGACTGGTGTATAAATAGAATCTACAGCAAGTGTTCCAACTGGAGCATTATCTTTCTTATTTTCATCTGCAGGTACATAGCCACGACCACTGTTTACAGTCATAGTCGCTTTAAATGAAGCACCTTCTCCGATTGTGAAAAGATAATGGTCTGGATTTACGATTTCGATATCACTGTCAGTCAAAATGTCTCCAGCTGTAACTTCAGCAGGACCTTCAACATCAAGTTCAATAGTCTTTTCGTCTTTTACATAAGATTTAACTGCGATACCTTTAATGTTCAAAATGATTTGCATCACATCTTCACGAACACCAGGAATTGTATCAAACTCATGTAATACTCCATCAATATCGATAGATGTAACAGCTGCTCCTGGAAGAGAAGCAAGAAGTACACGACGAAGAGAGTTACCAAGTGTTGTACCGTATCCACGTTCTAGTGGTTCGATTACAAACTTGCCATAATCTTTATTTTCATCAATTTTTGTTATATTTGGTTTTTCAAACTCGATCATTTAGTTACTCCCTCTTAAACGAAAAGCAGTGTAAAGGTAATGATTATACACGGCGACGTTTTGGAGGACGAGCACCATTGTGTGGCACTGGAGTCACATCACGAATTGCTGTTACTTCAAGACCAGCGGCAGCAAGAGCACGAATAGCTGACTCACGACCAGAACCTGGACCTTTTACAGTAACTTCAACTGATTTAAGACCGTGTTCTTGTGCAGATTTAGCAGCAGCTTCTGAAGCCATTTGAGCAGCAAATGGTGTAGATTTACGAGAACCTTTGAAACCAAGAGCACCAGCTGATGACCAAGCGATTGCATTACCATGCACATCAGTAATCATAACAATAGTGTTATTAAATGTAGCGTGAATATGAGCAATACCAGATTCGATATTCTTTTTCACACGACGTTTACGTGTTGGTTTAGCCAAGACTTTTACCTCCTATATTATTTTTTCTTACCAGCAATCGCAACAGCTTTACCTTTACGAGTGCGAGCATTGTTTTTAGTGTTTTGTCCACGGACAGGAAGTCCACGACGGTGACGGATACCACGGTATGAACCGATTTCCATCAAACGTTTGATGTTCAAGTTTACTTCACGACGAAGGTCACCTTCAACTTTGATTGCATCCACTTCACGACGGATAGCATCTTCTTGATCTGATGTAAGATCACGTACACGAACATCTTCTGAGATTCCAGCAGCAGCCAAAATTTTCTTAGATGTTGCAAGTCCGATACCATAAACATAAGTCAATGAGATTACTACGCGTTTGTCATTTGGAATGTCAACTCCAGCAATACGAGCCATGTTTTCTCCTTTCTATCTTATCCTTGACGTTGTTTGTGTTTTGGATTTGCTGGGCAAATTACCATAACACGACCATTACGACGAATTACTTTACAGTATTCGCAAATTGGTTTGACCGATGGTCTTACTTTCATTTCTTATCCCTCCAAGTTTTTCGATTATTTAAAGCGGTAAGTGATACGTCCACGTGTCAAGTCATATGGACTCATTTCAACAGTAACACGATCTCCCGCTAAAATACGAATATAGTTTTTACGAATTTTACCAGAAACTGTTGCTAAAATCTGATGTCCATTTTCAAGTTCAACCGTAAACATTGCATTCGGCATCGTATCGACTACTTTGCCTTCAACTTCAATCACATCGTCTTTTGCCACGCAAAAGTACCTCCCTAAATTTCGATTTGATGCCTCTAGACACAGAGACAACAATTATAAGTCAGACTAACTCAGTATAACATTTGTCAAGACATTTTGCAAGTCTGAAAAACGCTTTTATTTCAAATTTGTCAATACCTTTTCGATATCTTTAAAGACATCATTGATATCTTGGTTACCTTCGATATCATGTACTAGACCTTTAGCACGATAGTGAGCAATAATTGGTTCACCTTGAGCAATATTGACATCCAAACGACGTTTAACTGTCTCTGGTTTATCATCTTCACGTTGGTAGTAATCTTCCTCTTTGTAATCAACTGGTGGGTTGAATACCTTATGGAAAGTTTCTCCAGTTTCACGGTGAATGATACGACCACTCAAACGTTCAAGTAGGCAAGATGGATCTACCTCGATGTTGATCACACCTTCAAGTTCAATTCCAAGTTCAGCCAATGTTTTGTCTAAGGCATGAGCTTGTTCAATCGTGCGTGGGTAACCATCCAACAAGAAGCCAGTTTCCTTAATATCATCTTGTGAAAGACGCTCTTTAACAATTCCATTTGTAACTTCATCTGGAACTAATTCACCTTTGTCGATATAAGACTTAGCCAACACACCCATTTCAGTTTGGTTAGCCATTGCTGCACGGAACATGTCACCTGTTGAGATGTGTGCAACATGAAATTGTTCAACAATTTTTGCTGCTTGTGTTCCTTTACCTGCACCAGGTAAACCCATAATCAAAAGATTCATGATTCAAACTCCTTTTTTATTTTTAAATAGAAGCAAAAATTCATTTCAACTCCTATTTAAAAACAAAATAGAAGAGAGGAGATAAAAATCTGACAATGTCTTTGATTTTTACACTCCACTCTCTGAGCAATAGTGAATTTTACTTTCTATTACAATTATTCTGTTGTATCTAAGAAACCAACATACTTACGTTTCAATAGATAACCTTCCAATTGTTTAATTCCTTCGATACCTGTAGAGATAATGATTAGCAAACTTGTTCCCCCAAAAGCGACAACTTCTGAAAGACCAAATAAATCTTTAGCTACTATAGGTAGGATAGAAATCACACCTAGGAAGATTGATCCGACTGTTGCGAGACGACGAAGAAGTTTTGACATATATTCTTCTGTCCCTTTACCAGGACGGACACCATGGATATAAGCTCCACTCTTTTGTAAATTTTCTGCTGCTTTCTCTGGATTGATCTGTACAAATGTATAGAAGAATGTAAAGAGAATAATCAACAGAGCATACAAAGCAACACCTGTTGGGGTTGAAGTAGATACCAACTCTTGAGCTGTTTTTACCCATTCCCAATTAAGACCAGACGCACTTACGAATTGTAAAATTGCTGCCGGTGCTGCTGTAATAGAGCTAGCAAAGATAACCGGGATAACCCCAGCAGGGTTAATCTTCAATGGAAGATAGGAGCTTGACGGCGCACCTTGAGCTACCTTTGTATACTGAATTGGAATCTTGTATTTAGCTTGTTCAACGTAAGTTGTAAAGTAAACAATTAACAAAACAGCAATGATTAAGATGGCAACGAAAATGAGAGACGATGTCAATCGACTACTTGGTACATTGACAAAGTAATCTACATAAATGCCCTTAATCATGTCAGGAATTGAAGCAACAATCCCTGCAAAGATAATCATTGAAACACCATTACCATATCCCTTATCTGTGATTTGCTCTCCCAACCAGGTTACAATCATGCTACCTGCTGTTAAGATTCCTCCAATCACAAGGAAAACTTGTGGTGTAAGTGGTACAGTCAAAAGTTTAGCTCCAGACAGAGCGTTAAAACCAGCAGTAATACCGACTGATTGAACAAATGCAAGCACTAGTGCAATGTATCGAGTCGCTTGGTTTAACTTTCTACGACCAACTTCCCCTTGTTTGCCCCACTCCACAAACTTCGGTAACAAATCCATTTGCAAGAGTTGGACGACGATTGAGGCTGTAATGTAGGGGCTGACTCCAAGAGCAAAAACTGAAAAGTTTTTCATGGCATTCCCTGACACCAAGCTCAACATATTCAAGAAGGATAGACCACTCAAAGCGTTCAAGCTATTTGCATTTACCCACGGTACAGTGATACTAGTACCAATACGAAAAACAAACACGATAAAAATTGTGAATAAAATCTTTGATCGAACCTGTTTAACTTTGAGTGCTTCTCTCAATAATTTAAAAAACATAGGTCACCTCACTTAGATGACTTCAACTGAACCACCTTTAGCAGTGATAGCTTCTTCAGCTGATTTAGAGAATTTAGCAGCTTTAACAGTCAACTTCTTAGTCAACTCACCGTTACCAAGAATCTTGATACCTGATTTTTCAGATTTAACAATTCCTGATTCTACAAGTACCACTGGAGTTACTTCAGCACCGTCATCAAAGGCGTTCAATTGGTCAAGGTTAACAATCGCATACTCTTTAGCGTTGATGTTAGTAAATCCACGTTTTGGAAGACGACGGAACAATGGAGTTTGTCCACCTTCAAAACCAAGGCGTACTCCGCCACCGCTACGAGCTTTTTGACCTTTTTGACCACGACCAGATGTTTTACCGTTACCTGATGAAGTACCACGACCAACACGGTTACGAGTTTTACGAGAACCTTCTGCAGGTTTCAATTCATGAAGTTTCATTATATATTTTCTCCTCTTTTGTAAAATGCTAGCGCCGATAAGAGAGAAAAGGTTGTCTCCCCTATCAACTCGCCTATACTGTGTCATCTAAGATGACTATATCTAGTTTTAGGGGATGGTCTACTGCACATCCCCTAAAATTTTATTAGTTTACTTCTTCAACTGTTACCAAGTGAGATACTGCAGTGATCATACCACGAATTGCAGCGTTATCTTCTTTAATAACAGAGCTGTTCAATTTGCCAAGTCCAAGTGCTACAACAGTTTTACGTTGTGATGGAATACGTCCGATTGGAGACTTAGTCAAAGTAATTTTAATTTGAGCCATTTTATCCCCTTTCTTATACCAAATCAGAAACTGAAATACCACGAAGAGCAGCAACTTCTTCAGCGCGTTTCAATTGTTTCAAACCTTCAACAGTTGCGCGAACAATGTTGATTGGAGTGTTAGAACCAAGTGATTTAGATGTAATATCTGCCACACCTGCCAATTCCACAACGGCACGAACAGCGCCGCCAGCGGCAACTCCAGAACCTTCTACAGCAGGTTTCAACAATACTTTAGCTCCACCGAATTCTGAAAGAACTTCATGTGGGATTGTTGTTCCAACCATAGGAACTTCGATCAAGTTTTTCTTAGCATCTTCTACTGCTTTGCGGATTGCTTCTGGAACTTCTTGAGCTTTACCAGTACCAAATCCTACACGACCATTGCGGTCACCAACAACTACAAGAGCTGCGAAACGAAGACGACGTCCACCTTTAACAACTTTTGTAACACGGTTGACAGCAACTACGCGTTCTTCTAATTCAACTGCATTGTCTTTAAATGCCATTTTCTAGTGTCCTCCTATTAGAATTTCAATCCGTTTTCACGAGCTGCATCAGCCAAAGCTTTCACACGTCCGTGATATAGATATCCACCGCGGTCGAACACCACTTCTGAAATACCTTTAGCACTTGCACGTTCTGCAACGAGTTTACCGACAGCAACGGCTTGTTCAGTTTTAGTTCCTTTTGAAACTTCTTTGTCAAGAGTTGAAGCACTTGCGAGCGTTACACCCGCTACGTCATCAATCACTTGAGCGTAGATGCCTGTATTAGAACGGAATACGTTCAAACGTGGGCGATCAGCAGTTCCAGAGAGTTTTCCGCGAACGCGACGGTGGCGTTTTTGGCGGAGTTTGTTTTTATCTGGTTTAGAAATCACAGTTTTCACCTCTTTAATTTTAAATCGTGTGCTATGCACAAAGTTGGTAATGAGGTTGGTGGTTGAAAATCAACCACTCAACATTATTTACCAGTTTTACCTTCTTTAAGACGAACATATTCGCCAACGTAACGGATACCTTTACCTTTATAAGGTTCTGGTGAACGAAGGCTACGTACGTAAGCAGCTGTTTGACCAACTACTTCTTTTGAAATTCCGCTAACAACGATTGTTGTTGGGTTTGGAAGTTCAAAAGTAATTCCTTCTGGAGCTTCAACTTCGTCTGGATGTGATTTACCAACAGCCAAAACAAGTTTGTTTCCTTGAAGTTGGGCACGGTAACCAACCCCACGCATTTCAAGTTCTTTCTTGAATCCTTCTGAAACACCAATAACCATGTTGTTCAAAAGGGCACGAGTAGTTCCGTGGATAGTTTTCATTTCTTTTGAATCGTTTGGACGGTGAAGAGTTACTTCAGTACCTTCCACACGGATTTCAATATCTTTTGAGAACTCACGAGTAAGTTCTCCTTTAGGTCCTTTTACAGTTACAACGTTGTCATTGTTAGTGAGTTCAACACCAGCAGGCAACACGATAACTTTATTACCAATACGTGACATGTTTTTATTCTCCTGTTAAATTGTCAGGCCATAAAGGCCAGTTTTCACGGGGTTTAAGATACTTATTTAGTTCAAGAGCTGAACTGAACACGCTCTAAGAACTGTGCAAAATAGATAAGTTGGCTTGTTTGTCAACAAACTGCTCCAACTTCCTAATTTTGCTTTGTTCTTTACGAGCTTTGTATCTTGATTTTACCAAACGTAAGCGATAACTTCCCCACCAACATTCTTTTGGCGAGCTTCTTTATCAGTAAGCAAACCTTCTGAAGTTGAAAGGATAGCAATTCCAAGACCGTTAAGTACTTTTGGAAGATCTTCACGTTTTTTGTAGACACGAAGTCCTGGTTTAGAAACGCGTTTCAAGTTAGTGATAACTCGTTCACCGTTTGCTCCATATTTAAGGAATACACGGATGATGCCTTGTTTGTCATCTTCGATGATTTCTACGTTCTTTACAAAACCTTCGCGTTTAAGGATTTCAGCAATCCCTTTTTTGATGTTTGATGCAGGTACTTCAAGTACTTCGTGTTTAGCTTGGTTAGCGTTACGAATACGAGTTAGGAAGTCTGCGATTGGGTCAGTCATAACCATTTTGTTTTTCTCCTCTTACTAGTAGTTTGCAAGTTGCACTTGCTAGTTAATACATGATACAGAGAGCGTAACAGCAAGAGCAAAAATAGGCAATTTGATGCAGGAGCGATGCTCCAAAGAAAATTGGTCTTTTTTTGCCAAAGCTGTAGCTCGTGTTCAAATTGGCAAGCCCAACTGAACCCGGGCTAAACTCTGTGTGAAAAAGATAAACTTTCCTAGAAACTTCAGTTTCTTCGTCAAGTTTCCTATTTTCACTTGGAGTTTTGACGCCCTTGATATCTTAAATTACCAAGATGCTTTTGTTACACCAGGGATTTGACCTTTATATGCCAATTCACGGAAGCAAACACGGCAAAGTTTAAACTTGCGGTAAACTGAGTGTGGACGTCCACAACGTTCACAGCGAGTGTATGCTTGAGTAGAGAACTTCGCTGGGCGTTTGTTCTTAGCAATCATAGATTTTTTAGCCATTAGTTATACCTCCTATATTATTTTGCAAAAGGCATTCCAAGGCCTGTAAGCAATGCACGTGACTCTTCGTCAGTGTTAGCAGTAGTAACGATAACGATGTCAAGACCACGAGTTTTGTCAACGTCATCAAAGTTGATTTCTGGGAAGATCAATTGTTCTTTCACACCAAGTGTGTAGTTTCCGCGTCCGTCAAATGATTTTGTTGGAACACCGTGGAAGTCACGCACACGTGGAAGTGATACTGAAACCAATTTATCCAAGAATTCGTACATACGTTCACCACGAAGGGTAACTTTTGCACCGATCGCAACACCTTCACGAAGACGGAAGCCGGCGATTGATTTTTTAGCTTTAGTGATAAGTGGTTTTTGACCTGAGATAAGCGCCAATTCTTCAGCAGCTTTTTCAAGGCTTTTAGCGTTTGATACTGCTTCACCAACACCCATGTTCAAAACGATCTTATCCACTTTAGGAACAGCCATCACTGATGAGTAGTTAAATTGTTCTGTCAAAGCAGGAACTACTTCATTAAGATATTTTTCTTTTAAACGATTTGCCATTATACTTCTCCTTTCCTTCGTGATTAATCAAGCACTTCGCCTGATTTTTTGTTGTAGCGAACTTTTTTACCGTCTACAAATTTGTAACCAACACGACCAGCTACACCATTTTTGTCCAAAACTTGAACGTTTGATACGTGGATAGCTGCTTCCTTCTCGATGATACCACCTTGAGGAAGTTCGTTAGTTGGACGTTGGTGTTTCTTAACGATGTTAACACCTTCAACGATAACTTTGTTTACTTTTGGAAGGGCAGTAAGGACAACAGCTTCTGTTCCCTTATCTTTACCAGCGATTACGCGAACTTTGTCGCCTTTTTTTACAAACATTTTTTTCTCCTTTTATTCTTACGCCCAATGGGCACCCTGGCTAAGCCAGGGGACTGTGTTTGTTTTTATTGATTAAAGTACTTCTGGAGCAAGTGACACGATCTTCATGAAGCCACCTTCACGCAATTCACGTGCAACTGGGCCAAAGATACGTGTTCCGCGAGGAGTTTTGTCGTCACGGATGATAACTGCTGCGTTTTCGTCAAATTTGATGTATGAACCATCAGCACGACGAGCACCTGATTTAGTACGAACGATAACTGCTTTAACAACGTCACCTTTTTTAACCGCACCACCAGGAGTAGCTTGTTTTACAGATGCCACAATAACATCACCGATGTTTGCAAATTTACGTCCTGAACCACCAAGAACCTTGATAGTCAAGATTTCGCGAGCACCGCTGTTGTCTGCGACTTTCAAACGAGTTTCTGTTTGAATCATTTCAGTTTTCTCCTTTCAGGTTTGATTAGATGATTACCGCTTCTTCAACAACTTCTACAAGACGGAAACGTTTTGTAGCTGAAAGCGGACGAGTTTCCATGATACGTACGATATCGCCTTCTTTGGCAACATTGTTTTCATCATGTGCTTTGTATTTCTTAGAGTAGTTAATACGTTTACCATAGACTGGGTGGTTACGTTTTGTTTCAACTACAACTGTGATTGTCTTGTCCATTTTGTCAGATACAACACGTCCAACAAGAACTTTACGATTATTGCGTTCCATTGAAATTTCTCCTTCCCTAGTCTATTATTTCGCTTCAGATTGAACTGTTTTGATACGAGCGATTTGTTTTTTAACTTCTTTCAAGCGAGCTGTTTGTTCTAATTGACCAGTAGCAGCTTGGAAACGAAGTTCGAACAATTCTTTTTTCAATTCGTTTTCGCGCTTCGCGAGTTCTTCTTGAGAAAGACCACGAAGTTCTTTAACAAATTCTTTTACTTCATTAAGTTTCATGCCTTCTCCTTATTCTGCTTCACGTTTTACGAATTTACATTTAACTGGCAATTTGTGGCTTGCAAGACGAAGCGCTTCGCGAGCAACTTCTTCAGATACACCAGCAACTTCAAACATTACTTTACCACGTTTAACTGGTGCTACCCAACCTTCAGGTGCCCCTTTACCAGATCCCATACGAACCCCGATAGCTTTAGCTGTGTAAGATTTGTGTGGGAAGATTTTAATCCAAACTTTACCACCACGTTTCATGTAACGAGTCATGGCGATACGAGCAGCTTCGATTTGGCGGTTAGTGATCCAGTGGCTAGTTGTAGCTTGAAGACCGTATTCACCGAATGCTACTTCTTTTCCACCTTTTGCTTCACCGCGCATTTTTCCACGGAATTCACGACGGTGTTTAACACGTTTAGGTACTAACATTGGTTATTTACCTCCTTTAGTGTTTTTACGAGCTGGAAGAACTTCACCACGGTAGATCCATACTTTAACACCAAGTTTACCGTATGTAGTATCTGCTTCTTCCCAAGCGTAATCGATATCTGCGCGAAGTGTGTGAAGTGGAACTGTACCTTCAGAGTATCCTTCTGCACGGGCGATATCTGCACCGTTCAAACGACCTGATACTTGAGTTTTGATTCCTTTAGCTCCAGCACGCATTGCACGTTGGATTGCTTGTTTTTGTGCACGACGGAAAGCAACACGTTGCTCCAATTGACGAGCAATTCCTTCACCAACAAGGTGAGCATCCAAATCAGGTTGTTTGATTTCGATGATGTTGATGTGTACTTGTTTACCAGTCAATTTGTTAAGTTTTGCACGGAGTGCATCAACGTTAGCACCACCTTTACCGATAACCATACCTGGTTTAGCAGTGTGAAGTGAAACGTTAACTTTGTTTACTGCGCGTTCGATTTCAATAGTTGAAACTGCTGCGTCAGCAAGTTCTTTTTGAACGAATTTACGGATTGCAAGATCTTCATGAAGGTAATCCGCGTATTCTTTTTCAGCATACCATTTGGCATCCCAATCACGGATGATACCAACACGCATACCAATTGGATGTACTTTTTGACCCACGAGTTTACCTCCTTATTTTTCTGCAACAGCTACTGTGATGTGAGCTGTACGTTTGTTGATTGGTGAAGCTGAACCTTTCGCACGTGGACGGAAACGTTTCATAGTTGGTCCTTCGTTTGCGAATGCTTCAGATACTACCAAGTTAGCTTTATCCAAACCAAAGTTGTTTTCAGCGTTAGCTACAGCTGAGTTCAAAACTTTCAAGATGATTTCAGCAGCTTTGTTTGGAGTGAATGTCAAAATTGCGATTGCATCGGCTACGCTTTTACCACGGATGTTGTCAAGAACAAGACGTGATTTACGAGGTGAAACACGCACTGTACGAGCCATTGCTTTAGCTGAAGTAATTTCTGCCATTTATGTTCTCCTTATTTTCTACGTGTCTTCTTGTCGTCTGCGGCGTGACCTTTGTAAGTACGAGTTGGTGCAAATTCACCAAGCTTGTGACCTACCATGTCTTCTTGGATGTAAACAGGTACGTGTTTACGTCCATCATAAACTGCGATAGTGTAACCAATGAAACTTGGGAAGATCGTTGAACGACGTGACCAAGTTTTGATAACTTTTTTCTTTTCGTCGTTAGCTTGAGCTTCAACTTTTTTCATCAAATGCTCATCGACGAAAGGTCCTTTTTTAAGACTGCGTCCCATTTTTATATTTTCTCCTTTAAATATAGTACCACAGCGGCTTGCGCTTTTAACGAGCGCTACCGAGCTGGCGGATTATCTAGCGCTTAAGCGACTAGTTTTAAATTATTTCTCGTTGCGACGACGAACGATAAGTTTGTCAGATTTCGCTTTCTTGTTACGAGTTTTAAGACCAAGTGCAGGTTTACCCCAAGGAGTAGATGGCGCTTTACGTCCAACTGGTGCTTTACCTTCACCACCACCGTGTGGGTGATCGTTAGGGTTCATTACAGAACCACGAACTGTTGGGCGGATACCTTTCCAACGGCTACGTCCTGCTTTACCAAGGTTTACAAGTCCATGTTGTTCGTTTCCGACAACACCAACTGTAGCACGACAAGTTCCAAGAATCATACGAACTTCACCTGATTGAAGACGAACAAGAACGTATTTACCTTCTTGACCCAATACTTGAGCAGAAGCTCCAGCAGCACGTACCAATTCTCCACCACGACCTGGTTTCAATTCGATGTTGTGGATCAAAGTACCAACTGGAATGTTAGCAAGTGGAAGAGCGTTTCCGACTTTGATATCTGCTTCTGGACCTGAAACGATACGTTGACCTACTTCAAGACCTTTTGGAGCGATGATGTATGCTTTCACACCGTCAGTGTAGTGTACAAGAGCGATGTTTGCAGAACGGTTTGGATCGTACTCGATAGTTTTAACAACTGCTTCAACGTTGTCTTTGTTACGTTTAAAGTCAACCAAACGGTAGAAACGTTTGTGTCCACCACCTTGGTGACGAACTGTGATACGACCGTTGTTGTTACGACCAGCCTTGCTCTTCAATGCAACAAGCAATGATTTTTCAGGAGTGCTTGTTGTGATTTCAGCGAAATCCAAAGAAGTCATATTACGGCGACCGTTTGTTGTTGGTTTATAAACACGAATTCCCACGATATTTCCTCCTTAGATTATTCAGCTTCAGCTGCAAACAACTCGATTGCTTTTGAATCAGCTGTAAGAGTGATGATAGCTTTTTTAGTTTTGTTAGTAAAACCAGTGTAACGTCCAACACGTTTAGCTTTAGGTTTCACGTTGATTGTGTTAACATTTGCAACTTTAACACCTTCAAAAGCAGCTTCAACAGCTTGCTTGATCAAAAGTTTGTGTGCACGAGTGTCAACTTCAAATACATATTTCCCTGCTTCAAGTTGAGCCATTGAGCTTTCAGTGATAACAGGTTTTTTGATAACATCATACAAATTCATTATGCAAGAACCTCCTCGATTTTAGAGATAGCTGCTTGAGTAACAAGAAGTTTGTCACTATTTGCGATGTCAAGAACACTTGCAGTTGTAGCAGTCGCAACTTTCACGTTTGGAAGGTTACGAGCTGAAAGAGCTGCGAATTCGTTTCCTTCTTCAAGAATAACAAGGACTTTAGAATCGATGCTCAAAGCTGCAAGAACTTTTGCAAATTCAGCAGTTTTTGGAGCTGTAAATTCAAGAGAATCAACGGCTACAAATTTGTTTTCAGCAACTTTTTCAGAGTAAACTGATTTAAGAGCTAGGCGACGAACTTTTTGTGGAAGTTTGTAGCCGTATGAACGTGGAGTTGGTCCGAAGACAACACCACCACCACGCCATTGTGGTGAGCGGATAGAACCTTGACGAGCACGTCCAGTTCCTTTTTGACGCCATGGTTTGCGTCCACCACCTGAAACAGCTGAGCGGTTTTTAACTGCGTGAGTTCCTTGACGAAGGCTAGCACGTTGGCTGATGATCACATCAAACACAACAGATTGGTTTGGTTCGATACCAAAGATTGCATCGTTAAGAACAACTTCGCCCGCTTGTTTACCAGTTTGGTCGAATAATGTTACATTTGCCATTTTGACTGTATTCCCCTTTCCTTATTATTTACCAGCTTTAACTGCTGATTTGATAGTGATAAGAGATTTCTTAGCACCTGGTACGTTACCTTTGATAAGGATAACGTTCTTTTCTGGAACAACTTGTACAACTTCAAGGTTTTGAATTGTTACGCGGTCGCCACCCATACGTCCTGCAAGGTTTTTACCTTTGAATACGCGGTTAGGTGCAACAGGTCCCATAGAACCTGGACGACGGTGGTAACGAGAACCGTGAGCCATAGGTCCACGTGATTGTCCGTGGCGTTTGATAACACCTTGGAAACCTTTACCTTTAGATGTACCAGTTACATCAACAATGTCTCCAGCTGCGAAAGTTTCAACTGTGATTTCAGCACCAACTTCCAAGCCTTCAACGTTTTTGAATTCACGAATGAAGCGCTTAGGAGCCGTGTTAGCTTTTGCTACATGTCCTTTAGCAGGTTTGTTGCTCAATACTTCGCGTTTGTCATCGAAACCAACTTGGATAGCGTTGTAACCATCTGTTTCAACAGTTTTAACTTGAAGAACAACGTTTGGAGTTGCTTCGATAACTGTTACAGGGATCAATTCGCCAGCTTCAGTGAAGATTTGAGTCATTCCCACTTTTTTCCCTAAGATTCCTTTTGTCATGAGAAAATAGTTCCTTTTCTATATTTTTTATTCAAAAAGTTTTTAACGAGCGTTTTTTATGCTCAAGGTTTCAAACTTTAGATTAAAGTTTGATTTCTACGTTTACACCACTTGGAAGATCCAATTTCATCAAAGCGTCAACTGTTTTTTGAGTTGGGTTGATGATGTCGATCAAACGTTTGTGTGTACGCATTTCGAATTGTTCGCGAGAATCTTTGTATTTGTGAGTCGCACGAATGATTGTGTAGAGGCTACGCTCAGTTGGAAGTGGGATTGGACCCGCAACTTGTGCACCTGTACGAGTAGCTGATTCTACGATTTTTGCAGCCGCTGTGTCAAGCGTACGGTGTTCGTAAGCTTTCAAACGGATACGGATTTTTTTGTTTGCCATCTTTTTCTCCTTTTCGTCTATTTAAGATAATAGGCTAGCTCCACAAGAAAACCGACGCGCGTTGCGTGGCAATGCAACCGAGCGTGTCGCAACCTCTTGCATCAAAGCTAAGGCTGTAATTTACAGCACCATAATAGAATAACACAAAGCCCCTGCGATTGCAAGGGATTTGACAGGATTTTTTTAATTTTTCGAATGAAACTGTTTTCTTATCGCTCCTTATCTCAAAAAAGCATAAATGAAGAGCAAATTTTTATTTTTTCTTCTATATTAAGATACAGTTTCTGCAATTGTTTTTTTATTCTCTCTTCACCTGTTCATAGCTTTGCTTCCCATCATTAAGCTTGTCCCAAATAACTACTTTTCCACTTTGCAGAGATTTTTGTACATCGATAATTCGTTGATTGGAAGAGCCACGGAATTGAAGCATGAGATTACGCTTGCTTTTATCATACCGTCCATCAACCAAGATATCAATCATTGACAAGAGCTCCAGTTTATCAGGTGTTTCCAACATCATTTCTTCCCATGTGTATCCAGTCCAAGACCAGATATCTTTTTCTGGCAATTCTTTCCGTATACGTTTCACGAGAGGCAAGAGGATTCCTGTATTTAGGAAGGGTTCTCCTCCTAATAAAGTCAAGCCTTGAACATAGGGTTGGGCTAGGTCTGCCATGATTTGCTCTTCCAACTCTGGGGTATAAGGTATGCCTGCGTTAAAGGACCAGGTCGCTACGTTGTAACAGCCCTCACAGTGAAACATGCAGCCGGCCACATAAAGGGAATTGCGCACTCCTTCGCCATCGACAAAGTTAAAAGCCTTATAATCAATGATTCGACCTTGACTCAGTTCTTCACTTTTCCACTCGCCTGGTTTTGGTGTATTCCATGTCATGCTTTCTACTCCAAGTCTATCCAATAGCGCTCCGTTCCGTTTCGAACATCCTCATAAACACCACCGTTAGCTAAAATAACAGCTCGGCTGGCAGGATTTTCTGTGCTACAAGTCAGCAGTGATCGTTTAATATTCTTTCCCTTAGCAACTTGCAAACCTTGTCGGAGGGATTCTTTGGCGTAGCCCTTACCTCTTTCAGACGGGCGGATGGAATAGCCAATATGACCACCTACCTCCAGCAAATAGTCACTAAGACGCAATCTCAGATTGAGGAACCCTACGGCTTGTCCATCTTTTGCAAAAGCGACTAATTGAATAGCAGGCACCCACCCTTCAGGCAGATTAATCCCCATTTCCTGATCCTGATTACTTTCTAACCACTCTTCATAAACAAAATTCTCAGCATCCCAAAATCCCCCATCGTGGGCTGATTGGCTCTTTTCAAACTCTGCCATCATCTCTAAAACTGTTTCTTTATCTGCTAATCTTGGTCTGCGTAGTATCATTTTTACCTCCAGCTAAGAGAAAAGCGAGAGGCAACTCTCACTTTTTCTTGTTTTTGTTTAAAAACTGTTCTCTAAGGCTAGCTACTCGGTCTTTTTTATTGACTCCACCCTTCGAATGCTTTTCGTGGAATCGTTGGACCAAGGCCTTACCTTTATCGTCTAATTGATATTTTCCCATTCTATCTCTTTCTAATTTCTTACTTCATGCCCTGTTGATTTAATAGTAGAGCCATTCATGTGTTTGACACGCGCAGCAATTTCCTTGTGGCGTCCATTAACCATCGGACGCGCTTGTGGGTTCCCAAGATAACCACAGGTCCGTTTAACCACGTCTACTGTTTTAGGATCATTATTCCCACAGTTAGGACAAGCAAATCCTCTCTCAGTAGGTTCAAAATCTCCTTCAAAATCACACTTGTAACAGCGGTCGATCGGAGTATTGGTTCCGAGATAACCTACACGGTCATAAGCATAGTCCCACACAGCTTCCAAAGCCTTTGGATTTTGTTGGAGAACTGGGTACTCGCAGTAGTGGATAAAGCCACCAGATGCACCCGCTTCTGGGTAGACTTTCTCAAAGTCCAATTTTTCAAAAGGTGTTGGATTTTTGCGGACATCATAATGGAAGGAATTTGTGTAGTATTCTTTATCTGTAATATCCGGAATAGAGCCGAATTTCTCCGTATCCAAGCGACAGAAGCGGTCTGTCAAACTTTCAGACGGCGTTGAATAGATAGAGAAATGGTAACCATATTGGTCAGACCATTCTTCTACTCGACGTTTCATATCGCGAATAATATCAAGAGTAAATTCTTTGGCTTCTGGATTATTTTCCCAATGATTACCGAAGAATACTGTCGCTACTTCATAAAGTCCAATATAGCCCAGAGAAATAGTTGCACGACGATTCTTAAAGAGTTGATCAACACTCTCTTCTTTTCCAAGACGACGTCCGAAGGCTCCATATTGATAAAGAATTGGTGCATTAGCTGGAGTGGCTTCCTTGGTTCTTTCCACACGGTAAACCAAGGCATCTTCCGCGATGTTCATGCGCTCATTGAAGATTTCCCAGAACTTGTTCATGTCGCCTTCGGATTCAAGGGCGATACGAGGAAGATTGACTGTCACGACCCCTAGGTTCATACGGCCCGAATTGACTTCTACTCCATTTTCATCCTTCCATCCTTGAAGGAATGAACGGCATCCCATCGGAACTTTGAAAGAACCAGTCAACTCGACAATCTTATCATAAGACAAGACATCCGGGTACATGCGCTTAGTTGCACACTCAAGAGCCAACTGCTTGATGTCGTAGTTAGGTGAGCCTTCCTCTAAGTTAAGACCTCTTTTAAGAGTAAAGATGAGTTTAGGGAAGATGGCTGTACGGTGTTCTGAACCAAGCCCCTTGATACGAATGTTCAGGATTGCCTTTTGAATTTCACGTTCAAAACGACTGGTTCCTAGACCAAAACCAAGGGAAGTAAATGGCGTTTGCCCATTTGATGTAAAGAGGGTATTAATCTCGTACTCTAGAGATTGCATGGCATCGTAGATGTCTTTTTGGGTTTTCTTCCAGGCATATTCTTGGCGCTTGTCAGGCAAAACCCATTCCTCCGCATCCTTGAGGTGCTTTTGGTAATTTTTCTCTGCATAAGGAGCCAAAACTTCATCAATACGGTCTGCTGAACAGCCTCCATACTGACTTGATGCGACGTTTGCGATGATTTGTGAAATCTGCGCTGTCGCAGTTTGGATAGACTTGGGACTCTCTACCTCAGCATTTCCAATCTTAAAACCATTTTCCAACATACCCTTGAAATCAATCAAACAGCAGTTAGTCATAGGGGTATAGGGACTGTAGTCCAAATCATGATAGTGGATATCCCCTTTTTGATGGGCATTAGCCACATGTTTAGGAAGCATTTGAAGTCCGATGGATTTCCCAACAATCCCTGCCGTCAAATCACGCTGGGTATTAAAAACATCACTATCCTTATTGGCATTTTCATTGACAACCGCCTGATCTTTATTGAGAAGTTTATGAATACTAAAGTTGATATCTGTCGCTTTTGAGCGCTCAAAATCCCTTTGAGTCCGATAGGTGATATACTCCTCAGCCAGAGCGTATTCTTTAGCTTCCAACAATTCGTGTTCTACGATATTTTGGATTTCATAGATTTTTACACCTTGTGGGAAACGGCTATGAATCTCTTCGACGATACGTTCAACTAGGGTACTAAGTCGTTTTTCAACCAAAGGGGTTACATCCATAACCTTTTCAGCAGCCTTATGAAGCGCTTTATCAATCTTGTCTACATCAAAAATTACACGTCTGCCGTCACGTTTTTCGACGAATAAAGTCGGATCAGGGACAGCCTTCTCTTCCAATACAATCATATCCAAACCCTTTTCTTAAATATAATATTGATTCTAAAAAGTATTATATCACTAAAAAAATAAAAATCAATATCTTGTGTCAAAAAATAAAAATTTTTTAAAATTACACAAGATATTGATAGTTTTTATTTTAATTTATAGAGTTTAAAATCTTTGAATTCACTTTGAACCGCTTGATAATTTTCAGCTAAGAGCTGCTCAACTTCTGTCCATAGACTTGTTTTTGTATTCACTACAATCATCTTTGGTTGATTATCTCTCAGATCATTAACAAGTTTGGTACGATTTTCACCAAGTCCTGTATGCAATCTAGGCGAAAGCAACTGACTCGCAGCTAAACGTTCACTAGCCTTATAACTACTTGTCAGATTATCCCAAACATAGATACGATCTGTAGCTTGAGTTTCCCCTTTGACCTTGGTTTCGATGGCTGTACGTTCTTGATATAGTTCTGCATGAAGTAAATATCGTGATACTACAGGTGCTAAGAATAGGTAAGCAAGAGCTAAAATTGGTAGATAGGCATTCCCTTTTACAAAAGCTCCCCATACCGAAGTTTCTTCTCTAGATCGTCTACGACGATTGGCTCCTTCTGGTTTCTCTGTACGAATCCCAGCCAGTAAAAGAAGAGACAAGAAAGGAAGTAACTCCACCATACGACTGCCGTGGATTTGGTCTGTAGAAAAAATTTCTAAAACTAATACCAAAATGACAGCTATTGAAGCAGTGATTGATAAGACTGATTGCTTCAATGGTTTAGATTGGAAGAGGCCTGTAAATGCCATCGTCAACGCTCCAAGAGCAATGGCTAACAATCCATAGAAAAGGATGTTGTCTAGCAATCCCGGGTTAGACGTAAAGTTCAAACTATCTACTGGGTAGAGTATTTGACTAATCGCATTTCCAAAACTACCTTTATAAACCGTGTAGTAGCCAATTGGATAAAAGAAAATTGAAAAACCAAGGCCCGCAGCAAAAAATTGATAGACACCATGAGTCAATTTGTTGCGACCGACATTAAAAGCTGTTACTGCAAGAAACAAGACGAATGCATACAAGGTTGTAACCAAAGGTGCAAAGAAAAATGCTAGAGCCAAGCTAGCTCCAATACGTAAGAAACCCCTATCTTGGTTTGGTTCTGCCAAATAAGCCGTCACTAAACTTAGAGCATAAAACAAGAATGGGAGAGCAAGAATAGTTGCATAGCCACCACCAAAGCTAAGAGCACTAGCTAGGATATAAAAGACTGTCAATACTTGTTGTGATTGTTTATTTTGTTCCGTCAGATTGTAAGCTGAAGGAAAAAGAAAGAATCCGGCACCTACTAAAGCTAACCAATTAAAGACGGCAAACAAAATACTTCCCTGGGTTACATACTGTAAAAAGTAATAGAGGATACCACTCGTTCCAAAATAATCTGTGTAGACGTCGCCGCTCTGATGCATAGCCCATCCAATATAAAAATCCTGGGACTGCTCAGGACTTATTAATCCTAAGAAGGGGAGGATTACGGACACAAAGACCACTAGAGTACTCAAAATGAGGATATTAAAAAATGGTAAGCGGGCAGGTTGACGAGTCTCAATCTCGAGTTGTTCCTCATTCTCTACTGGAGCATCATGACTCCCCATCCAAGTTGGAGTTGGTTCGTCTTCTAATCTACCATATACACTCATACATTCTCTCCTATATTTTAATTTGTTCTAGTATATCAAAAAGTCTAGTTCTTGTCAGCTTGTGACGGATGTTTACACAATTTTTCAGACAAGGAAGCAAAGCGTTCGACCTCATAAAAACGGTGATATAAAGCTTTTTTATAGTGAGCTAAAAAAGTTTTTTCTTCTACTGTGAGCACTATCGTTCCTCCTTTTCTTTTTTATTCGGAAAAAGAAGAAAAATCTAAAAAAGCTGAATTCTCTTTTTGAGAATTCAGCCTTTTGTTTTTAATCAGCTTTCTTTTCTAAATTTTTTGAAATACTTCGATTTTTACCTTCCAGATAGACCATGAGAATGGAAATATCTGCTGGGTTCACACCTGAAATACGGCTAGCTTGGCCGATGGTTTCTGGATTGATGAGCTTGAACTTCTGACGAGCTTCAGTCGCGATAGAGTCAATATCATCCCAGTCAAGATTCGCTGGAATCCGTTTTTCTTCCATGCGTTTCATCTTGGCAACCTGATCCATGGCTTTTGAGATATAGCCTTCGTACTTGATTTCTGTTTCAATCAATTCGATAATCTTGTCATCTAACTCTTCAGCAGCAGGTCCGATGAAAGCCACCACATCTTGGTAAGAGACTTCTGGGCGACGAAGGAATTCCTTGGCTGTCACCGCATCTGTCAATGGCTTGAACCCCATCTCCTCAACCTTAGCATTTGTTTCCTTGACTGGCTTGAGTTTGATGCTGTCTAAACGCTTCATTTCATTTTCAAATTGATTTTTCTTGATTTCAAAACGAGCCCAACGTTCATCATCAACAAGCCCAATCTCGCGCCCCATCTCAGTCAAACGCATATCGGCATTGTCATGACGGAGGATGAGGCGGTATTCAGCACGACTTGTCAAGAGACGGTAAGGTTCAATGGTCCCCTTAGTTACCAAGTCATCAATCATCACTCCGATATAACCGTCGCTTCGTTTCAGAATTAACTCAGGCTTGCCTTGGATTTTCAGCGCTGCGTTGATACCCGCGATAATCCCTTGACCAGCAGCTTCTTCATATCCAGACGTTCCATTTGTCTGGCCAGCAGTGAAAAGACCTGAGATTTTCTTGGTTTCAAGCGTTGCACGCAATTGATGAGGCAAGACCATGTCGTACTCGATAGCATAACCTGTACGCATCATCTCTGCATTTTCCAAACCTTTGATAGAATGAACCAAGTCACGTTGGACATCCTCAGGAAGACTAGTTGAAAGTCCTTGGACATAAACTTCTTCTGTGTTTCGTCCTTCTGGCTCAAGGAAAAGCTGGTGACGTTCCTTGTCTGCAAAACGCACAATCTTGTCCTCAATCGACGGACAGTAACGAGGTCCCACTCCCTTAACCACACCTGTAAACATAGGCGCACGGTGGAGGTTGTTTTGGATAATCTCATGACTGGTACCATTGGTGTAGGTTAACCAGCATGGAACTTGGTCTTTAACATAATCTTCATCACGTGAAGTGTAAGAGAAGTGATTTGGTGTTTCATCTCCTGGCTGAATCTCTGTCACATCATAGTTGATGGAGGAAGCCTTGACACGTGGAGGCGTTCCTGTCTTGAAACGACCGATTTCAAGTCCAAGTTCCTTGAGATTGTCAGCAAGGTTTATAGAAGCTAGGCTGTGGTTTGGCCCTGATGAGTACTTGAGATCTCCGATGATGATTTCCCCACGGAGGGCTGTCCCTGTGGTCACGATAACAGCCTTGGCAGCATACTCTTGATGGGTCGCTGTACGAACACCGACAACCTTGCCATCTTCCACCAAAATCTCATCAATCATGGTTTGACGAAGGGTTAGATTCTCTTGATTTTCAACTGTCTTGCGCATTTCCTTAGAGTAAAGTTCCTTATCAGCCTGCGCACGAAGGGCACGGACAGCTGGTCCCTTCCCAGTGTTGAGCATCTTCATCTGGATGTAAGTCTTGTCAATGGTCTTAGCCATTTCGCCACCAAGGGCATCTACCTCACGCACGACAATCCCCTTGGCAGAACCACCAATAGACGGATTACATGGCATGAAAGCCAACATTTCAATGTTGATAGTCGCAAGCAAGACCTTGCAGCCCATACGGCTCGCAGCTAGGGAAGCTTCGACCCCCGCATGTCCCGCACCGATTACAATAATATCGTATTCTTCCGTAAAATTATAAGTCATTTTCTCTCCTATTCTTCAAGGTGAATGTGTCTTAGTTGCCCGTCCCAATCTGGCAGGGCTGTTTTTAAAAAGGCTGGAACTAGTTGGAAATCCTCAAGCTTGTCCAAGTCAATCCACTCACAGGGTTGCCTTTTCTCATCTTCCTGCATGGTCAATGGGGCGTCCTCAAGTAAGTCTACCAGATAATGAAACTCGATGTTGTGATAGGAAACACCGTCCTGTTCAAAACGATTTTCAACCACAAAAGCTAGCTGACCAGCCTGAGCTTTAACACCCAGTTCTTCCCTCACTTCGCGGACTACCGCATCTTCCGTTCTCTCATTGACTTGAATAGCGCCGCCAATGGTGTAATACTTGTCCTTATCTTTGGTGACTAGTAGCTTGCGGTTTTGAAGAATCAAAGCAGTCGCCCGAACGCCAAAAACCGTATTCCCCACTTTTGTCCGAAAGTCTTGCTGAGTCATTCTTGTCCTTTCCCTTAAACGACACAAAAACAGTCAAAACTCGTAAGAAGTGCAGGACAAAAAAGCCTGCAACATCCATGAGCTTTGACCATCATTTCTATTGCTTTTATTATTGTAGCAAATTGAGAACATTTGTCAATCTAAATGTACTGACAAACCTTGCCATCACGGTAAGCATTATCAATCAAACCGCCACCGAGACACTCTTCACCGTCGTAAAAGACAACTGCCTGTCCTGGTGTAATGGCGCGTTGTGGTTCCGCAAAAATAACTTCTGCCTTGTCTCCTTTGACATGAACAGTCACCTTGGAGTCAGGCTGACGGTAGCGGAATTTAGCCGTGCATTCTAGCGTAAATTCCTCTGGCATATCACGAGTAAAGTGGACCTGACTGGCTTCTAAGCTGGTTGACATGAGCGAATCATGGTAGAAGCCTTGGCCGACATAGAGGATATTCTTGCTTAGGTCTTTTCCGACAACGAACCACGGCGCATTGTCACCGCCGTGTTGTCCACCTATACCGAGTCCGCCACGCTGACCGATCGTATAGTACATCAGACCAGCATGCTCACCCATATCGCGACCATCCACAGTCATCATTCGACCAGGCTGAGCTGGTAGGTAGTTGCTGAGAAATTCTTTAAAGTTCTTTTCTCCGATAAAGCAAATCCCTGTCGAATCTTTCTTCTTAGCAGTCGCAAGGCCTGCTTCTTCTGCTAGTTTGCGAACTTCAGGCTTTTCCAAATGTCCCAATGGGAACATAGTCTTTTGTAATTGTTCTTGTGAAAGTTGGCTGAGGAAATAGGTCTGGTCTTTGCCATTGTCCACGCCACGAAGCATGTGAACGATGCCATCCTCATCACGCGCCACACGGGCATAGTGCCCAGTTGCCACATAGTCTGCACCCAAGGTCATCGCATAGTCCAAAAAGGCCTTAAACTTGATTTCCTTGTTACACATTACATCTGGATTTGGCGTGCGTCCTGCACGGTATTCCGCTAGGAAATACTCAAAAACGCGGTCCCAGTACTCTTTTTCAAAATTGACAGAGTAGTAAGGAATGCCAAGTTGGTCTGCTACCGCAGCCACATCCTTGTAATCTTCGGTCGCCGTACAGACGCCGCTTTCATCTGTGTCGTCCCAGTTCTTCATGAAGATACCGATCACATCGTAGCCCTGTTCCTTGAGAAGAAGAGCCGTCACCGACGAATCGACACCACCACTCATCCCCACGACAACACGTGTTTTAGAGTTATCACTCATGGTAGTTCTCCCATCTATTCGTTTATTCACGATTGAAGGTCGTGTTTGCTATCACGATTGAAGGTCGTTTGAGCAGTTTTCATTATAACATTCTTAGATAGAGAAGACAAGGAAGATGACAAGAAGTACTTTAAGGACATACAAAAAACCGAGGCTATCCTCAGTTTTTATCTTTTATTTTGCTAGTTAGTTCTTAATACCAACCGTTGTTAAGCCAGAAGTTCTTAGCAGCTGTCCATGAACCGTAACGTCCAGCAACATAAGCGTCTGCTACACGTTCTTGGTTTTCAGCTGAGTAGTCGCCATTCAAGTAAGAATCTGTCAATTGGTAACGTCCGATGTAACGTCCGTTTGTCGCTG
>CABPWC010000004.1 GCA_902461025.1 uncultured Streptococcus sp.
CTATTTTCGTATTTAGTTTGAATAAAACTTTTGCTGAAACTCCTGAGGTTTCAGTATCTGGAAAATTCGTAGATACAATCCAAAATATTAAGGTATCAAATAATGAAGGCGGAGTTCTCGACTGGGAATTAAAGCAATGGGCTACATTCCGTCTTAATGCAGATTTTGATTTATCTGGAAAAAATGTTAAGGCAGGAGATCAAACGATAATTACGGTGCCTGATGCTATAATCATTAACTCTGATAATATTGAAATCAAGGATATCAATACAAATGAGGTGATTGCACATGCAAAACTAAGTGCTGATAACAAGTCCCTTACTTTAACTTATACGGATTATGTTGAAAAACACTCAGATACTCACGGATCTTTCTTCTTCTATGCTCGTGTCGATTTCAAAAAACACCCTCAACAAGGAGAAATTCCAGTTGAGATTACGATTAATAAAGAAACAATACCTGCTGGTAAGGTATCATTTACTGGTATTGGCGATGGTGATCCGTCTCTTTTAACAAAGACTAGTTGGGTTAACGAGGGAGACAAAAGAGAGGTTCAATACACTATTTCAGTCAATCGTACAAAACAAAACGTCAAGAGTGTAACAATTGAAGATCACTTGAAATTTACAAATGCTAGCTATGTAAAAGATAGCATTAAGGTTATCAAAGGTAAATTCTCTTATGAAACCGGTGAATGGGTATTCTCAAACCGTGTTGATGTAACAGACCAACACAAGATTACAGTTAGTGAAGATGGACAATCTTTCGTTGTCGAATTAGGGGACATGACAGAAGAAGACCAATATCGTATTTCTTATAACGTACGTTTAAATTATGAACCCGTTGATGGTGAATTATTAAAGAATGATGCTACATTAAAAGGTGAAGGTGTCGTTGTTACAGAATTTACAAATGCTGCTTTAGTTCAAATTGCTGGTGGTGCTGGTGTTGGTTATGTTTACTCAATCAATATCCATAAAGTAGATGAAGCGAATCAACCACTTAAGGGTGCTAAATTTAAAGTAGTTCGTCAAGCTAATAACCAAGTTATTGGTGAGTATGTATCAGATGATAATGGTAATATTGCTGTTAACAAACTGTTGAAAGATAAATATATTATCACCGAGGTTGAAGCACCTTCCGGCTATGTCATCAAGGATGCAGATACAGAAGTTAACGTTGAAGATTTTGGAGCTGATTATTCAGTAACTAAGACAATTGTGAATCCAAAAGAAGAAACTACTACTACGACAACAACTACGACAACAACTACAACAACGACTACAACTGAAGAACCTACAACTACTTCAACAACAACTACAACTGAAGAACCTACAACTACTTCAACTACAACAACTACAACTGAAGAGCCTACAACTACTTCAACTACAACTACTACTGAAGAGCCTAAGACTACTTCAAGTACAACTACTACAACTGAAGAACCTAAGACTACTTCAAGCACAACAACTACAACTGAAGAGCCTAAGACTACTTCAAGTACAACTACTACAACTGAAGAGCCTAAGACTACTTCAAGCACAACAACTACTACTGAAGAGCCTAAGACTACTTCAAGCACAACAACTACAACTGAAGAACCTAAGACTACTTCAAGCACAACAACTACAACTGAAGAGCCTAAGACTACTTCAAGCACAACAACTACTACTGAAGAGCCTAAGACTACTTCAAGCACAACAACTACTACTGAAGAGCCTAAGACTACTTCAAGCACAACAACTACAACTGAAGAACCTAAGACTACTTCAAGCACAACAACTACAACTGAAGAACCTAAGACTACTTCAAGCACAACAACTACAACTGAAGAACCTAAATCTACAGTAACAACAACAAACGACAAACCAGGACTTCCTAATACTGGTGAAGGCAAAGGAACGTTAGTTACTATCATTGGTTTTGTAACTCTCATTTCATCAATCGGTGCCATTGCATTCTTACGTAAAAATGAAAAAGAATAATGTTAAAGATTGATTAACTATATAAAGGACTATTTCAAAAATAGTCCTTTTTCATTTCCTTGACGAATGAATCATTGCTTACAAACATTGTTCAAAGTAAATGTTTAAATTTTTTCAGAGAATTTAATATAATTTTATAATTAAAACAGTTAAATACTTGAAGTTTTATTTATTTGTGATATAATTCACCTTATAGGATATTTTTTTGATAATTGACTAGTAGGAGGTGCATTTTTAGTAGTGTTGTCTTGAAAAAGTAACCTATATAATAATGCATATATTTGTAAGTTTTAGTTTTAACATACAAATAAGTGTAAAAATTTGGAGACAAATAGGAGAAGGAAATGAAAAAAAATAATCTAAGTAGACTTGCAAAAGTCTTCTTTCTTGTATTTTTACCCTTATTGTTCATAGTATTTTCGCAGTCTGATGTGGTAAAAGCTGGAGATGTCAGTAATAATGTTAGCTCACTGACTGTTTCATCAAATGAAATCTCAGATGGTGGACAAACAACTGTTAAGTTTACATTTGACGAGCACGCACAAAAAATCCAACCAGGTGATACATTAAAAGTTAATTGGACTAGTTCTGGTACAGTCTATGGGGTAGGTTTTAAAAAGACTATTCCTCTAAATATTGACGGAACTTACGTTGGAGACATGGTCATTACTGATGGCTCTGCTACTGTTACTTTTAACGAAGCTATCAAAAACCTTCAAAACATCCGTGGTTGGGGTGAATTTGAGATTGAAGTTCATAATAATACAGCAACTGATAAAGAACATGTTGGTAAATTTACTATCATCAGTGGAGATAAGACAGTTGATTTAAGCGTTAAGAAAATGGCGACTGGCGAAAACCACGCTCCATTCTACTTAAAAGCTGGGGACATGCACGCTGACGACCCTGAACACATTCTTTGGACATTGACAATCAACGCAATGAACTTAGAAGTGGACGGCGACGTTCGTGTCGAAGATGAAGTCCAAGGTGGACACAAATTAGTAACAGACAGCTTTAACATTACAACAACAGGAAACAAACCTGGCTACTTTGCTGGCGATACAGCTATTGAAGATTTCAAAACAGCCTTCCCTGGATCAACATTTACAGTAGATGCTTCAGGAAAAATCACTGTTACAATTCCAAAAGACCTGATCAACAAGACTGGCGTTCTAATTTTCTATCGTACAAAAATAGAAAATGAAAAGCAAAAAGACTTCAAGAACAACACAAAAGTTTGGTACCAAGTCAAAGGTGAAACTGCGGTTGTGGCCAAAGAAGTAAACGCATCTGTGGCAAACATCAATGCAAACGGTGGTGTGGATGGTGATCAAACTTCAACTACTACAACTACAACCACAACCACAACCACAACTACAACTGAAGAGCCTACAACTACTTCAACTACAACTACAACTACAACTGAAGAACCTAAGACTACTTCAAGCACAACTACTACAACTGAAGAGCCTAAGACTACTTCAAGCACAACAACTACAACTGAAGAACCTAAGACTACTTCAAGCACAACAACTACAACTGAAGAACCTAAGACTACTTCAAGCACAACAACTACAACTGAAGAGCCTAAGACTACTTCAAGCACAACAACTACTACTGAAGAGCCTAAGACTACTTCAAGCACAACAACTACAACTGAAGAACCTAAGACTACTTCAAGCACAACAACTACAACTGAAGAACCTAAGACTACTTCAAGCACAACAACTACAACTGAAGAGCCTAAGACTACTTCAAGTACAACTACTACAACTGAAGAGCCTAAGACTACTTCAAGTACAACTACTACAACAACTGGTGAAGAACCTAAATCTACAGTAACAACCACAACTGACAAACCAGGACTTCCAAATACTGGTGAAAGAAAAGGAACATTTGTAACAATCCTTGGTACTCTTATCCTTGTTTCATCAATTCTAGTTGTTAGAAATTCACTTAAATCTAAAAGCAACTAATTTTAATTAACATAATTTAATTGGTCTATTTTTAGATAATTTAAGTATATAATCAAAAAAAGGGTTTACTAAAAAAGTAAATCCTTTTTGTTTCATCAACGTTATAGATATATAAAAATCGATAACTATTTTATAGTCATCGATTTTTAAAAAATAATTTAGTCCTTCTCACCAAGTTTGCTATTGATGGTCATCATGATACTTGCTATTTTCTCACCCCAGTATGGATCAGAAGCGTATAAAACGTTCATCCCTGATGATTTATTACCAAGATAAGTTCTACCTTCATCAATATAATTCTCTCGGATCCATTTTGCGGCCCCTAAGATTCCTTTGTCGACATTGTCGAAACTCTTTGCAGAATCGTATGGAGTTGTATCATAGGCTGCAATACCAAAGAAGTTGTTCTTATCGTTAGCAATTTGACTACGTCCCCAGGCGCTTTCTAAGGCACTGTGAGCCATGAGATAGAGTGCGTTCACCTGATAACGTTTTTCCGCTTCCTTAAAGACAGCTCCTTTACCCGCAAGACGACTTCCCTTAATATTCATGAGAGAATAAACTTTATCAAGTTCAGCTGCGGTATAATTGGTTGGCTTTCTTAGGTCTCTATAGAGGAATGGATTCTCCACTTTAAAATTATCAAAGTTAATGCCATCTGCTGAATAGTATTTTGTACCAATAGCCATAGATGAACTATGAGGTGCTACACGAATACTTGTATAAGGCGATAACTCATGGTAAATGTAACGACCGTCACTTGTGTAATGAGGGATAAACTCATTATTGGTGTTAACAGCTACTAGGTCACTCCTATTCATAAAGCCTGAAAGACCAGAAATTTGAACAGGTATTCTGTCTCCTTGAGACTCTGTGTCAGAAACTGCAACAATAGTACCTTGAGAGATATAACTGAGTCTAGCTCCAGAAGCACTATAAACATAGGCTGTTATTGGTTTTACTTTATAATAGCTAGATGGATTAGAAATCCATTTTCCGTTATTTTCGAAGCTATAATTTTTTCCCTTGATTTTCAGAGTCCCAGTAGCGTATAGGCCGTCTTCTTTGAGATAGTACCAAGCATTGTAAGATTTATCAAAAATCCACTCATTCTTAGCCATATAGCCATATGATTTGAGATAGTAGGACCCTTGCCATTGATTTTCAGCATAAGTCCCATCTGATTTTAAGTAGAACCAACTATTGTATTTTTTATCAAAGAACCATTCGCTTCGAGCCATGGCACCACTATCTTTTAGGTAGTATTTGTCTTTCCATTGACTACTCAACATGACCCCGTCTTTGTCAAAAAAGTACCAAGAACTATTAATCTGTTCCCGTTTATCGCGGACAATTTTTCCTGAATCAGTAGCATAGTACCACTTCTCATCTATTTTTACCCAACCCTTTTCAGCCATGGAACCGCTAGATTTTAGAAGGTAGTCATTATAAATGGTTTTGCTTAACATGACACCTGTTTCATCGAAACGATACCAAGAACCGTTGATCTTTTCCCATTTATTGCGGATAATTTTTCCTGAGTCAGTTGCATAATACCACTTCTCATCCATTTTTACCCAACCCTTTTCATGCATAGCTCCGCTAGTCTGAAGAAGGTAGTCATTATAAATGGTTTTGCTTAACATGGCTCCAGTTTCATCAAAACGATACCAAAAACCGTTTATTTTTTCCCACTTATTGCGGATAATCTTTCCTGAGTCAGTTGCATAGTACCACTTCTCATCTATTTTTACCCAAGAAGTTTCAACCATAGCACCGCTTTTGTTAAAGAGGTAGTCATCATAGACTGTATTGCTAAGCATGATACCATCTTGATTAAAATAGTACCAGTGTCCAGCTATTTTTTTCCAATTTGTGACGACCTTTTTATGTTCATAATAACGCCATTGTCCATTCTCTTTTTGCCAACCTTCTTTGTTGATCTCCTCAGTAATTTTTTCTGTTGAAGAATTATCCTTGGTCACGGCTGTTTCTTGCTTCTGTGTCGATTGAGAAGAATCTCTTTCTGTCTGATCGTGTTTTTCGTTTTGATTCTCTTTCTTGCCTTGCTCTTGACCTTGAGATTGCTTTTTCTCTTTCGCTTCCTTATTCGTTTCATTTGCTACAGTTTTTTCTGAATTTTGTACTTTGTTTGTAGCATGGTTTTCTTCCGCTAATACTGTTGTTTTTGAAATCCCTGCCATGGAAAGAACAACTGTACTTGCTAGCAGTATTTTTTTCATTATTTTATCCTTTCAACTTTAATATCCCTATAGTTTATACTTTTTGCTTGTCATTTCAAAGACGGTAATTATCCATTTTATTATACAATATAATTTCAAATATAAAACTAACATCTTTAAGAAGAAAGAAATTTGTAATATTATTAAAACATTCTAGAAACAAAAGTCCTAAAAAATAGTCGAACAGTAACTGAACGACTACTTTTTATAATAGATCTAAACTTCCACTGTTCTGACATTCTTCTTCAATCGAATCGGGTTTATAACTATCGATAGAAGAGCTAGGATAACAAATCCGATACCAACATACCAGTAAGGAGCATCAAGTGTCGTTGAACGACCGGATAGATTGACAATGCCCCGGAATAGTGTTCCTGTTGTTAAAATCGCTACTGCCGAATTCCATAAATTGAGACTCATACGAGAAAACTGAGGAAGAACTTTGAGAAAGATTGTTAATAGAATTCCCCCGACAAGAGGTACCGCAAATAAATAATGCATGTGAACAGAGGTTTCGCCAAAACTGAATGCTTCGTAAATTCTAGAAAATGCAAAGAAGAAAATCGTAATTAGTGTATAAGAAATAACTGTTTTTCTAAAACGTTTCTTGTTAGGATTAATAACCGATGTAGACAACGTCACTCACCGCCCTTTCTGAGATTTTGTTTCCGCCAGTTGTTGGCTTGTTGATAACCTGACCGTTGAAATAAAGTGTAGAGGATCCACCACCATCAAGATTGTAGGCTGTTTTTGCACCGTATGATTTCATAACTTCAGCTAGCTGGTACAAAGAGAGACCTTTACTTTCAGAAGTACGTCCGTCAGAAACTACAATAATATAGTGGTTCTCATCAATAATACCAATCGCTGTACGAGGATTTGAAGCCATAGCTTGTCCAACTTCTGTATTGGTATCAACAGTAATTTCACCATTTTCTACCAAGGCTGGTCCAAAAGCTAAGAGGTTAACAACTCCGTCATTGACAAGTTGCTCAGCAGTAATCTGATCTTCGTAAATAATCTTGAAAGAGCCGTCTTTATAAATAGCTAAATCACCATTATTAGAATTTTCACGGACAGTATCACGATAGACAACTCCATTACGGATAACATAACCGGAAGAGTTGGCGCCATAATAGTCACCATTAACTGCTAAAATCGCGTTATTATCTGCAGCAGTTACAGATGTTTTAGCTGTTACGTTTGTTCCAAATGAGTTTTGAGCAAATGCTGTTTTTAGATAGTCTGACGAACTTACTGTCACATCTGCAACATATACCTGGGTGTTATTAACCGTCGTTTCAGTCAAATTGATAGAAATATTGTCGTCCTTATAACTTGAATCAGTTACTGTTGCTGTTTTAGCAGCTTGGCTTGCTGTGGCTGTATTTGTACTAGTGTTAGTTGGTGTCACTGTCGAAATAGTCTCAGCTAGTACAAAGGTTTTCAGCATAGAGTAACTAAAGGATCCTGTTAAGAGTAGACCGAGAACCGAGGCATAAGCATATCGTTTCTTTAAAAATTTCATAGTAAAGTAGATGTCCTTTCTTTAAAGATGAATTTCTTCTGAACAGTCCATGAGACCACAAAGAGAAGAATACCGACAATAATCTTAGAAATTAGGAGATTAATACCAAATACAGTAAAGAATAGACGAATAAGCAGAGTATCTAACATAAAGAGTCCAACTGCTAAACCAAAGTATCCTATTCCTGTCTTGGCAAGGCTATCGTCGTTTTTAAAGACTAGTTTTTTATTTGTAGAGTAGTTAAAAACAGAGCTGGTCACACGGGCTAGACCGTTAGCTAGGAAAATTCGAAAACTCGTCGGAACTGTTGGTAAAACCAAGATTGCAATAGCGTAAACAAGGTAGTCTACAACAAAACTACTGAGAGATGACAAGGCAAATTTAAAAATATTTTTATAAATCATTAATCCATCTCTGATTGGACGGAAGTGTGAACCCTCATTATCATTGATATAAACTGTCTCAATAGGAACTTCTAAAATTTGATATTCTTTGCTTGCTTTGAGCAGCATGTTCATTTCGTATTCGTAACGATTTCCTTCTATTTTTAACATAAAAGGAATAAGATTTGTTGTAAAAGCACGAAGCCCTGTTTGTGTATCCGTTACTCCTACTCCTGTTTGTAGTTTAAAGAGTGCTTTTGTTAAGCTATTTCCAAAACGGCTACGAAGAGGTACTTTTCCAGTGAAGGCACGCACACCTAAAATTAACTTGTTAGGATTTTCAGATGCTTTATTAGCTGTACGGAAAATATCCCAAATCTTATGCTGACCATCTGCGTCTGCCGTAACGACCGTTCCATAGCTATTTTGTTTTTGAATATACGCAAAAGCCGTTTTAAGTGCTTGGCCTTTACCTTGGTTCACTTGGTGACGGAGTACCGTAGCATATTGTTCTGCTTTATCAAAGATATTTTGACACTTTGATGAACTACCGTCGTCGATAACTAAAATACGAAAATCACTCTTTTCGTGTATTTTTTCGATGAGTTTGATAAGTTTATTATCAGGTTGATAAGCTGGAATTACTATATAGTTCATACCGGCACTCCTTTCTTAGTGATAGTATAACTATACAGAACATCGCTTAAAGATACCTTATATAAGTTTTCTTTAAGAAAAAGTTCAGGATAATTTAAGGTTTTGAAAAGATTTTAAATCGTTGTTTGTAATAAATATACATATTATCCTTTAAATGCTTCAAACTTCACTTAACAAATCATTCAAATAAAAAAGTCAGCCCCAAAGGGTTGACTCATGTTAAATCTTTGACTGAGACTCACCTATTATCGTGTGTCACTTTTAATAGTGAAATTCCAAAGAATCCCATTAGAATAGCTGCGAATGTATAGAATAGTTGAGAATTTGACTCACCAGTATTTGGTAGCTCTGTTTGGTCCGCTACAGATTTTGACTCTGCTTCTGTTGCCTTTTCGGAACTATAAGTCTGTGCCTGTCCAGGTTCTGAACTTGAACCGGGAGTCGGTTCTACTGTGGTTGTTGTTGTTGGCTCTACTGTCGTTGTTGTTGTTGGCTCTACTGTCGTTGTTGTTGTTGGTTCTACTGTCGTTGTTGTTGTTGGTTCTACTGTCGTTGTTGTTGTCGGATCTACTGTCGTTGTTGTTGGTTCTACTGTCGTTGTTGTTGTCGGATCTACTGTCGTTGTTGTTGGCTCTACTGTCGTTGTTATGATTTCCTTTTCATATTCATAAGTAATATGAACTGTTCCATTTTTTAACGTTCCAGTTTCCGAATCAGAAGAAGTCGAGAGTCCAACAAGACGATATGTGATTCCATCAACCATTATTTTGTCAGGACGTTCAATGCTATTATCTCCTACTTTGTATGTAACCAACTCTCCAGTTGAATCATAGATAGGAAATTCAGAAATCTTGTTGTATGTTTCTTTTAATTTTTGGTTAGTACCTTTGATAAGATAATCTATAATTACATTACCTATATATAAAGCCGATACATCTTGGTCAGCCATATCTTCTTTTTCAGATACATAATAAACAACTTTCGTGTTTGCCCTTAGCGTAAATTTATCAACATAATTGAAAAAAGTTGATTTATCTATATTGGTATCTTCAGGAATTCTTGTCCAATCACCATTATTTGGGGTGATATAGGTAGTTGGATTGGACACTGACTTGATAAGATGACCATTACTTACATAACTTTCATCAATAGATGAAGGATCTCCCATACCACCAATGTCGTCACTATCCAAGTCGGCAGCAAAATAATGGTTAGAATATTCTTCTAAGTTTTGAGAGCCTGTTTCATAGCTATTAACACCACCTTCTTGACTAGCTTTCCAAACCATTCTAGCATCAATTGCTAAGTATTTGATTTTTTTAGCTTCTTCCATTGGAACTGTGACTTCTACTTTGTAAGCTTGACTATTATCAAAATTGGTAAACAAACCATAAGATTCAACTTTACCATCTGTCATATAACCATATTCGTAGTTGCTGGTATTGACTACGTAAGGTGTTTTTCCTGCTTCCAGTTCCTCAACGGTCGGAGTATTAAAGGTTTCGCGATCATATTTTTCTGTATCATCAAAGCTAATCTCTGTCATTGGCTTATTGACATTGATAGGATTGCCCTTAGCATCTCGTGTACCAACAAGAGTGAATTGTACCGTAGCATTCTTAATCTTTGGAACTCGAATCAAAAGATCATTTACTGTTTGTGTATGGTCACTAGTATGCATTCTCTGGTAAGCAACTATATAGCTATAAGTGACACTCTTCCCATCTTTACTTATAGTAGCATTCTGCCCCTCTACGTTAACATGGCCACCTTCAGAAATAACATTATCGTTTAGTTTTGTTTCTACGTTATTTTCTTCTGTTACAGCAATAGATGATTCGAATGATTTGTTAGAGTCATCAATTTGGTTTGATGTAGAAGACTCTATTTTTGAGATGCTATTATCACTATAACCCGAATTTTCTTGGATAGCAATAGTTTCTGTACTTATATTCTCATCAGATTTAACAATGAATTGTGTATATGAATTCAATACAAAAATTGAAAATGATGTAAGCCCTAATTTTACTAATTTATTCATTTGAAAAGACTCCTATTAAAAATACCAACTATAAAAACAAAATCACTTGTCTAAATAACCATAATCTATTGTAAACGAAAGTTAATTAAAATGCAAGGAATTATACAATTTATATACTTTATAAACGTTTTTTTTATAATTTTTTAAAAGTAACAGAGTCATAAATATTTTTAATTAACTAGCTTAAGCCCCTTCGCTTATAATGGAACAGTATTTCTTCTTTTACTCTATTTTATCTCTTAATTTCTCGACGAAGAGATAGGCTGCAGGACAGGTTAGAGTGTTTTTGATAGTCAAGTTATTGATTTGATAAATCTTTTTACGGTCGGTATGTGGAAATTCTCTACAAGCCTTGGGACGGACATCATAGATGGAACAGAGATTGTCACCGCCAAGAAATGGACATGGCATTGACTTAAAGATCTTATCACCGTCTTCATCTACCTGTAGAAATTCATCTTCGAAGGCTGGTAATTTCATTTTAAAGTACTTGGCAATGCGTGTGATATCTGCTTCTTTAAAGTCTGGTCCAAGGCTCTTGCAACAGTTTGCACAGGCTGTACAATCAATTTCTTCAAAAACTTCCTGGTGAATCTCCAGCGCAATCTTATCTAGGTTTTTTGGAGCTTTCTTTTTCAGATTTCCAAGAAATTTACGATGCTCTTTTTGCTTTTGTAAAGCTAATTGGTGATAGTATTCGATATCGATTTCTTTTGGCATAGATTCTTTTACATCCTTTTCTGAAACTAGTATACCATAACTGAAAATAAATAAAAACTACTGCCAAGGAAGGCAATAGTTTATACAAGATTAGTTAACTTCTACTATTTCAACCATATCTTTGCCTAGCAAAATCAGATATTTTTCAATCTTATCTATCTCATAAGAACGGGATAAGGCTTCTGCATAAAGGTCTAATTGACCTCTATAACGTTCAATCAGTTGACTTGGATATTCATAATGATCTGTCTTGTAGTCAAAGAGAATAATCTTATCTTCATAGAGGAGATAACCATCTAAGATTCCACGAACAACAAAGTCTTCCTGACTCTTATCATCTCGTTTTAACATTGAGAAAGGTTGTTCTCGATAAAGTTTATCTTGGTTTGCAAGAATCACTTGACCAAGATCTGTATCAAAGAAAGACAAGATTTTTTCTAGATTTACTTTATCTTTAACCGCTGAGCTCGCTTGTACTTGTTCTAAGGCTTCTGCTAGAGTTTCTATACTTGGCTTTTGAGAAAGGTTGATTCGTTGCATGAGTTCATGGGTGGCACTACCAATCTCAGCTCCAGTGACTTTTTCTGTCTTGGAGAAGTCTGGAAGTTCAAACTGAATCATAGTTTCTTTTGATTTAGATTGACCAGCTACTACTACACCTTCCATATCCATGACTGGTTCATAAAACTTCTTAATCTGGCTTGGGGTCTGAACACTCGGAAGATTAATCGCAGCTCTGTGGATTTCATTATATACTTCCACTTCTTTCAGCATTTCTAAAGCTTCCTTAATGGTATCAGACTGACGGTTACTCGCCTGAGAAAAATCTTGGAGCTGGCTTTTATTTTCCAATTCTCCAATAGCTTCTTTGGTCAGCTGTTCTTCACCTTCAAAGCGCACACTAAAGTGTAAGTCGTCTTTAGAAAAGGCCTGATAGATGGCCCAAATCCAGTCCTGGAAATTTTGAGCGTTGAGTCTAGTTTCACGAGTCAAAAGACCTTTCCCATTTGTCGTATATTCTTTAGACTCCAACTTTTCTCGAGATCCCTTTCCGACTAGATAGAGCTTTTTCTCAGCACGAGTCATGGCTACATAAAGTAAACGCATAAGTTCAGAATAGCTTGCTAATTGGAGCTCTTCCTCATTTTGAGTATAAGTCAAGCTTGGAATAGATAACTTTATAGTTGTTGGAAGATATTTCTCTTTTGCGTTTGTAGCGACTCTAGCTACGTACTTAAGACCAAGGCCGTTTTTTCGACTTAGGATCACTTCAGACATAGAATCTTGCTTGTTAAATTGCTGATCAATATTGAGAATAAAGACATAAGGGAACTCAAGCCCCTTACTCTTATGAATACTCATCAGCTCAACAGCATCCTTAGGTGGAGCTACAGCGACACTAGCAAGGTCATGCTTAGCCTCTAAGACTTGATCAATCATAGCAATGAAACGAGATAAACCTTTAAAATTACTCTTTTCAAACTGGTCAGCTCGTAGAGCTAGAGCGTAGAGGTTGGCCTGTCTAGCCTGACCATTTGGCAAAGCACCAACATAATCATAGTAGAAACGTTCGCTATAAATTTTCCAAATAAGGTCATAAAGTGAATGTGTTTTGGAATATAAACGCCAAGAATTAACAGTTTCCATGAAAAGTTTGAGTTTTTTATGGAGTTCAGATGTTATCAAATCCTTTTGAGGACTAGTTTGGGCTTGTGCATTGACTATTTTTTCATAAAAGTTCTCTTGAACCTTATCCTCAGAATTTTGAAGAGCTAGACGAGCCAATTCATCTTCATCAAAGCTAAACATAGGAGACTTCATGAGAGCTACTAAAGCAAAGTCTTGGAGAGGATTATGGATAACACGAAGAGTATCCAACATAACCTGCACTTCTAAAGATTGCAAATAATTGTTTAGAGCACCATCAGTTTTAACTGGGATCCCATATTCCGACAAAGCAAGTAAAACTTGGTCATTCCGGCTTCTGCTGGCAGTCAAGAGAGCAATGTCATTGAAAGGAACCCCTTTATCATTATGAAGATGCAATATCTCCTTGATGACCATTCGCATTTCACCAGTCAGTTTGTTGGTCGAAAACTCTTCCTCTTCCTTAGAATCACCGTCAACATCCTTATCATACAAGAGGACTTCTGCTTTGTTTTCTGGATTTGGCTGTAAATCAGTATTTCCGAAAACAAGTTGATGCATGCCGTCATAAGATATCTCTCCAACTTCTTCATCCATGAGATGCTTAAAGACATCATTAGTGGCATCTAAAACTTCTGAACTACTACGGAAGTTTTCCTTAAGCAGTATTAATTGACCTTCGTTGCTATCTTGAGCGAAGCTGTGGAATTTTTCGTTGAAGATTTGTGGATCTGCTTGTCTGAAACGATAAATAGACTGCTTAATATCGCCCACCATAAAACGATTGTAGCCGTTTGAGAGGAGTTCCAACATTCTTTCTTGGATATGGTTGGTATCTTGGTACTCATCGACCATGACTTCGTGGAAGCGTTCCTGATACTCTTGTTGCACCTGAGGGAAGTTTTCCAATATCTCAATGGTATAGTGGCTAATATCAGCAAATTCAAAGGCATTTTCTTCACGTTTACGCTTTCGATAGGCATCAACAAAATCACTCATGAAAACTTGAAAAGTCTTTGCTAAGTCCCAAGACTCTTGATGATATTTTTCCTGGAATTTCAATAAAGTAATTTGGTCATTTAGTGCAATTAGCTTTTCAAACTTATCTTTTCTCTCTTGGTTGTATGCTTCTTTTAGAACTTGGAGTTCGGCCTTACGACTAGCATTTGTAAGAGCACGGCCACCCTTATCCTTAGAAATACCCACAACTCGCTCTAAAACCTCTTGGTATTGCTTAAAAGTTGATTCAGGCGTTAAAGCTCCAATTTCGTCAAGAACTTGTTGGATAGATTCTAGGTAAGCTGCTTTTCCAAATTCCTTGGCATCATTCTCTAAATGATAACGGAAAAAGTTTTCTAAATCCCAGAGTTTTTCCTTTATATCTTCTGCTAGTTTTTCTTTAGCAATGGTAAAATCAGCTTTTTCGAAGCCTTTTAAGAAAGATTCCTGTAACCAAGCCTGAGGATTACTAGTGGATTGTAAGAACTCATAAATCATATAGACTTGTTTCCGCAATCCACGTGCATCCTTGCTTTTGCCTGCAAAGTTCTTGACCAGCTGACTAAACTTGGCTTGTTCCTGATTTTGGTAGTGTCTTTCAAAAACTTGCTGAAAGACTTCATTTTTTAAGAGGAGTTGCTCACTTTCATTCTGAAGAATGCGAAAGTTTGGAGCCAAATCAATAAGATAACCATGTTTAGCTAGGAACTTTTGAGTAAAAGAGTCCATAGTTCCGATGGCAGCATTGGGTAAATCAGCTAATTGTCTGCCGAGGTGTTTTTTCAATTCCAAATCTTGAGTCTCTTGGATTTGTTGACTGATTTTCTTTTCCAAGCGTTCTTTTAACTCAGTTGCTGCTTTAACCGTAAAGGTTGAAATAAAGAGTTGGCGAATTTCTACACCACGCGCTAGTTGATCAAGAATTCGTTCAGCTATGACAAAGGTTTTCCCCGATCCAGCAGATGCTGAGACCAAAATATTTTGACCAGAACTGTAAATAGCTTGAATTTGCTCGGCAGTTTTCTTAGGCTTCTTATCAGAATTCGCTTCTGCTACTTGCAACTTTTCAATCTCTTCTTGGGATAAAAATTTCATCGCTCCAACTCCTCTCTAATTTTATTAAACCATGCTTCCTTATCATTGCTCTTAGCCACCTTATCTAGCAATCTAGCTTGCCCTAGATGGTAATTGGCTTCAAAACCTGTAATGGCTTGATATTGTTGAACATATGGTGCAATGCTTCTGCCGTCTTCTGTATAGGGATTGATAGCAAATTTACCAGATAAAATCTTCTCTGCAGCCTTTTTGTAGATAAGAGCATTATAGTCCAGCAACAACTTGAATTCCTCATCAGACAACTGATAGGTCTTGTTTTTGTTGTATAGTTCCCCAAGGTTCTGTATCTCTTTTTCGAGAAATAGCCCTTGATATTTCATACTCTTAGAAGTTTCCGCTAAAGCCTTTGAAAGAGTTTTAACAGCTTGTAAAGACTGAACTGGCTCCGCCATCTCTAAATACATAGCACCAAAAAAGTCTCTATTTCCTTCTTTTTTAAGCGCTGCTAGGTAGGTCGGTAATTGCGAGTTCAGGCCGTTATAAAAAAGAGGGAAGTTAAACTGAGTTAGAGATGATTTGTAATCGACAACACCTATAGCATCACTGGTCTTCAAGCGGTCGATGCGGTCAACTTTACCACGGACATAGACATTTCTGCCATTATCTAACTGAACAAAAGCTTGTTCCTTGCCACCAAAGACTGCTTCTTCCTGAATGGTTTCAATTTCAGAATTGTGACGCAAAATGTGTCCTGTAGCGCGTGCAACATCCAAGAGGACTTCCTTGCTTAATTGGGCTTCCAAACTTTCCTGATAAATAGCTTGAAACTCGCGCTCTTGGCTGGTTTCAGAGATTGCTTGTTCTAAACGACGGTCAAAAGGTGTATCAACAGGAAGTTTCATAGCGCGTTCAAAAATACGATGCAAGAAATTCCCATGGCTTCGAGCATCAGGTCGCAAACGTAATTCTTCCTGCAAGCCTAAGACATATCGAAGGAAATAACTGTATTCGTTTCGATAAAACTCTGTCAATCCCGAAGTTGATAGATAAAAATCTTGATCTTGAGGATACAAGGCTTCCAAAGTTTCAATAGCTAAGGTCTTACTTTTTGGACTTGTCGGTAGGACAGGATTATCAAGACCTTGATCTTCTAATTTTCTCCCCATAACACGAGCTAGAACCTTTATAAAGGTTAAGTCCTGCTCACTTGTCTCCATATCACCTTGCTGGTGATAAGCAACAAGACTAGACAGAAGACTGTGATAAGAACCAATATCATCCTTTGATAGGTTTTTTCGATCGATTCTCTTTTCAATCTTGGTAAAACCAAAATCCTGCAATTCTTTCAGATAAACTGACTCTTTACTCTCGTTTTCATTGAGTAAACTAGGCGCTGATAAGACTAATTGCTTCTTAGCAGAATTTACCAAAGAAAGCATGGTATAGCGATTCTTCTTAAGATTTTCATGACTAGCAATCAATAATTGAGAGCCATCTTCAGTACCTTGGTTTAAAACTTCTCTTTCTTCATCACTCAAAAGACTGGTATTTTGGGTGATTTTAGGTAGATGATCCTGGATTAAGCCGAGTGCATAGATGTAATCAGAAGTTAAAGGCGAAATCAAATCATAACTTTGCACCAGAACCGTATCTACCGTTGCAGGGATTGTACGATAATTTGATAAGGACATCCCTGAATGAAGAAGAGCCAAGAAATCATCTAAAGCAACCTGAGTCCCCTCAAATACGGTCGCAAATTGCTCCATTACGTGGCAAAATGCCTTCCAGACCTCTTCTTGTCTTTCTTGCTCTGTCGCATCCATCGTTTCAGATAAGGATTGTAATTGCTTGGTCACAGATGCATCCTTCAAAAAGTTGTTCCATTTTGTAAGGATATTTTCAGTCTTTTGCTTACGACTGGATAATAAAGTTTCTAGTGGATTTAGAATACGAACACGAAGCTCATTTAATTTTTCTAAATCAAATTTCCCATGATGGTTTTTTGTAAATTCTTGTTTAAAGTTAGAAAGACCATCAATACCTAAATAGCGGATATATTGTTCAAAGCTATCGATTTCTTCTTGAGTAAGGTCGGTATATAAGCCAGTTCGCAAGAGATTAATCAAATCTTCATGACGGAAATAGTACCGTTTGAGACGTCCCACAGATTCTACAAATTGAGTCAAAGGATGATGAGCCATAGACTCGCTTCTCCCCAGATAGAAAGGAATCTGATATTGATTTAAAATTGTCTGCAAGGACAGTTTATAAGACTCTACGTCTCCTAGTAAGATACGAAAATTCTTATAGCTAAGTTCTTGCTCTTGGTGCAATTTCTGGCGAATACTACGAGCAACGAGCTCCAGCTCTTCTTTTTGTGTCAGACAAGACCAGATTTGCAATTCTTCTCTATCCTTAGCATCCACTTCTAACCTAATTTCAGAATAATCATAAGCACTTTCCAGTAATTTTGAGGCCTTGGCAAAAGCATCAAGGTCTTTATGTTCTTGACATGCATCTTCTACCTTGGTCTGATATTTAAAAGCTAAATGACGTAGAAATTCAACACTGGCTTGATAGAGGTTCCCTTCACTAAAAGAGCTATTATAGGCTCTCTTAGACGCATATACACCAATAATAATCTCAACACCCTTACGATGAAGTAAATCCACTAGGTGTTCCTCTTCTGCAGAAAAACGAGTGAAACCATCAATGACTAGGGCAATTTTACTAAAATCACTACTTACCTTGTTTTCTTCGATAGCATCAATCAGATAGGATAATGGACTCCCCTGTGAAACTTGACCTTGATTTAAATATGCTGTTACCTTTTCAAAAATTAAGAGTAAATCAGAGCGTTTATCAGCATCTGTCAAACTTTCCAAGTCCAAAAAACTCATCTTTGCAGTTGAAATTTCATGATAAATCTCAATCAGTTGCTGGATGAATTGCGGATCTTGCTTAATAGCCCCGTAAACACGTAAATCCTTAGGGTCAATCTCAGACAGACATTTATAGAAAGCCATACCAAGACCGATATCATCAAGACTAGATCTCTCAGGAATATCATTTAAGACCAGATAACGAGCCATTTGAGCGAAGCGCGTGACTGTGATAGAAAAAGAAGCCTGCTGACTCAAGCACTCCAGCACGGCGCGTTCCTTTTCAAATGAAAGAGAGTTAGGGGCAATGTAAAAGACTCGTTTGCCTTGGGCGACAAGCCCTTGAGCCTCCTTGGTTAGGATATCTGTCAAAGAAGTCCGAATATCTGTATAAAGTAGTTTCATCTCTGCCTCGTTTGTTTATTCATTACCTTTTATTATACCATGATTTAACAGAAGATTCTGTCTCTGATAGCCAAAATGTGCTATAATATAGGCAAAACACATGAAAAGGAATTACCATGATAAAACTACTTGCACTGGATATGGATGGTACTCTTCTCAACGAAGCCAAGGAAATCCCTCAGGCTCATATTGATGCCATTCATAAGGCTATCGAAAAAGGTGTCAAACTGGTTCTTTGTACTGGCCGTCCTCTCTTTGGAGTCCTACCCTACTATAAGAAGCTTGGTCTTGATTTAGAAAACGAATACGTCATCGTCAACAACGGTTGTTCTACCCATCAAACCAGTGACTGGAGCCTTGTTGACTGGCGTGAACTTAGCAAGTCAGATATTGAATACCTGAATGACCTTGCTGAAAAGAGCGATGTTCAATTAACTCTCTTTGATGAGGAACACTACTTCGTTCTCGGTGGAAAGCCAAATCCTATCGTTCAATACGATGCTACGCTTGTTTTTGCTGACCTGACTGAAATCACACTAGAGGAAGCAACTAGTGGTAAATATCGTATGTTCCAGGGAATGTTCTTAGGTACAAAAGAGCAAACAGATGACTTTGAACAACGTTTTGCTGTTGAACTTTGTCAGAGATTTAGCGGTGTTCGTTCTCAACCAGTCATCTACGAAGCAATGCCACTTGGCACAACCAAGGCTTCTGCTCTTTCTCGTTTAGCTGAGATTTTGGATATCCAACCTTCTGAAATCATGGCCATGGGTGATGCCAATAACGACATTGAGATGTTACAATTTGCTGGATTAGGAGTGGCCATGGGAAATGCCAGTGACTACGTCAAATCTCTCGCTGACTCCATAACTTCTAGCAATGAAGAAGACGGTGTTGCTCGTGCTATTGAGAAATATATTTTGTAGAATAAGAAAAGCAACTAACAGTTTATTCTGTTAGTTGCTTTTTCTTTCTCTAAAATAAAGCTGTCAATGCGGTAATAACCCCAAAAACAATACCTGGTGCATTAGCCGCTGCCAAAGGAATATCACGTTCTTTTTTAAAGAGACCGTAGTATACCCAAAGACTGCAGTTAATAGCAGCTACTGCCGGTTGGATAAAATTCCCTTTTTGACCAGCAAGGTTATTCATAATTTGAGGAATATAGGATACATACATCATTACAGACATAAAGGTTGCGATCCAACCCAATGTTTTCATTTGTTTTTCAGACATTTTTACTCCTTTCAAAAACAGTCTCCATTATACACTATTTTAAAAGATCGTGTATGAAAAAAATTCTTTTGTTAAGAAAATGTAAACTATCACAAGATTGTGATAAGTGTATTCGCAAAATCCCCCTTGCGATTATAAGAGGGAATCTTAATCATTTTGAAAACTTACTTTTTCTCAATCGGTGCTACACTGGCTAGCAATTTTTTGAGACCGACTTCTGGGAAATTGATTTTCAATTCCTGAGTTGATCCACTACCTGATACTTCAAGGACTGTTCCTTCACCCCATTTTTTATGAAGGGCAATATCCCCAATAGACCAGCTTGTCTCGCTAGAAGCAGATTTAGAACCAGCTCCAAACTGTCCAAATGGTAGACCACTTGACTGGATAGACGTAGGCGCAGCATTACGTTTTCGTTCTTGTAGTGCTTGAGCTAAGCTTATTCCTTTACCAAATGTAGTCCCACCACTGCTGTAAGAAGCTTTAAAGCTTGTATTACTAGGACGAGCTAGACCTTGATAGTCAAGCAAGTCCGAACTGATTTCATTGATAAAACGGGTCGGACGATTGTAACTCGTGCGCCCGAAAAGCAGGCGAGAGTTGGCATTTGTCAGATAGAGAATTTTCTCGGCGCGCGTGATTCCTACATAGGCCAAACGACGTTCTTCTTCCAGTTCATCTGGGTCTTCGGATGAACGACTAAGTGGAAAGACATTTTCCTCCATACCAATGATAAAGACAACTGGGAACTCGAGCCCTTTGGCAGCATGTAAGGTCATCAAGGTTACTTCTGATGTTTCTTGACTGCCTGAGTCAGTATCTGCAATCAAAGCCAAGTCATTCAAGAAACGACTGAGTTTATCCAAGCCAGTTTCTTCCTCTTGACTTTCAGAATTATCATCAAAGTTTTTGGTAACAGATAAGAATTCCTCGATATTTTCAATCCGAGCCTTGCTCTCCAAGGTAGCTTGGGCATTCAGAATATCTACGTATTCCGTTTTTTCTAATACTGCTTCAACCAGTTCGGTGATGGTTAATTGGTCCAGTTGCTCCCGTAAATCAAGAATCATATTTGCAAAATCCCAAATAGACTGGGCTACCTTACCTTTGATACCTGATAACATGATATTTGCAGAAGCATCCAGCATAGACATCTCTTGCATATTCGCAAAGTCACGAATCTTCTCAACAGTTCCTGGACCAATACCACGTTTTGGTTCATTGATAATGCGTTCAAAACTGATATTGTCGCTCAAATTGGCAATGAGGTTAAGATAAGCAATGATATCACGAATTTCCTTACGGCTGTAGAATTTTGTTCCACCAACCATGGTATAAGGAATATTGGACTTGAGCAGAGCTTCTTCAATGGTACGTGACTGGGCATTGGTACGATAAAGAACTGCAAAGTCTTTATGGAGGAAGTTGTGGCTACGGCCAAGTTCATCAATCGTTTTAGCTACAAAGACAGCCTCGTCCTGTTCATCATTAGCACGATAGTAAATGATTTGTTCCCCATCTGCATTTTGAGTCCAAAGGTTCTTAGGACGACGGTTTTTATTATTTTTGATCACATCGTTGGCAGCTTGTAGGATGGTTTTAGTGGAACGATAATTTTCCTCTAACAAGACAACCTTGGCATCTGGATAATCTTTTTCAAAATCTAGGATATTCTGCATATCAGCACCACGCCATCCGTAAATAGACTGGTCAGCATCCCCAACCACACAGATATTTTTGAAGCGTGAAGCTAAAAGTTTAACAAGTTGATATTGAGCGTGGTTTGTATCTTGATACTCATCAACATGAATATATTGGAACTTTTGCTGGTAGTATGTCAAGACATCTAGATTCTGATCAAAAAGTCGCAGCGTCAACATGATCAAATCATCAAAGTCTACTGACTCAGATTGACGTAGTTCCTTTTGGTATGCAATATAACATTTAGCCACAATATCAGTATACAAATCTCCAGCTTGAGCAGCATAAGCCACATCATCAATCAGGTCATTCTTAGCATTAGAAATAGTTCCTAAAATAGAACGTTTATTCCATTGTTTAGGATCTAAGTTTAATTGTTTTAAGATACGCTTCATCAGTGTTCGTTGCTCACCTGGATCGATGATTGTAAAATTACGATTATAGCCAATATGATCTGCATCCCGACGTAAGATACGAACACACATGGAGTGAAAGGTCGCAATCAAACAATCCTGGGTAGCTGGATTCAAACCATAGGCACGCTCCTTCATTTCACGAGCGGCCTTATTGGTAAAGGTAATAGCTAGGATATTCCATGGATTGACCATCTTTTCATCAATCAAGTAAGCAATACGATGGGTTAAAACTCGTGTTTTACCAGAACCAGCCCCTGCCATGATTAGCAGTGGACCTTCTGTAGTCTGTACCGCTTCTGCCTGTTTGTCATTCATACCATGTAATAAAGGATTCATTTTCTCTTCCTATTCTTCAAATCAATGTTTCTATTATATCAAAAAAGACCAAAAATAACCGGACTTGGAATAATCTTACTTATTTTTGAAAAAAAAAGAACACCAAGCAGTGTTCTTTGTATTTTAATCATAAATAGATTTTAAAAGTGTCAAGAGTGCCTGCGCCGAGCGAGATCCTGCTTCAACGATAAATTCATCAAATGAAATAGAAGCTTCGTGGTTAGCATTATCACTCATGGCACGAACGACCAAAAAAGGTAAATTTAGCGCGTGAGCTGCCTGAGCGATTGCGGCTCCTTCCATTTCCACAGCCAGAACTTGAGGGAAATGTTTTTTGATAGCTACAATCTTATCTTCACCAGCTACAAAGCTATCACCCGTCACAATCAAACCTAAATGCCATTTTTGATCAAGTTTGGATAAGCTCTCTTGAATCAAGCTAACAAACTTTTTATCTGTTTCAAAGTAGAGCGGTTGTTGGGCCATCTGACCATATTCATAACCAAAAGCAGTCACATCAACGTCATGGTAAGCTAACTTATCTGCAATGACTACATCTCCGACTTCAATACCTGCTGCCAAAGCGCCAGCAGAACCGGTGTTAATAACAGCATCTGCTTTAAAGTGGTCGGCTAGAATCGCTACACTCATGGCAGACATAACTTTACCGATTCCACTCTCTACCAAGACAAGCTCAACTGACCCAATATTCCCTGTATGATAGCTATTTCCTAATACCGTCTCTTCTTTAGCATTTTCCAAATGTTGAATCAGATAAACTAGCTCTTCTGGCATAGCTGCAATAATTCCAATTTTCATGATAGTCCCCTTAAATAAAGCGCATTGCTAAGATCAGTAAAATCAAAAGAAGAATGACTGAAAAAAGAATCTTATTCAATTTAGAATTAAAGACATTTCTCTTGGTGTTTTCGATTCGACGACTCTTATGGATTTGAGATTCAACCTCAATCGTTAGAGTATCTTCACTAAATCCATGGTCACTTGAACGTGAAGCTCTATAATGTTGAGATGAAGTAGATAATATCTTTGTCTCTTGATCATCCACTAAAGTAGGACCAGAGATGTCTTCACCGCGATTAGCGCGTTCAATAATTTCGTCTGTTAATAAAGGTTTTCCCATGGGTTCCTCCTCTATTTTTCTTGTAATTCCCAGTACTGGATGGCCATGATAGTTTTGGCATCACAAATATCACCAGACTGGATGAGTTGTTTTGCTTGTTCAAGGCTAACTTCTAGTAATTCTAAAGTTTCATCTTCGTCTTGTGGACGTGGATTTTCGACTTTGGATAGGTTGCTTGCCAAGTACAGTTTCAATCTTTCATTACAAAATCCAATAGCTGAATAGAAATCATATAAAAGAGTCAAATCCCCTGTGTAGGCTGCTTCTTCTTCTAATTCACGAAGAGCTGCTGCTTCTGGATCTGCATTTTCACCCACTTCAAGCTTTCCTGCCGGAATTTCGTAAGAAACTTTTTCAATCGCCTTACGATATTGCTTGACTAGAACAATCTTATTAGCCTGATTAATAGCAAGGACACATACCGCACCATTATGGAAAATCAAATCACGCTGAGCTGTTCCCTTTCCAGCAGGTAATTCAACCTGGTCTTGAACTAGCTGGAAAATAGGACCGTTATAGATTTCTTTACGGCTAAGTGTTTTTTCTTCAAATTCCATCGTTAACTCCTATTTATTGTTAGGATGATGAGGAAGGCGAGTTGCATATTCGTCCTTGTTCACCTGACGGGCACGACCAATAGCAATGGCATCTGCTGGTACGTCTTTTGTAATGGTTGAGCCAGCACCTACAAGAGAATTATCTCCTAGCTCAACTGGAGCAATGATGGTTGAATTCGAACCAACAAAAACATTGTTCCCAATTACTGTCTTGTATTTATTTTTCCCATCATAGTTTACTGTAATAGTACCGGCTCCAAAATTGACATCACTACCAACTTCACAGTTTCCAATATAAGTTAAATGTCCAGCTTTGGTATTTTCGCCAATGCTAGAACCTTTCACTTCAACAAAATTTCCAATATGGACATTTGCTGCAAGACTTGAATCAGGACGAATATGAGCATAAGGTCCAACAGTAACACCATTAGCAACAGTGCTTTCCTCAATCATAGAGTTTGTAATGACTGCACCTGAACCGATTGTACTATCAACGATATAAGTTCCATTCGTCAAAATAGTCTCTGAACCAATCTTACTAGAACCTTTGAGGGTTACATTTGCTTCTATTTGAACGTCTGGTGCGATTTCAACATCAACATCAATATAAGTCGCTTCTGGATTTACAAAACTAACACCATTGACCATGTGAGCTTGGTTAATACGACGACGCATTACAGCTTCTGCTGTAGCTAGTGCTACACGGTCATTGACCCCAAGACTTTCATCAAAATCTTTTAGAGTATAGGCTCCTACTTTTTCACCAGCTTCACGGAAAATCCCAATCACATCCGTAATATAGTATTCACCTTGAGCGTTGTTGGTATTGATGTTTTTGAGAGCTTCAAAGAGACGAGCATTATCAAAAACATAAGTTCCTGTATTGATTTCTTTGATTTGTTTCTCAAAATCGGTCGCATCCTTTTGTTCTACGATGCGAAGCACTTCAGCGTTTTCATTACGGACGATACGGCCATAGCCAAATGGATCTTCAGCTTCTGCAGTAAGAATGGTAGCTACGTTCTTATGATTTACGTGAAAATCAATCAAATTTTTAAGACTTTCTCCAGTGATTAGTGGTGTATCACCAGCAATAACCAATGTTTGTCCAGAAAGTCCTTCAAGAATCGGCTCTGCCATCATAACTGCATGACCTGTCCCTAATTGTTCAGACTGTCTCACAAAGTCAGTTTGTCCAGCTAAAACTTGTTCAACTAGTTCTGCCTTATGTCCAACGACAGTAACTGTTTTTTCAGGATTAATTGCGCCAACGCTACGAAAAACATGCTCCAGCATTGAAATTCCTGCAACCTTGTGCATGACTTTTGGTAGATCTGATTTCATACGAGTACCTTTACCCGCTGCTAAAATAATTGCATAATTTGCCATATTTTTCTCTTTTCTATAGAAATTCTTTATCATTATACCATATTTTAGTTTACCTTACACAAATTTGTTGAACTCAAGACCACTCTAATGACTGTCACTGCCCTATTTTGAGTAAATTTTTTGATTTTTTTCACAAATTACGATAAACTATAGGAGTATGAGAAAAAAAATTCGCCCAGCTTTTATAGTTATTATATTTGCTGCTTTTATAGGATTCTTGATTCTCAATCGTCCACGATTCGAAGAACATCCTGTAAAAACTAAACAAAATCCAGTTCAAATAGAAACACAAGCTCTACATAACTTGGATAAGCCTATCATCGATATCTCTGGTTGGCAGAGACCATCAGAGATCAACTATGATGTTTTATCTCAAAATATATCTGGTGTCATTGTTCGAGTCCACGGAGGAAATCAGATTACCACTGAGAACGATGCATCTTATACAAACGGTATTGATAAAGCTTATAAAAGTCATATCGCTGAGTTTCAAAAGAGAAATGTTCCAGTTGCTGTATATGCCTATGTATCTGGAAAAAGTGTAGAGGAAATGGAAAAGGCTGCTGAATCTTTCTATAATTCAGCTTCGCCCTACAACCCAAGTTACTATTGGTTAGACGTTGAGGAAAAAACAATGTCAGATATGAACCAAGGAGTTGAGGCATTCCGTGCTAAATTAGAATCACTTGGTGCAAAAAATATTGGTATCTACATTGGTGTTTACTTCATGGAAGAACATAGCATCAGTACAGATAAGTTTTCAGCCATTTGGATTCCATCTTATGGACTTGACTCAGGTTACTTTGAAAGTTCACCAAATACAGACCTTGACTATGATCTTCATCAATATACATCAAAAGGGAAACTGGTTGGTTTTGAACACCATCTAGACTTAAATCTTATTTCTTTATCAAAAGATAAGGAAGAAACCTTTAGAAAGCTATTCTTAAAACCTTAATTTCATTCAGCAAGCAAGATTTTCCTTCGGCTTGCTTTTTTTATTTCTCTTACTTTGTGATATAATACTAGAAGAGAATTTTAGAGAATAGATACGGAGAGAGTTTATGTTATCATGGATTTCAAAAATCATTAAAGGGATTGTTATCGCGCTTGGTTTTATTTTACCAGGTATTTCTGGTGGTGTTTTAGCGGCTATTTTAGGGATCTACGAAAGAATGATTCGTTTCCTTGCTCACCCATTTAAAAATCTAAAAGAGGATATCCTTTATTTCTTACCTGTTGCTATTGGTATGTTGCTGGGAATTGGACTTTTTTCTTATCCAATTGAGTACCTCCTTGAGCATTATCAGGTTTATGTTTTATGGAGTTTTGCTGGTGCCATTATTGGAACAGTTCCTAGTCTTGTAAAGGAAGCAACTCAAGATTCGGAAAGAGATAAAATCGATCTTATCTGGTTTTGGGTAACCTTTATTGTATCTGGATTTGGGCTTTACGCTTTAAACTTTGTTGTTGGTACACTCAGCGCAAGCTTTACTAGTTTCATCTTGGCTGGTGCTTTACTGGCTTTAGGTGTCTTAGTTCCAGGTTTAAGTCCCTCAAATCTACTTTTGATTTTGGGTCTTTATACTCCTATGTTAACTGGATTTAAGACTTTTGATTTATTTGGAACCTTCCTTCCTATAGGAATAGGAGCGCTTGCTACTCTTGTCATTTTTTCTAAATTTATGGATTACGCTCTTCGAGTTTACCACTCTCGAGTTTATCACTTCATCATTGCAATCGTCCTTTCAAGTACTCTCTTGATATTGATTCCTAATGCAGGCAGCGCTGAAAGTATCAACTACAGTGGTTTATCTCTTGTGTCTTATGTCATCATTGCCTTCTTCTTTGCCCTTGGCATTTGGCTAGGTATTTGGATGAGTCAGTTGGAGGATAAATACAAATAATGGCTAAGAAAGTTAAAGTAAAAAAAACCTTAGTTGAACAAATTTTGACTAAGGCAGGTATTGAACATCAAGGTATTCAAATCAATGCTTTAGAGGGAGAACTTCCTTCTGATTACGAGAGGAATCATATCTTTAAAACCTTAGCTCTTTTAGGAGATAAGACCGGTCCAGTTATAGGAATTGTTCCCATTACTGAGCATCTTTCTGAAAAGAAATTAGCAAAAATTTCTGGGAATAAAAAAGTTTCCATGATCCCACAAAAGGATTTGGAAAAAACAACTGGATATATCCACGGTGCTAATAATCCTGTTGGCATTCGTCAAAAACATAACTATCCTATCTATATCGATGAAACTGCTTTAGAATTAGAAAAAATGATTGTCTCAGCTGGTGAAGTCGGGCACAGTATTATCATCTCTCCAAAAGATTTGGCAAATTTTGTAAAAGCGAGCTTTGTAGATATCTTGGAGGAAAATAACTCATGAAACTTTACTTTGTCCGCCATGGTCGAACAGTCTGGAATCTAGAAGGTCGTTTTCAAGGGGCTGGCGGAGATTCACCACTTCTTCCTGAGTCCATTGATACCTTAAAGGAACTCGGCCAATATCTGAAAGATATTCCATTTGACAAAATCTATTCAAGTGATTTACCAAGAGCTGTAAAATCGGCCGAAATCATCCAAAGTCAACTGATACATCCTTGTCCTTTAGAAAGTGTTCCTGAACTCAGAGAATGGCATCTAGGCAAGTTAGAAGGCTTAAAAATTGCCACTTTAAATGCTATCTATCCCCAACAAATTCAAGCTTTTAAAACTAACTTAGCCAAGTTTGATACTAGTATGTTTGAAGCTGAATCACTCTACAGCACAACTCAACGTACGATTCAATTTATCAAATCTTTAAAAAATTCTAAATCGGAACATATTTTACTTGTCGGTCACGGAGCCAACCTCACTGCAAGTCTTCGCACATTGATTGGCTATAAGGAAGCTCTGCTTCGTAAAGATGGAGGCTTAGCCAATGCTAGTCTGACGATTATAGAAACAGATGACTTTGAAACATTTACTCTAAAGACTTGGAATGATACTTCTTATCAGAAAAATAATTGAACTTGATATAAATAGTCAAGTTCTTTTTAGTTTTTATAGAATATCCGTGAATTTCTTGACTATTTATGATAAAATGGAGTATCGTGAAAAATTGATTTATTATTTCAAAATTGATTAAATTAGGAGGAACACATGTCAACAGAACATATGGAAGAATTGAATGACCAGCAGATCGTTCGTCGTGAAAAAATGGCTGCGCTTCGTGAACAAGGAATTGATCCTTTCGGTAAACGTTTTGAACGTACTGCTAACTCTCAAGAACTAAAAGATAAATTTGCTGACCTTGATAAAGAACAACTACATGAATTGAACGAAACTGCTACTATCGCTGGGCGTTTAGTAACAAAACGTGGTAAGGGTAAAGTCGGTTTTGCTCACCTTCAAGACCGCGAAGGTCAAATCCAAATCTACGTTCGTAAAGATGCTGTCGGTGAAGAAAACTACGAAATATTCAAGAAAGCAGATTTAGGTGACTTCCTTGGTGTCGAAGGTGAAGTTATGCGTACAGATATGGGAGAACTTTCTATCAAGGCGACTCATATCACGCACTTGTCTAAAGCCCTTCGTCCCCTTCCAGAGAAATTTCACGGTTTAACAGACGTTGAAACCATTTATCGTAAACGTTACTTGGATTTGATTTCTAATCGCGAAAGCTTTGAACGCTTTGTTACTCGTTCAAAAATCATTTCTGAAATCCGTCGCTACCTCGACGCTCAAGGTTTCCTTGAAGTCGAAACACCTGTTCTTCACAACGAAGCTGGTGGTGCTGCTGCCCGTCCGTTTATCACTCACCACAATGCACAGAACATTGATATGGTACTTCGTATCGCGACTGAGCTTCACTTGAAACGACTTATCGTCGGTGGTATGGAACGTGTTTACGAAATCGGACGTATCTTCCGTAACGAAGGTATGGACGCTACACACAACCCTGAGTTCACTTCTATCGAGGTTTACCAAGCTTATGCAGACTTCCAAGATATCATGGACTTGACTGAAGGTATTATTCAACACGTTGCAAAAGCTGTTAAAGGCGACGCTCCAGTTATCTATCAAGGAACTGAGATAAAACTTAACGAACCATTTAAACGTGTACACATGGTGGATGCCATTAAGGAGATCACAGGGGTTGATTTCTGGAAAGATATGACTTTCGAAGAAGCTAAAGCTATCGCAGCTGAGAAGAAAGTTCCAGTTGAAAAACATTACACAGAAGTTGGTCACATCATCAATGCCTTCTTTGAAGAATTTGTTGAAGAAACTTTGATTCAACCAACATTTGTCTATGGTCACCCAGTAGCTGTATCACCACTTGCTAAGAAAAATCCTGAAGATGAGCGCTTTACAGATCGTTTTGAGCTCTTCATCATGACTAAAGAATACGGCAATGCCTTTACTGAGTTGAATGACCCAATCGATCAACTTAGCCGTTTCGAAGCCCAAGCTAAGGCCAAAGAACTTGGTGATGATGAAGCAACAGGCATTGACTACGATTACATCGAAGCCCTTGAATATGGTATGCCACCAACAGGTGGTTTGGGAATCGGTATCGACCGTCTTTGCATGCTACTCACTGATACTACTACTATCCGTGATGTACTTCTTTTCCCAACTATGAAATAAAAACTAAACTCCTAGATGATTTCTAGGAGTTTTTTGTAGTTAAAAAGACAACCTTATCAAAGAGGTTGTCTTTTGTGATTGAACTAGAATAATCCAAGAACAGTTCCATCACTTTCAACATCCATATTAAGAGCAGCTGGTCGTTTTGGAAGTCCAGGCATGGTCATGACATCACCAGTAAGGGCTACGATGAAGCCTGCACCAAGTTTTGGTACCAATTCACGAATGGTAATTTCAAAGTTTTCAGGTGCACCAAGAGCATTTGGATTATCTGAGAAACTGTATTGAGTTTTGGCCATACAGATTGGCAGTTTATCCCAACCATTTTGTACGATTTGTGCAATTTGAGTTTGAGCTTTCTTTTCGAAGTTTACTTTGCTACCACGGTAGATTTCGGTAACAATCTTTTCAATCTTTTCTTGAACAGAAAGGTCGTTGTCATAGAGACGTGTGTAGTTTGCTGGGTTTTCGTCGATTGTTTTTACGAGAGTTTCAGCTAGAGCAACGCCTCCTTCAGCTCCATCAGCCCATACGCTAGCCAATTCGACTGGAACATCAATTGAAGCACATAGTTCTTTCAAGGCTGCGATTTCAGCTTCTGTATCAGAAACAAATTCATTGATAGCAACAACCGCTGGAATACCGAACTTACGAATATTTTCAACGTGGCGTTTCAAGTTTGCAAATCCAGCACGTACTGCTTCCACATTTTCCTCTGTCAGAGCATCTTTAGCAACTCCACCATTCATTTTAAGGGCACGAAGAGTTGCTACAATGACTACTGCACTTGGAGCTGTTGGCAAGTTTGGAGTCTTGATATCCAGGAACTTCTCAGCACCAAGGTCGGCACCAAAGCCAGCTTCTGTTACAGTATAATCAGCTAAACGAAGAGCTGTTTTTGTCGCCAATACAGAGTTACATCCGTGAGCAATATTGGCAAATGGGCCACCGTGTACGAATGCAGGTGTACCATAAATTGTTTGAACCAAGTTGGGTTTAATAGCATCTTTCAAAATCAATGCCAAGGCACCCTCAACCTGTAAATCACCAACTGAAACTGGTGTGCGATCATAACGGTAGCCGATGACGATATTAGCCAAACGACGTTTCAAATCTTCAATATCAGTTGCCAAGCAAAGGATAGCCATGATCTCTGAAGCAACTGTGATATCAAATCCATCTTCACGTGGAATACCATTAAGTGGACCACCAAGACCAACAGTTACATGGCGAAGAGCGCGGTCATTCAAGTCAACAACACGTTTCCAGAGAATACGACGTTGATCGATTCCTAGCTCATTTCCTTGGTGCAAATGATTGTCAATCAAGGCAGAGAGAGCATTGTTGGCAGTTGTAATAGCGTGCATATCACCAGTAAAGTGAAGGTTGATGTCTTCCATTGGTAACACTTGGGCATAACCACCACCGGCAGCTCCACCTTTAATCCCCATAACAGGCCCAAGAGAAGGTTCGCGGATGGCAATCATCGTTTTCTTGCCAATCTTGTTCAAAGCATCAGCAAGACCAATGGTAATAGTTGATTTCCCTTCACCAGCAGGTGTTGGGTTGATAGCTGTAACAAGAATCAACTTACCAACTGGGTTTGCCTCAACTTCACGAATCTTATCAAAGCTTAGTTTAGCCTTGTACTTTCCATACAACTCCAAATCATCGTATGAAATACCAAGTTTCTCAACAACATCAACGATCGGTTTCAACTCAATACTCTGTGCAATTTCAATATCTGTTTTCATAAAAAACTCCTCTAGCCTCTAATGTGTTAATTCATTATATCATAAAACAAGATTTTTAACAGTCATTATGATTAGTAACGTTCGTAAATATCGCTAAATAACAGACTTTCATTAACTCTATTTAAATTTTTATATGCCTTTATAGATTTTAACTATGGATTAACATCCTATTTTCGGGCCTTGTTACATCGCTTTCATTTTACTTAATGCTCATTTTTTTGTACAATAGTTCTATGAAAATTTTAGTTACTTCTGGTGGTACAAGTGAAAAAATAGATAGAGTTCGTTCTATTACCAATCACTCTTCCGGTAAACTTGGAAAAATTATCACCGAGACTCTTCTAAAGGCTGGCCATGAAGTTTGTTTGATTACCACTCTTCAGGCAGTTAAGCCAGTTAGTCATCCAAACTTGACCATCATCGAAATTAAAAATACAGCTGATTTGCTGCAAGTCATGAAAGATAAGGTTACGGATCACCAAGTCTTAATCCATTCTATGGCTGTATCAGATTACACTCCTGTCTATATGGCTGGTTTTGATGAGGTTGAAGCTAGTCAAGATTTAACAGAGTTTTTAGATAAGAAAAATCAGGAAACAAAAATCTCATCTAAGGAAGACGTTCAGGTTCTATTTCTCAAGAAGAATCCAAAAATCATATCTCTTATTAAAGAATGGAATCCTAACATTCACCTGATTGGATTTAAATTACTGGTTGATGTCAGCCAGGAACATCTGATTCAAATTGCTCGGGAAAGTCTTGAAAAGAACCAAGCTGATTTAATTGTCGCAAACGACCTTACTCAGATTAGTAGCGAGCAACATAAGGCTTACTTAGTTGAAAAAAATTCTTTCCAAACTGCTATGAGTAAATATGAAATTGCTGATTTACTCCTCGAGAAAATCAAAAGTTATGACTAAAAGAAAGGAATTTTATGGCCCGTATTACACTCGCTATTACAGGATCTATTGCTGCATACAAGACAGTTGACCTAGTTAGTTCTATAAAAAAACAGGGGCATTCTGTTACTGTTCTTATGACTCAGTCAGCAACAGAATTCATTCAGCCATTAACTTTACAAGTACTATCACAAAATACTGTACATCTCGATGTCATGCACGAACCTTTTCCAGATCAAGTGAATCACATTCAAATAGGAAAAGAAACAGATTTATTTATCGTAGTTCCTGCGACAGCCAATACAATCGCTAAATTAGCTCACGGTTTTGCTGACAATATGGTGACTGCTACAGCTCTTGCTTTGCCACACTTTGTACCCAAACTATTGGCTCCAGCTATGAACACAAAGATGTATGACCACCCTGCGACCCAAGCTAATCTTAAAACTTTAGAAGATTATGGTTATACTATTATTTCTCCCAAAGATTCTCTACTGGCCTGTGGGGATACAGGTCGTGGTGCTCTCGCTGATCTCGAAACTATTTTACAAGAAATAAAGGATAAAATTCATGAACAAACGCTCTAATATTGCTCCAATCGCTATCTTTTTTGCTATTATGATTGTTATTCATTTACTAAGCTCGATTTTATTTAATGTACTTCCCTTTCCAATCAAACCAACCATCGTTCACATTCCAGTAATTATTGCAAGTATTATCTACGGACCAAGAATCGGCGCAACCTTAGGTTTCTTGATGGGAATGCTTAGCTTAACGGTTAATACTCTCACAATCCTGCCAACAAGCTATCTCTTCTCACCATTTGTGCCTAACGGTAATATTTATTCAGTTATTATCGCAATTGTTCCTCGTGTCTTAATCGGTTTGACACCCTATTTCGTCTATAAACTACTAAAGGGAAGAGCTGGACTCATCTTTGCAGGTGCACTTGGCTCACTGACAAATACAGTATTTGTTTTAGGTGGTATCTTCTTCCTCTTTGGTAATGTTTATGACGGCAACATCCAACTGCTACTCGCATCTGTAATTTCGTCTAACTCAATTGCAGAATTAATCATATCCGCCCTCTTAACTCTCGTCATTGTTCCGAGACTTGAAAAAATCAAACAATAAAAACTGTATCAAGAGATACAGTTTTTTTATTTCTATTACTGGGCTAAACGAGCTTCTTCTAAAATCTTCTCAATTTTTGTGGTCAATAAATCAATCGCTACAGTATTGGTTACACCTTCAGGTATCACAATGTCAGCATAGCGTTTAGTAGGCTCGATAAACTGATGATACATAGGTTTTACGACACCAAGATACTGATCAATAACACTATCCAAACTACGACCACGTTCTTCCATATCGCGTTTAATACGACGGATGATACGAACATCATCATCAGTGTCCACAAAAATCTTGATATCCATCAAATCACGAAGACGTTTGTCTTCCAAAACCAAAATTCCTTCTACAATAAAGACGTCTTGAGGTTCTTGACGGTAAGTTTTTGAACTACGAGTATGTTCAGTATAGTCATAAGTTGGGATGTCAACTGGTCTTCCTGCTAACAATTCCTTGATTTGCTCAATCATTAAATCAGTATCAAAAGCAAAAGGATGATCATAGTTTGTTTTGATTCGTTCTTCGAAGGTTAAATGAGATTGATCTTTATAGTAGGAATCATGTTCAATCATGGCTATTTTCTCATTTGGAAAATGCGACAAGATTGCTTTAGAAACGCTGGTTTTTCCTCCACCAGATCCCCCTGTTACTCCGATAATGATTGGTCTGTTTTGCATAGTTGCCTCCGTATTTTTCCTTTGTCTATTTTACCATATTTTTATAAAATTTTACAGATGGACTTTCTAAATTAGGCCATAAAAAAACCTTGTAGTTTCGTTCTACAAGGTTTTAGTGATTTTAATCAAAGTTAACGTATTCTTTTGAAAGTTCAAGAACTTCTTCCATTGTTGAACATTCAGTAAGAGCACGGTTAGCGTATTCTTGCATCTTAGCTGTGTCCAATTTCTTCATCAAGCTACGTGTACGAAGCACTGAAGTAGCTGACATTGAGAACTCATCCAATCCCATTCCGACAAGGAGTGGAACCGCAGTTTGGTCGCCGGCCATTTCACCACACATACCAGCCCATTTACCTTCAGCGTGAGCCGCTTTGATAACATTGTTAATCAAACGAAGGATTGATGGGTTATATGGTTGGTAAAGGTATGAAACTTGTTCGTTCATACGGTCAGCAGCCATTGTGTATTGGATCAAGTCGTTTGTACCAATTGAGAAGAAATCAACTTCTTTAGCAAATTGGTCAGCAAGCATCGCTGCAGCAGGGATTTCAATCATGATACCAACTTGGATATCATCTGCAACTGCAATACCTTCAACAACCAATTTTGCTTTTTCTTCTTCAAGAATAGCTTTCGCAGTACGAAATTCTTTCAACAAAGCAACCATTGGGAACATGATACGCAATTTACCGTGAACAGATGCACGAAGCAAAGCACGCAATTGTGTACGGAACATTTGATTACCAGTTTCAGAGATAGAAATACGCAAAGCACGGTAACCCAAGAATGGGTTCATTTCTTTAGGAAGATCGAAGTAAGGAAGTTCTTTATCCCCACCGATATCCATTGTACGAACGACAACAGGTTTACCGTTCATACCTTCAAGAACTGCTTTGTAAGCTTCATATTGGTCGTCTTCAGTTGGGAAGTCTTGAGAATCCATGTACAAGAATTCAGTACGGTAGAGACCAACTGCTTCTGCACCGTTTTCGTTCACACCTTCAACATCTTTAGGGGTACCAATGTTAGCAGCCAACTCGAAGTGTTTGCCATCTGCAGTAACTGTTTTAGCATCTTTCAAAAGAGCCCATTCAGCTTTTTGTTTTGCATAAGCTTCACCAGCTGCTTTGAATTCTGCAATTTGTTCTTCACTTGGATTGATGATTACTTCACCAGTGATTCCAGATACAGCCAAAACATCACCATCTTTTACAAGCTCAGTAATGTTGTTTGTACCCAAAACAGCAGCAATTTCAAGTGTACGAGCCATGATTGCAGAGTGACTAGTACGACCACCGATGTTCGTTACAAAAGCTTTTACAAAGTTTTTGTCTAATTGAGCAGTGTCAGATGGAGTCAAGTCGTGTGCAATGACAATTACTTCTTCATTAATAGAAGCTGGATTTGGCAATTTCTTGCCAAGAAGATTTGCCAACACACGTTTGGTTACGTCGCGGATATCCGCTGCACGTTCCTGCATGTATGGATTATCTTCCATCCCCTCAAAGATCGTAATAAACATGTCTGTTACTTCTTTAAGACCTGCCTCTGCATTTACTTTTTTAGCACGAATTGTTTCTTTAATCTGACCAATCAATTCAGGGTCAGCAAGAACCATCAAGTGAGCGTCAAATACTTGTGCCGCTTCTTCACCAAGCGTACCTACAGCCTTCTCGCGGATAAGAGAAAGCTCGTTTTGAGAAGCTTCAAGAGCAACATCCAAACGAGCCTCTTCTGCATTTGTATCTTCGACTGTAATAGTCTCGAATGATAAATCCGGTTGAACGAGTAGATATGCTTTAGCAACTGCAACACCATCAGATGCTGCGATTCCTTTAAGCATTTCTGTCATATTCTTATGCCAATCCTTCTTTTTCCATTGTTTCTGAGATAGCAGCGATAGCATCGTCAGCGTCTGCACCTTCAGCAGTGATTGTAACATCAGCACCTTGACCTACACCAAGGCTCATAACACCCATGATAGATTTAAGGTTAACTGATTTACCTTTGTACTCAAGAGTAATATCTGAAGCAAATTTGCTAGCAGTTTGTACCAACAATGTTGCTGGACGTGCGTGAATACCTGTTTCTGCCACTACGTGGAAATCTTTAGAAGCCATAATTTGACTCTCCTTTAATTGTTTTCTTTTTGAGTTATATCTGATAACCCTTACAATTTGGTATTATATCACCTTCTAGGATTTTTTTCAAGTATTTTATGGGATTTCTTCTTTTTCCTTTCAGATAACTTGCTGAAAATCTTCTATTTTATGTATCAAAATACATCATATAGTTTTTTATAATTTTAACATTTAGAAAACGCTGTTATTTATGGGTTTTATTTTTTGCAATCACTATATATTGTGTTTAGATAACTCTCATCTAAAAAAATTCTACAATATTTAGTTTTTCTTCGTTGACAAAGATTTTTTTTCTGATATACTTAAGAAGTAATTAAATTTTGAAAGAGGAGTTACAGAATGGTAACCGTTTATTCTAAAAACAATTGTGTTCAATGTAAAATGACCAAACGATTCTTAGATAGTAACAAAATCGCATATCGCGAAATCAATCTTGATGAACAACCTGAATTTATTGAACAAGTTAAAGAGCTAGGCTTCAACGCTGCTCCTATCATTCAAACACCAACTGAAGTTTTCTCTGGTTTCCAACCAGCAAAACTTAAAGAACTTGCTTAAGTATCAGGACTCAAAGCTTCTATGTCAATCTTAGAAGCCTTTCTTTTGTAATGAATTAAAGGGAATTTTATGGGATTAAAACAACTTGAGGATGTAACATACTTCCGTCTAAATAATGAAATCAACCGTCCTGTTAATGGACAAATCATGCTCCACAAAGACAAAGAAGCCTTGGACGCTTTCTTTAAAGAAAATGTTGTACCAAATTCTATGGTTTTTGATTCTATCACTGATAAAATCGATTACCTTATTAAACAAGACTATATCGAAACAGCGTTTATCAAGAAATATCGTCCAGAGTTCTTAGAAGAGCTTTACCAATTTATTAAGGATCAAAACTTCCAATTCAAGTCTTTCATGGCAGCATACAAGTTTTACAATCAATATGCCTTGAAAACTAATGACGGAGAGTACTATCTTGAGAGCATGGAAGACCGTGTCTTCTTTAACGCTCTTTACTTTGCTGATGGCGACGAAGCTATCGCAATTGATATTGCCAATGAAATCATCCACCAGCGTTACCAGCCTGCTACACCTTCTTTCTTGAATGCAGGTCGTGCACGTCGTGGTGAATTGGTATCCTGTTTCTTGATTCAGGTAACAGATGATATGAACTCTATCGGACGTTCTATCAACTCAGCTCTTCAACTTTCACGTATCGGTGGTGGTGTCGGAATTTCCCTCAGCAACCTTCGTGAAGCTGGAGCACCTATCA
>CABPWC010000005.1 GCA_902461025.1 uncultured Streptococcus sp.
ATCCCTATTCAGTCACTTCTACATTGGTTGATTATTTTTTACGATAATGTAAAACCGTTCCTACAGCTACGATAAGCATTGCAATACCAGCAACAGAAACAATTAGGCTATTACGTTCACCAGTATTTGGAAGTCCTGGTTTGTCTCCAGTTGTTGTAGTGGTTGTTGAACCATTAGCTTCAGGAGTTGTTTTTTCCGAAGTTGAAGCTGTTGTCTCTGCAGTTGGAGCTGTTGTCTCTGAAGTTGAACTTTCAGGAGTTGTAGTTGTTGTAGAGCTTGATTCTTCACTACTATTTTGACTAGTTGGCTCTTCAGGAGTTGTAGTAGTTGAAGTTGAAGTCTTAGGCTCTTCAGTCGTAGTTGTAGTGGATGAAGTTGTAGACTCAGGAGTCGTAGTTGTAGTAGTTGAAGTCTTAGGCTCTTCAGTCGTAGTTGTAGTGGATGAAGTTGTAGACTCAGGAGTCGTAGTTGTAGTAGATGAAGTTGTAGACTCAGGAGTCGTAGTTGTAGTGGATGAAGTTGTAGATTCAGGAGTCGTAGTTGTAGTAGATGAAGTTGTAGATTCAGGAGTCGTAGTTGTAGTAGATGAAGTTGTAGACTCAGGAGTCGTAGTTGTAGTGGATGAAGTTGTAGACTCAGTAGTTGTAGTAGTAGATGTCGTAGTCGTTGTTGAAGTTGTTGTGGTAGTAGATGTCGTAGTCGTTGTTGAAGTTGTTACATCACTATTGTAGACTTGTGCATCTGCTGAAGCAGCTTTGTTAACCCAAGTGTTTTCTTTGGTTACAGCTGTTTTGTGTTGATCACTTGTAAGAGAAGCAACATTTGTTACGCTCTTAATTTGATCAGCATGTTGTAGAAGTGTTTGGTATGATAGGGTAATTTCGTCTGTAGATGCAACTTTAAATTGGTCGCTAACCTTAGTCAAATCAAGTTTAAATCCATGTTCTGTCCACTCGATGTATGGTTCTAATGCAAGACCAGACATTGATACTCCGTTAACAACTAGAGTTTTACCATTGACTTTCAAGTCAAATGATGCTGGAAGGTAAGTTCCACCTTTGAAGTATTGAGACACATCTTGACCTTTAGCAGATTTAATACGGCTATAGTCAAGTGCAGGAAGGTTAGGCATTTGGTCAGTAAAGACGATGCTTGAAGCAGCTTCTTTCTTGTCAACAGCATTGTTTACTGAGATGTGCCAGAACAAGAAACCATCAGTAGTCTTATCAGTTACTTCTAGGGTATCTCTCCAGTCTGGAATTCCTGTAGGTCCCCAAATTTTTTGAGCATGTTGCAAGTTAGTGTTATCTGTACCACCAGAATTATACTTCTTAATCGGAAGTAGGACTGGTACTGGACCTTGTCCAGAACGTCTCACGATTGCGGATTCTGAACCGATTTTTATGGAGCGTTCTTGGTCTTGACCAGTGGTATTATCTCCATCCCATTTATACCAGAATGATACGTTTCCTTCGGCCCCTTTATTTCCTCCTTTTACAAAGGTAATAGTCAGAGTCTTACCGTCATCTGATACTTTTCCTGTTGCAATTTCTTCGCCACTAGCGTTTTTCATTGAGCTAAAAGCAGAAGAAGCAAACTTAACGTCCTCTGGCATAGAAATCTTGAATGTATCTCCGACTTCCACACCTGAATCAATTTCCCAGTGATATGAAATCTTTTCGCCTTCAGTTTTCACTTGAGAAATCCTCACTTGGCTTGTTAATTCTTTTGCTTGGGTACTATATGCACCAATAGAAATTAGAAGTGCTAGGGCCGCAAACGCAGAAATAACAGCAAAAAATAACTTTTTCATTGTTCCTCCTTTTTATAGTTGATTTACCAAACAAGACAATTTTAGCACTAACATATTAAGCGGTCAAATAATACGACTTAACAATTTTTATAAAATATCTATAGAGTTATGTGAGATGAAAATATTGTAAAAATCATTTCAATCCTTCTTTCTATTTAAAAATATGATAAAATAGGTATGTTTGAACTAGAGCATTCGCTCAGAAATTTAGAATAGGAGAATATGATGCAAGCAGTAGAACATTATATCGAAAAATTTGTTCCTGAACATTATGATTTATTTTTAGACTTGAGTCGTGAGACCAAGACTTTTTCAGGAAAAGTAACCATTACTGGTCAAGCTAAAAGTGACCGTATTTCCCTTCACAAAAAAGACTTGGAAATTGCTTCTGTTGAAGTAGCAGGACAAGCTCGTCCATTTACAGTTGATAACGAAAACGAAGCTCTTCATATCGAACTTACAGAAGCAGGTTCAGTTGAATTGGTTATTACTTTTTCAGGTAAAATCACAGACAACATGACAGGAATCTATCCATCATACTACACAGTTGATGGAGTTAAGAAGGAAGTTTTGTCGACTCAGTTTGAGAGCCACTTTGCCCGTGAAGCCTTCCCATGTGTGGATGAGCCAGAAGCTAAAGCAACCTTTGACCTAGCACTTCGCTTTGACCAAGCAGAAGGCGAACTTGCCTTGTCAAACATGCCCGAAATTGACGTTGAAAACCGCAAGGAAACTGGCATCTGGAAGTTTGAAACTACACCTCGAATGTCCTCATACTTGCTAGCTTTCGTAGCTGGTGATTTGCAAGGGGTAACTGCTACAACTAAAAATGGTACTCTCGTTGGTGTTTACTCAACCAAGGCACACCCACTTTCAAACCTTGAGTTTTCATTAGATATCGCTGTTCGCTCAATCGAGTTCTACGAAGATTACTATGGAGTTAAGTATCCAATTCCTCAATCTCTTCATATCGCCCTTCCTGACTTCTCAGCAGGTGCTATGGAAAACTGGGGTCTCGTAACCTACCGTGAAGTCTACTTGGTTGTAGATGAGAACTCTACCTTTGCCAGCCGTCAACAAGTAGCCCTTGTCATTGCCCACGAGCTTGCTCACCAATGGTTTGGTAACCTAGTAACTATGAAATGGTGGGATGACCTCTGGCTCAACGAAAGCTTCGCCAATATGATGGAATACGTCTGTGTGGATGCCATCGAACCAAGTTGGAATATCTTTGAAGACTTCCAAACAAGTGGAGTGCCAGCCGCACTTAAACGTGATGCGACTGATGGTGTTCAGTCTGTTCACGTTGAAGTTAAACATCCAGATGAAATTAATACTCTCTTTGACTCTGCTATCGTTTATGCCAAAGGAAGCCGTCTTATGCACATGCTTCGTCGTTGGCTAGGAGATGCTGATTTTGCTAAAGGTTTGCGTGCTTACTTTGAAAAACACCAATACGGAAACACTATTGGTCGTGACCTTTGGAATGCCCTTGGTCAAGCATCAGGCCGTGATGTAGCAGCCTTTATGGATTCTTGGTTGGAGCAACCTGGTTATCCAGTTTTGACTGCTACAGTTGAAAATGATGTTTTGAAAATCTCACAAAAACAATTCTTTATCGGTGAACACGAAGACAAGAACCGTCTCTGGGTAGTACCACTTAACAGTAACTGGAAAGGATTACCTGATACGCTTGAAACTGAAAGTATCGAAATTCCAGGCTATGCTGCGCTTCTTGCTGAAAACAAAACAGCTCTTCGACTCAATACCGAAAACACAGCACACTACATTACAGATTATCAAGGTGAGTTGCTGGATGCTATCCTTTCAGAATTAGTAGAACTTGATAATACAAGTAAGCTTCAAATCGTCCAAGAACGTCGCTTGCTTGCTGAAGCAGGACATGTATCATATGCAGACTTACTTCCAGTCCTTGATAAACTTGCCAAGGAAGAATCTTACCTGGTTGTTGCTGCAGTTTCTCAAGTTATTAGTGCCCTTGAGCGCTTTATTGATGAAGGAACAGAAGTTGAGAAAGACTTTAATAACCTCATTGCTAAATTGGCTCGTCACAACTATGAACGACTTGGTTTTGAAGCAAAAGAGGGTGAATCTGATGAAGATGAATTGGTTCGTCAATTAACCATTTCTATGATGATTCGTTCAAATGATGAAGAAGCTAGTCAAGTTGCTAGTCAAATCTTTGCAGCTCATAAAGAAAATCTTGCAGGACTTCCAGCAGCTATTCGTGCTCAAGTCCTCATCAATGAGATCAAACATCATGAGACTAAGGACTTGGTAGCGAATTATCTGGATCTTTACACTCATGCAACAGATGCAGTCTTCAAACGTCAATTAGCAGCTGCGCTTGCATATTCTACAGATGCAGAAAACATCCAAACCCTTCTTGCAACTTGGAAGGACAAATTTGTTGTGAAACCACAGGACCTTTCAGCATGGTACCTCCAATTCCTTGGACACCAAGCTACCCAAGAAACAGTTTGGGTTTGGGCGCGTGAAAACTGGGATTGGATCAAGGCAGCCCTTGGTGGAGATATGAGCTTTGATAGCTTTGTCATTTTCCCATCACACATATTTAAAACAGAACAACGTTTGGCAGAGTATAAGGTCTTCTTTGAACCACAACTTTCTGACCTCGCTCTTAGCCGTAACATCCGTATGGGTATCAAGGATATCGCAGCGCGCGTTGAATTGATTAAACGTGAAAAAGCAGCGGTTGAAGCAGTTGTTGCACAATATGGCAAGGCTTAAAAACTTCTTGACTAAATAGTATATAAAAACTCAACTTTCTCATAGAAAAACAAGGAAAGTTGAGTTTTTTTTAAGATATTTTTGCTATAATGGATATAATAAGGAGGAATTTTTGATGATTAAAATTCTATTAGTGGAAGATGACCTAGGCCTGTCAAATTCAGTCTTTGATTTTTTGGATGATTTTGCAGATGTTATGCAGGTATTTGATGGCGAAGAAGGTCTCTACGAGGCTGAAAGTGGTGTCTATGACCTGATTCTATTGGACTTGATGTTACCAGAAAAAAATGGTTTCCAAGTCTTGAAAGAACTACGTGAAAAAGGTGTTTCGACTCCTGTTCTCATCATGACAGCCAAGGAAAGTCTCGATGACAAAGGACATGGCTTTGAGCTTGGGGCTGATGATTATCTAACCAAACCATTCTACCTAGAAGAACTCAAGATGCGTATTCAGGCCCTCCTCAAACGCTCAGGGAAATTTAACGAAAATACCTTAACGTACGGTGATTTGACAGTCAATCTATCTACTAATGAAGTTAAGGTTCAAGATGCCTCTGTTGAGCTACTTGGGAAAGAATTTGAACTCTTGGTCTATTTCCTCCAAAACCAAAATGTCATCTTACCAAAAACCCAAATCTTTGACCGTTTATGGGGATTTGACAGTGACACAACCATTTCCGTTGTAGAAGTTTATGTATCAAAAGTCCGTAAGAAATTGAAAGGTTCAGCCTTTGCTGAAAATCTCCAAACTTTGCGTAGTGTTGGGTATATTTTAAAACATGTTTAAGAAATTAAAAAAGAATTGGTACGCAGAAGATTTCAGCTACTTTATCCGTAATTTTGGTGTTTTCACGCTGATTTTCTCTGCCATGACCTTGATTATCCTGCAGGTTATGCACTCTAGTCTCTACACATCAGTGGATGAGAAACTGCTATCTCTCAGCAAAAATCCTCAGGATATCATTCAATTGGCGGTCAATCGTGCAACTGAGGACGTAAAGGATTTGGGTAGTGGCAGTGTCACTTCAACTTCTGATAAAAAGCCAAATGTGAGTTCCAATACTGAAGTGATTTTGCTCGATGCAAATTTGAATCAATTAGTGACTGGAAATCGCTTTTTAGGATTAGACAGAATTACTTTCAATAAAAAGGACTTAAACCATATTCGCCAACTTCATGTTGTGAATAGTTATGGTCAGGATGAGGTTTATCGTGTTGTCTTGACAGAAATGAATATTGATTCGGTATCGACCAATATCAAGTATGCTGCTATCCTGATTAACACGAGCCAACTCGAGCAGATTAGTCAAAACCACGAACAGTTAATCGTGGTGGTGATGGCAAGTTTTTGGATTCTATCTATCTTGGCCAGTCTTTATCTTGCTCGTGTCAGTGTGAAACCCTTGCTTGAAAGTATGCAAAAGCAGAAGAGCTTTGTGGAAAATGCCAGTCATGAATTACGGACGCCTTTAGCAGTTCTTCAGAACCGTCTGGAAACTCTTTTTAGAAAACCAGAGGCTACCATTCTGGAGTCAAGTGAGAGCATCGCTTCTAGTTTGGAAGAAGTTCGAAATATGAAGTTTCTAACGACTAACCTCCTTAATCTAGCGCGTAGAGATGATGGAATCAAGCCAGAGTTTGGGGAAGTAGAACCTGACTTCTTTAATACGACCTTTACCAACTATGAAATGATTGCCTCCGAGAATAATCGTATTTTTCGTTTTCAAAATCGTGTTCATCGCACCATTATCACAGATAAACTCCTTCTCAAGCAATTGATGACCATTCTGTTTGACAATGCGGTCAAGTATACAGAAGAAGAAGGCGATATTTATTTTGAGATTTCAACGACTGAACGCAGCCTCTATCTAACGGTAGCGGATAATGGTATCGGTATTTCTGCAGCCGATAAAAAGAAAATCTTTGATCGCTTTTATCGTGTTGATAAGGCCCGGACACGTCAAAAGGGTGGTTTCGGTTTAGGCTTGTCTTTAGCGAAGCAAATCGTCGATGCCCTCAAAGGCTCTATTAGTGTTAAAGATAACAAACCTAACGGAACAATTTTTGAAGTCAAGATAGCTATCTCAACACCGTCAAGACGAAAGAATAAATAAAAAAACCTTCGATGAATCGAAGGTTTTTATTTGAATTTTTTCTTGATAAAAGTGCGCTGCAATTGTAAAGCGAAAAGACTGAGGCCGATAGCCAAAGCAAATGATAAAACAGTGTTCAATTTTAGCGATAAGAACATAAAACTAAAGATAGCCAAAAAGACGCAGAAGCAAGCAATGTTTACAAAAAATAGGACTTCCTTTACACTAGCAACAGAAGTATTCTCTGGAACATAATCTTGAAACTGGGCAGTTTTTATACTTTCTTGTTCGAACTCATACGGGTGTAGTTTTCTTGCGGGCATATTTCTCTCCTTAACAGTACATTACTATTTTATCATTTTTTAAAGAGAGAATTATTACAGAATGGTTACAAATTGCATAAAATCTGTTTTCAAGGCCAAAATTGGATTTCTCGACATGCTGATGGGAAGATAATAGGATGGGTAAATCGTTTAACCTTTATCATTTTTTTCTATCTGATACGAGGAAAAATTTGATGATTGAAACGAATAAAAATCATACACAGATGCAAATAAATTCAATTTTCAAGTAAGGACAGAATTTTTTTAAATTGATTCTAGTTGTTCATGACGAGGTAGTTTTCTATCTTTAGTGCTATGGTAAAGAGGAGATTTGTTCCCTCGACAACAGAATACTTAAAGGAGATTGGCATGTATCTTGCTATCAAAGAAATTTTACAGAATAAACTGCGTTACAGTTTAATTCTAACAACCATTTTTCTCATTGCTTTTATGGTTTTTTTATGACCAGTTTGGCTTTAGGACTCGTTCGAAATAATAGGGCTGCTATCGATAATTGGGAAGCAACAGGAGTTGTGCTATCCGATTATGCAAATGATAATTTGACTGCATCCTTTATACCAGAAAAAGACTACAAAGATAAAGTGTCTGGGGATGCTGTTCCTCTAAGCTACATGTTTGCGGTGACAAACCTTGTTAATAGTAGTGACAAGATGAATGTCTCTATTTTTGGTCAAGAGTGGGACAGTTTTATTTCGCCAACCCTGATTGAAGGTCGTTACCCGGAAAATGACCAAGAAGTGGTAGTGGATCAGTCTTTTGAAAATTACGGCATCAAACTCGGGGATGCTATTCAACTCAACGGAAGTGAGACAAGTTTTAAGATTGTAGGTTTGACCAGAGAAAATAAATTTTTCACGGAACCTGTTGTCTTTACAAGTTTAACAACATATTGGAATTTACAAGGAACAACAAAAGCCAATCGTTCGATCTCTGCATTGGTATTGCAAAATGATGTAGAAGTGACTGGCGATGGTTTGAAGCAGATTTCTATACAAAAAATGATTTCGAAAATTCCTGGCTATACCCCTCAAGTCAATGTATTCTCAGGAATGATTCTAGCTATGATCGTCATTACAGATCTGATTGTAGGCATTTTTATCTACATCATTACCATTCAAAAATTAGGCCTCTATGGAATTATGCGAGCGCAAGGGATTCAGATAAAATCCATCGTATGGTCCCTTTTCTGTCAAATCTTTCTCTTATCTGGTTTGGGTATAGGATTGGCTTTATTAGCCATTTGGGCTGTTATTTTAGTCTTACCTGCAACCTTCTTTTTCTACCCTAGTTGGTTGGCATACTTTGTGTTAAGCCTGGTCATTTGCTTGATGGCACTACTAGGTGGCGTCATTTCCCTTCCGCGTCTACTTAAAGTAGATCCAATTACAGCGATTGCAGAATGATAAGGAGAATGATATGACGACATTAATTGAGATGATTCAAGTGACAAAAACTTATGGCGAGGGCAATAAGAAAGTTACAGCTCTCCATGAGACCAATTTTCAGCTAAACGCTGGGGAGTTTGTAGCGATTGTGGGGCCTTCTGGATCAGGTAAAACAACTTTTTTAACAACTCTAGGACAACTTCAGGAAGCTTCAAGTGGAAAGATTCTAGTAAAGGGAAAAGAGACTTGGCACTTATCTGAAAAAGAAAAAACGGATTTGCGCTTTAGTGAATTTGGTTTTATCCTCCAGGCTTCAAATTTGATTCCATTTTTAACAGTTAAGGAGCAATTAGATTTAATTGACCGTTTGGATAAAAAGAAATCTATAAAAAGTGACCGACAAGAGTTATTTAGTTTGTTGGATTTGGAAAAGGTTCAAAATCACTATCCAAAAGCTCTCTCTGGTGGAGAACGCCAACGAGCTGCAATTGCTAGAGCCCTTTATAATAATCCTAGTATCGTACTTGCAGATGAGCCGACAGCTAGCTTGGATACACAACGTGCTTATCAAGTGACGGATATGCTGGCTTCAATTGCCCATGAGCAAGGCAGGGGAGTTGTCATGATTACGCATGATACTCGCTTACTAGATAAGGTTGACCGTATTTATGTGATGGATGACGGACGACTTGTTGAAAAGACACAAGCATAAATCTAAAAAGTGAACTGTTATTGATACGGTTCACTTTTTTTAAAATTTAGACTAACAAGACCCACTTTTCTGTGTAGCTGATTTTTTGGAAATGTGGTATAATTTTCTTTATGGAAAAGATTATCATTACAGCAACTGCTGAAAGTATTGAACAAGTGAAACAGCTACTTGAAGCTGGTGTCGACCGCATTTATGTCGGTGAGAAAGATTTTGGTCTTCGTTTGCCAACTACCTTTAGTCAAGAAGAATTGCGTGAAATCGCAAAAATTGTTCATGATGCCGGTAAGGAATTAATCGTTGCGGTCAATGCTCTTATGCACCAAGACATGATGGACCGTATCAAGCCCTTCTTGGACTTTTTAGAAGAAATCAAAACGGACTATATCACAGTTGGGGACGCAGGTGTCTTTTATGTGGTTAACCGTGATAACTATTCTTTCAAAACGATTTACGATGCCTCAACCATGGTCACAAGCAGTCGTCAGATTAACTTCTGGGGACAAAAAGCAGGAGCGTCAGAAGCAGTTTTGGCGCGTGAAATCCCATCTGCAGAACTTTTTAAAATGCCTGAAATTTTAGAAATTCCTGCTGAGGTCTTGGTATACGGTGCTAGTGTCATCCACCATTCGAAGCGTCCACTCTTGCAAAACTACTATAATTTCACACAGATTGATGATGAAAAATCTCGTCAACGTGACTTGTTCTTGGCTGAGCCAAGTGACCCAGAGAGCCATTATTCTATTTTTGAAGACAATCATGGGACTCATATCTTTGCCAATAATGACCTTGATTTGATGACCAAGTTAACTGAATTGGTAGAACATGGTTTCACTCATTGGAAGCTTGAAGGTCTCTACACTCCAGGCCAAAATTTTGTAGAAATTGCAAAACTCTTTATCCAAGCGCGCAATTTGATTCAAGAAGGTAACTTTACACATGATCAGGCCTTCTTACTTGATGAAGAAGTCCGCAAACTTCACCCTAAAAATCGTTTCTTGGATACTGGATTTTACGACTATGACCCTGATATGGTTAAATAAGCATCAAAAACCCGAAATAAAATGTTCGGGTTTTTCTGATATTTGGATGAATTTGAAGCGTATTCATGATATAATAGGAGTAGCTCTATTTGGAGGTGTATAAGTGGAAAATCTGAAAAAAATGGCAGGTATCAAGGCTGCTGAGTTCGTCAAAGATGGTATGGTTGTCGGACTTGGAACAGGCTCAACTGCCTACTATTTCGTAGAAGAAATAGGTCGTCGCATCAAGGAAGAAGGATTGCAGATTACAGCTGTAACGACTTCTAGTGTAACCAGCAAGCAGGCAGAAGGGCTCAATATTCCTCTTAAGTCGATTGACCAGGTGGATTTTGTAGACCTGACAGTTGATGGTGCTGATGAAGTGGACAGTCAGTTTAACGGCATCAAAGGTGGTGGTGGTGCCCTTCTTATGGAAAAGGTTGTCGCAACTCCATCTAAAGAATATATCTGGGTCGTTGATGAAAGTAAACTAGTAGAGAAACTGGGTGCCTTTAAATTACCTGTAGAGGTCGTTCAGTATGGGGCCGAACAAGTATTTCGTCGTTTCGAGCGAGCTGGCTATCAACCAAGCTTCCGCGAAAAGGATGGCCAACGTTTTGTGACAGACATGCAGAACTTTATCATTGATCTAGCCTTGGAAGTCATTGAAGATCCTATTGCTCTTGGGCAAGACTTGGACCATGTCGTTGGTGTTGTCGAGCATGGCTTGTTTAATCAAATGGTGGACAAGGTCATCGTTGCTGGACAAAATGGCGTTCAGATTTTAACTTCAACAAAAGCAAAATAATCAAAAAAGGAGACACACTATGCCAAAATTTAATCGTATTCACTTGGTGGTACTAGATTCTGTAGGAATCGGTGCAGCACCAGATGCTAATAACTTTGTCAACGCTGGTGTTCCTGATGGTGCATCAGACACGCTTGGACACATTTCAAAATCAGTAGGTCTAAATGTCCCAAATATGGCAAAACTTGGTCTTGGGAATATTCCTCGAGAAACACCATTGAAGACAGTTCCAGCTGAGAGCAATCCAACAGGCTATGCGACTAAGCTCGAAGAGGTATCTCTAGGGAAAGATACCATGACTGGTCATTGGGAAATCATGGGACTTAATATCACTGAACCTTTCGATACTTTTTGGAATGGATTCCCAGAGGAAATCCTTACTAAAGTCGAAGAATTTTCAGGACGTAAGGTTATTCGTGAAGCCAACAAACCATACTCAGGAACAGCTGTCATCGATGACTTTGGACCACGCCAAATGGAAACTGGCGAGTTGATTATCTATACATCAGCTGACCCAGTTCTTCAAATCGCAGCTCACGAAGACATCATTCCTTTGGATGAACTCTACCGTATCTGTGAATACGCTCGTTCGATTACTTTAGAGCGTCCAGCTCTTCTCGGACGCATTATTGCTCGTCCTTATGTTGGTGAGCCTGGAAACTTCACTCGTACGGCTAACCGTCGTGACTTGGCTGTATCTCCATTTGCTCCAACTGTTTTGGATAAATTGAATGAAGCTGGTATTGATACATATGCAGTTGGTAAGATTAACGATATCTTCAACGGTGCTGGTATCAACCACGATATGGGTCACAATAAGTCAAATAGTCATGGTATGGATACCTTGGTCAAAACAATGGGACTACCTGAGTTTGAAAAAGGTTTCTCATTCACCAACTTGGTTGACTTCGACGCTCTTTACGGACACCGTCGCAATGCGCACGGCTACCGTGATTGTTTGCATGAGTTTGATGAGCGCTTGCCTGAAATTATGGCAGCCATGAGAGAAGACGATCTTCTTTTGATTACTGCTGACCACGGAAATGACCCAACCTACGCTGGTACTGACCATACGCGTGAATACATTCCACTTTTGGCATACAGTCCATCCTTTAAAGGCAATGGATTAATTCCAGTTGGACACTTCGCTGACATCTCAGCAACGATTGCAGAGAACTTTGGCGTTGAAACTGCCATGATTGGTGAAAGCTTCTTGGATAAATTAGTTTAAGATGATTCGCTACGCTTTACTTGTTAGAGGCATTAATGTCGGTGGAAAGAATAAGGTAGTCATGACTCAACTGCGTCAAGAATTGACGGAACTGAGATTAGAAAATGTTGAAACCTACATCAATAGTGGTAATATCTTCTTTGACACCAATATTCCTAGAATTCAGTTAGTTGAGGATTTAAAGGGATTCTTTGAAAGGCACTATCCATTTATCCAAAGTTTTTCCTTATTTTCTAACGAAGACTATGAAGAAGAGCTTAAAAATCTTCCTGATTGGTGGGACCATGAGATGGCTCGAAAGGATGTGCTATTTTACACTGAGGGCATGGATGTGGATCAAGTCATCGAGAAAGTGGACAGTTTGGAACTGGTCGATGAGGAGCTTCATTTTGGGAAATTAGGGATCTTCTGGGGTAAATTGTCAGAAGCTAGCTACTCTAAAACAGCCTATCACAAGCACTTGCTTAAGATGCCTTTCTATGGCAATATTACCATTCGTAACGCTAATACCTTTGACAAAATTGGTCAATTTTTAAAACATAAAAAAGGAGATACCTAATGACATTTTTAAATAAAATCAATGAAACAGCAGCATTTTTGAAGGACAAAGGAATCGAAGCTCCTGAGTTCGGTTTGATCCTTGGTTCAGGTCTTGGAGAATTGGCTGAAGAAATCGAAAATGCAGTCGTAGTAGACTACTCTGACATTCCAAACTGGGGTCAATCCACAGTAGTCGGACATGCTGGTAAATTGGTTTATGGTGATCTTGCTGGACGTAAAGTCTTGGCTCTTCAAGGTCGTTTCCACTTCTATGAAGGAAACCCATTGGAAGTGGTGACTTTCCCAGTTCGTGTCATGAAAGTGTTGGGATGTGAAGGAGTTCTTGTAACCAACGCTGCCGGTGGTATCGGCTTCGGTCCTGGTACCTTGATGGCAATCACTGATCACATCAACATGACAGGTCAAAACCCATTGATCGGTGAAAACTTGGATGAGTTTGGCCCTCGCTTCCCAGATATGTCGAAGGCTTACACTCCAGAATACCGTGTAACTGCACATGAAGTGGCTCAAAAACTTGGAATCAAACTTGATGAAGGTGTCTATATCGGTGTTACTGGTCCAACTTATGAAACACCTGCAGAAATTCGTGCCTATAAGACACTTGGAGCAGATGCAGTCGGTATGTCTACGGTTCCTGAAGTTATCGTTGCGGCTCACTCTGGCTTGAAGGTTCTTGGAATTTCATGTATTACTAACCATGCTGCTGGTTTCCAAGAAGAACTCAACCACGAGGAAGTTGTAGAAGTGACCGAACGTGTTAAAGGTGACTTCAAAGGCTTGCTTAAAGCGATTCTTGCTGAATTGTAAGATGATGAAAGCACGACTCCAAAGTCTGCCCTATGGCTGGCGTCTGCTTTTAGCGACCGTCGCTTTAGGAATAGGAACAGGTCTGGTCGGAATCGCCTGTCATTTTCTACTAGATGGCGTACAAAAGTTGGCTTTCGGCCAAGAACGATCTGATCTGCTCCAGCAATTTCGGGAAGCCGGAGGTCTTCGTAGATTTCTTGTCTTATCTGTGACAGGGCTTTTGGCAGCAGGATTCTGGTATGTTTTGCAGAAACGTTATAAGATCCTGTCTATTCGTAAGCAAATTGATCAGGTTGGAGATAGAGAACCAGCGCCCCTAGCCCATATCCTTCATGCAAGTATGCAGGTTGCGATTGTCGGAGCTGGCGCTTCGGTCGGAAAAGAAGGAGCTCCACGTGAGGTTGGGGCACTTATAGCTGGTCGTTTGGGAAAAGTTTTGTCCTTGACGATCAAAGAGCAAAGAGTTTTGATTGCTTGTGGAGCTGGAGCGGGGTTAGCTGCGGTCTATCAGATTCCCTTTGCTAGTAGCTTGTTTGTCTTTGAGACCTTAGGGTTGTCCTATCGCTGGAAAAATGTCTTACTGGTCTTGTCCAGTACTTATCTAGCGGCTTGGGTGGCCCAACCAATCGTTGGTCATGGTGCTATTTACCACCTGTCGCAAGTTCATTGGTCAGCAAGTGGTTTCTTGCAGGCTGTCTTAGTGGCTCTATTGGTTACTCCATTGGCACTTGCCTTTCGTTTTCTAGCCAAACAGGCTAGTCGCAAACGGCGGAAGGATTGGACCATTCTATGGGCTCTGCCTTTAGCATTTATGGTGCTAGCTGGTATTGTGATCTTTTACCCGATTTTTATGGGGAATGGACAGGTTCTAGCTCAAGCCGTTCTATCAGGTCAACCATTTTCTAATCTAGCCTTGATCTTGGTCGTGAAAGGGCTCCTGGTCTATATCCTCTTGAGTAATGGTGCCTATGGGGGAACCTTGACGCCTTCTTTTGCCTTAGGAATTGGATCTGGTTATTTGGTGACCATGATTCTTTCTGCAGTTGGCGTTCAACTAGATCCTGCTCTAGGAATGTTGCTTGGAGCGACAGTCTTTTTAGGGACGACCTTACAAGCTCCCATGACTGCCATTGCCCTAAGTCTTGGTTTTACAGGACAGAGCTGGGCCTTGATTCTACCGCTGGCACTATCTGCTGGTTTGTCTTATGTGATTCAAAATAGATGGGAGAATAAACGATGAGAGTGCATTTTGTTTTGCACGAAACTTTTGAAGTACCTGGTGCCTATCTAAAGTGGGCGCAGGAGCGTGGTCATCAGGTGAAAATGACCAAGGTCTACGAGCGGGAAGCTCTACCTGAGACAGTGGATGAAATCGATTTTTTGATTGTCATGGGAGGACCACAATCGCCAGATGAGGATCGCGCAACCTTCCCTTACTATGATCCGCAAGCTGAGATTGAACTAATTCAAAAAGCTATGAAGGCGGATCGCTACATCGTTGGTGTCTGTCTTGGTGCGCAGCTCCTGTCTGTAGCTTATGGCGCAGAGTATGAACATAGTCCAGAACGAGAGATTGGTGTTTATCCGGTGGACCTAACCCTTGAAGGATTAGCAGATCCGAATGTCGCCTTATTTGGTGAGAGCTTTGATTCAGGACACTGGCATGGAGATATGCCGGGATTGACAGAGGATGCTGTTGTCCTTGCGACCAGTCAAGGTTGTCCACGGCAGATTATACGCTTCAGTCCTAAACACTATGCCTTCCAAGCTCACTTGGAATTTGATCCAGAAGCAGTCAATCTCTTAATTGCTGCAGATGGTGAAGCCGCTTTGGAAGCCCAAAGTCAAACATTGCCATTTGTCGAAAAACCTGAAGCCATCCGTGCTTACGATTATCAAGAAATGAATGCAAAATTATACGCATTTTTGGATTCATTAACAAATTAAAAATAAGAGAGGAAGAGCATGTGTTCTAATTTGAACACGAGCGGAAAGCTTTTCTAAATAAAAAATATACACAGAAAGGAAGGGTTAACTGTATTCGCTGAACTGAATATGGGCGGAGAACTGTGGAAAAAAGATAAACTGTCTAGCATCTGTGATGCTTCGTCAGTTTCCTATTTTTCCTTTGTTCTCTGTCGCCCTTTATATCTTAATTATGTCTATCCATATTGCTGCTAAGCAAGGTGAAATTGCTGATAAAATTCTTCTTCCTGGGGATCCTCTTCGTGCGAAATTTATCGCTGAGAATTTTCTTGAAGATGCTGTTTGCTTTAACGAAGTCCGTAACATGTTTGGTTACACAGGTACTTACAAAGGTCACCGTGTATCTGTCATGGGAACAGGAATGGGGATGCCATCCATCTCTATTTATGCGCGTGAGTTGATTGTCGACTACGGAGTAAAGAAATTGATCCGTGTGGGAACGGCTGGATCTTTGAATGAGGATGTTCACGTCCGTGAATTGGTCTTGGCTCAAGCAGCTGCAACCAACTCAAACATCATCCGCAACGATTGGCCTCAATACGATTTCCCACAAATCGCAAGTTTTGACTTGCTAGATAAGGCTTACCATATTGCTAAAGACCTTGGCATGACTACACACGTCGGCAATGTCTTGTCATCAGATGTTTTCTACTCAAACTACTTTGAAAAGAACATTGAGCTTGGTAAATGGGGAGTCAAGGCTGTGGAAATGGAAGCAGCAGCTCTTTACTATTTGGCAGCTCAACACCATGTTGATGCTCTTGCCATTATGACCATCTCGGATAGTTTGGTCAATCCGGATGAGGATACAACTGCAGAGGAACGCCAAAACACCTTCACCGATATGATGAAGGTTGGTCTAGAAACCTTAATTGCTGAATAAAAGGGAACACAAAAGGAAGATTTTCTGGATGAAAATCTTCCTTTTTTAGTCATTCAGTCCATACTGACCTTAATGGAATGTTACTCTATCGTCTATTTTTTAAGAGATTGCAAGAAATAATCAATCTCTGCTTGAGAATGGAGAATATGCATCTTTTCAGGGTAGGTATCACTTAATTTTTGGTATCTTACCTTAGCATTTTTTGTTCGTCCGTCCCAGAGAATCCAGCGTATAAATTCCCAGTTAAACTGTTCAGGACAACCGTCTGCCATACTCTCTCTAACTTTTCCTCTGTATTTAAGATAACGCATAAAGGCTCTAAACAAGCAGTTCCAGGCTGAAAAGTTTAGAAAGATAATCTGATCAGCTTGCTCCATCCTTTCCTCATAGCAACACCAGCTATAGTTGCCGTCAATAACCCAATCTTCATGTTCAGTAAGGAAAGTCGCCATCTCTTTTAACATCCAATCGCGATCGCTATCTTGCCAACCAGGCTGAAATTGCAATCGGTCTATATGGAGCTTTGGAATTGAGTAGTAACTGGAAAGCTTCTCTGCCAAAGTAGATTTACCTGATCCTGAATACCCTATAATAGCAATTTTCATGATAACCTCCAGAAAAATGTGCACAAAAAAAGCTCCGAAGAGCTCATTTTGTATGCGGTTCTTGATTAACCAAGTTTAGCTGCAAGACGTGCTTTATCACGGTTAGCTTTATTCTTGTGGATCAAACCTTTAGTTTCTGCTTTATCGATGGCTGAGCTAGCAGCACGGTAAAGTTCTTCAGATGGGTTTGCTTCAAAAGCTTTGATAGCAGTACGCATAGCTGATTTTTGAGCTGAGTTTTTTTCGTTTTGTTTAACGTTCAATTCAGCGCGTTTGATAGCTGATTTAATGTTTGCCAATGTTCTTACCTCCATATTTACTAACTATACCATTATATCTGAAAACTATTATTTTGACAAGGGGAAATCACTTTTTTAAATAAATTTCATCAATTTCATGATTTTTAGATTTATGAAGAATGACTTCTGCCCGATTTCTAGTCGGTTCAATATAGTTTTGTAGATTGGTCAAATTAATACTAGTCCAAACCTGATGAGCAAAATCTTTGACTTCACTGATTGGTTGTTGGGTGAAGCGATAGTAATAGTTGCTTGGGTCATCTTGTGCAAAACTGAGAAGTTTTAAGAAACGGTCCAAATACCAACTCTCAATATCCTCAACTGCAGCATCTACGTAGATTGAAAAATCAAAGAAGTCTGTAATGTAAAGACGGCTGTTATGAGGGGTTTGAAAGACGTTGATACCCTCTACGATGACAAAATCCGCTGCTTGAACTCGTTGTTTTTGATGAGGAACAATGTCGTAGATTTCATGAGAATAAACAGGAATGTCAACATCTTGTCCATTTTTAAGTTGATCCAGGAAATCGAGCAAGCTTTCCATATCATAACTCTCAGGGAAACCTTTTCGGTTTAGGATATTACGCTCGTTTAAGATGCTGTTAGGATACAGAAAGCCATCAGTTGTCACTAATTCAACACTTGCCTCTGGAAAAATACGAGAAAGCAAAATTTGTAAGAGTCGACTAGTAGTTGATTTGCCAACAGCGACACTACCTGAAATTCCGATAATAAATGGTTGACTTTTACTCTCTCTTTGGAGAAAAATTCCTTTTGAAAAGGCTAGATCTTCCTTGGAACGTTTGTAGATTTGAATCAGATGAGTCAGTGGCAGGTAAATATCTGTTACATCTTGGAGACTAATCTGGTCATTAAAACTCTTAATCGAATCCAATTCTTCCTCGGTTAAGGGAGGTGTTGTTTTACGATGTAAAGATTGCCAAGTTGCTCGGCTGATTTTTTCATAATGTATAAATTCGTTGGTCATAAATTTTCCTCGTTTGATATCTCAGTATACCATAATTTAGGAATAAAGGCATCTGAATCATTTGAGAAAAAGCGCTTTCTTTGTTAGAATAGAGGTAGAATAAAGATCAAAAGAGGTGATGTTATGAGACTAGTAGTGAGTGATAAAATCCTAAAACTGACTAGCTTACTGGTTGTGATTCTGTGGTTATCTCCGACTTTAATTGAGTTTACTGTGAGTTTAGGAAGTCAAACCTATAGTTGGTCTGCCTTTGTCTTGTTATTCTTGCTACCAATTGTTGGTTTTATTTATTTGATTCTCGCCATTTTAACAAGAAAATGGTGGCTGATATTGATTGGTCTAGCTTGTCTATTTTCATTTTTTATTAGTATGTTCCTAGGTTATCTCTTCTTAGGTCCTTAGTTGGTATAGACCGTGTAAACGATTTAAAATATCTAAATTTTATGGTAAAATGAAACTATGAGTAAAATGTATTATGCAGAAAATCCAGATGCTGCCCATGATGTTCATGAATTAAGAGTGGAGCTACTTGGACAAAAGATGACCTTTTTGACAGATGCAGGTGTCTTTAGCAAAAAAATGATTGATTTCGGAAGTCAATTATTGTTAAGATGTGTCGATGTTGAAAAAGATGAAAAAATCCTTGATGTTGGTTGTGGCTACGGTCCAATAGGCTTGTCTTTGGTTAAAGCTTATGGTGCCCAAGCGACCATGGTGGATATCAATAATCGTGCCCTGGATTTAGCCCAGCAAAATGCAGTAAAAAACAATGTTCAAGCGACAATCTTCCAGTCCAATATTTATGAGCAGGTAGAGGGACAATTTAATCATGTCATTTCGAATCCACCTATTCGTGCTGGCAAGCAAGTCGTTCATGAAATCATCGAGAAAAGTATTGATTATCTTACGGATGGTGGAGATTTGACCATTGTCATCCAAAAGAAACAGGGAGCTCCCAGCGCCAAAAACAAGATGGAAGAAGTTTTTGGTAATTGCGAGGTTGTAAAGAAAGATAAGGGATATTATATCCTTAGAAGTGTGAAAGAATGAGAGCAGTAGACCTAATCCAGAAAAAAAGAGACGGCCAAGAACTCAGCTCAAGTGAAATCCAATGGTTGATTGAAGGCTATGTGGCAGGGACGGTTCCTGACTACCAGATGTCTGCCTTTGCTATGGCTGTTTATTTTAAAGGTATGACTACACAGGAGATTTCTGATTTGACTATGTATATGGTTAAAACAGGTCAGGAATTTGATTTATCTGCCATTGAAGGTATCAAGGTCGATAAACACTCAACTGGTGGAGTAGGAGATAAGGTCACTTTGATTTTAGCTCCCTTGGTTGCCAGTTTTGATGTTCCAGTTGCCAAGATGAGTGGTCGAGGTTTGGGTCATACTGGAGGCACTATCGATAAATTAGAATCTATCAAAGGATTTCAAGTCGAACGCAGTCAGGAAGACTTCATCAAACAAGTTCAAGATATTGGCGTTTCAGTCATTGGCCAATCTGATCAATTAGTTAAAGCGGATAAACTTCTCTATGCACTACGAGATGTCACTGCGACAGTTGATACGATTCCTTTGATTGCTAGTTCTGTCATGAGTAAAAAGATTGCTGCTGGAGCCGATGCTATTTTGCTGGATGTAACAGTCGGTGAAGGTGCCTTTATGAAGACAGTTGATGAGGCGCGTGAATTGGCTCAAACAATGGTAAACCTTGGTAAGGCTGTTGGCCGTAAGACAGTGGCAGTCATTACGGATATGAGTCAACCTTTGGGACGTGCCATTGGGAATCGCTTAGAAATTATAGAGGCTTTAGAAATCCTTCAAGGTAAAGGACGCGAGGATATTAGCCATTTTATCTGTGAATTAGCGCAAATTATGCTATCTTTAGCAAATTTTGATAAAACAGTCGAGGAAGTGAAAGAACATCTTGAAAATGGTCAGGCGCTTAAGAAGTTTGAAGAGATGGTTGTCGCTCAAGATGGGGATTTAGACGATCTTTATCGACCGGTAAAAGTGGACCATATAGTAGAAATTCCTGCCCAGGAAGATGGTATTATTGAAGCTCTTCCAGCTATGGAGTTCGGCCTTTTTGCCATGAGATTAGGTGCTGGTCGTGCAGTCAAAACAGATGCTCTTGATTATGAAACAGGAATTGTTTTTGAGAAGAAAGTTGGAGAATCAGTCAAAAAAGGTGAAATTGTCGCAAAAGTATATGCAAATGGCAAAATTTCTCCGGAACTAGTTACAGATTTCCAAAAATATGTTAAAATTAAAATAAGTGATGAAGTGATAAAAACACGTGAAATCATCGAAATTATCTCCTGATTTAAGGAAAAACCGAAATGAAATTAAATAAATACATTGATCATACGCTTTTAAAGCAAGATGCAACCGAAGAACAAATCGATCGTTTGCTATCTGAAGCAAGAGAGTACGATTTTGCCAGTGTTTGTGTAAATCCATGCTGGGTTTCTCATGCAAAAGCAGGTCTCAAAGATACAGATGTCAAAGTTTGTACCGTTGTAGGTTTCCCTCTTGGAGCCACAACTTCAGCTGTTAAGGCTTATGAAACCAAAGAAGCTATCCAAAATGGTGCTGACGAAATCGATATGGTTATCAACGTTGGTGCACTCAAATCAGGAAATGCTGGATTAGTTGAGTCAGATATTCGAGCAGTTGTTGAAGCAAGTGGAGACAAACTCGTTAAGGTGATTATTGAGGCTTGTTTGTTGACAGATGAGGAAAAAGTTCTTGCATGTCAACTAGCCCAGAAAGCAGGAGCAGATTTTGTCAAGACTTCTACAGGTTTCTCAACAGGTGGTGCAACACTTCCAGATGTTCAATTAATGCGCCAGACAGTTGGACCGGATATGGGTGTCAAAGCTGCTGGTGGAGCTCGTTCTTATGCAGATACTGTTGCTTTTGTTGAGGCAGGAGCTACTCGTATCGGAACATCGTCTGGTGTAGCAATCCTTAAAGGAGAATTAGCGGATGGCGACTACTGAGTTGATTGATTTAGCAATTGAAACTAGTAAAAAAGCCTATGTGCCCTACTCACATTTCCCAATTGGTGCCGTATTGGTTGCCAAGGATGGAAGTGTTTATACTGGAGTCAATGTCGAAAACGCTAGCTTCTCTTTGACCAACTGTGGCGAAAGAACAGCTATCTTTAAGGCGGTTTCTGAAGGACAACGAGACTTTTCAGAATTGATTGTCTATGGTCAAACTGAAAAACCAATTTCGCCTTGCGGTGCTTGTCGCCAAGTTATGGTCGAATTTTTTAAACCAGATCTAAAGGTGACTCTAGTCGCCAAAGATAAAACGACGGTCGAGATGACGGTCGGGGAATTACTTCCATATTCTTTTACAGACTTGCATTAGTCTGTGTCACTCCCTGAGTGACAAGGGTCCTTGTGACCTATCTATCCATACTTGCAACTTAGTTGCGCATCTTATTTAGGAGGTTCAGTAATGAACAAGAAACAATGGCTAGGCCTTGGTCTAGTTGCAGTAGCAGCATTTGGACTTGCTGCATGTGGTAATCGCTCTTCTCGTAATGCAGCTTCATCTTCTTCTGATGTGAAGACTAAAGCAGCTATCGTTACAGATACTGGTGGTGTTGATGACAAATCATTCAACCAATCAGCTTGGGAAGGTCTTCAAGCTTGGGGTAAAGAACACAACCTTGAAAAAGATAAAGGTTATACTTACTTCCAATCAACAAGTGAAGCTGACTACGCAAACAACTTGCAACAAGCAGCTGGAAACTACAACTTGATCTATGGTATTGGTTTTGCACTTAAAAATGCAGTTGCTGATGCTGCCAAAGAACATACAGATATAAACTATGTTTTGATTGACGATGTGATCAAAGATCAAAAAAATGTTGTAAGTGCTACTTTTGCTGATAACGAAGCAGCATACCTTGCAGGTGTCGCTGCAGCTAAAACTACTAAAACAAAACAAGTTGGTTTTGTAGGTGGTATGGAATCTGAAGTTATTTCTCGCTTCGCAGCTGGTTTCAAAGCTGGTGTTGAGTCAGTTGACCCATCTATCAAAGTTCAAGTAGACTACGCTGGTTCATTTGGTGATGCTGCTAAAGGTAAAACAATTGCTGCAGCTCAATACGCTGCAGGTGCAGACGTTATCTACCAAGCAGCTGGTGGTACTGGAGCAGGTGTCTTCTCTGAAGCTAAATCTTTGAACGAAAGCAAAAATGAAGACGAAAAAGTTTGGGTTATCGGTGTAGACCGTGACCAAGTTGATGAAGGTAAATACACTTCTAAAGATGGTAAAGAAGCTAACTTCGTACTTGCTTCTACTTTGAAACAAGTTGGTACAGCTGTAAAAGACCTTGCTAACAAAGCTGAAAAAGGTGAATTCCCTGGTGGTCAAGTTATCGTTTACTCATTGAAGGATAAAGGTGTTGATTTGGCAATGACAAACCTTTCTGAAGAAGGTAAAAAAGCTGTTGAAGATGCAAAAGCTAAAATCCTTGATGGTAGCATCAAAGTTCCTGAAAAATAATTGAAGGAAGTCATTTCTTAGGAAGCGGCCTGGGGCCGCTTCTTTAAGAATTGAGACAAATGGTTTTGTCTCAATAGAGCTTGTTAAATTTCTTTAGCAGGTTTTATTGAAACAAAATAAAACTCTGAAAGGAAGAGCACATGACACACGAAAATGTCATTGAGATGCGTGAAATTACCAAGGTTTTTGGTGAATTTGTCGCTAACGACAAGATTAACCTTGAACTTCGTAAAGGTGAAATTCATGCACTTTTAGGAGAAAATGGAGCTGGGAAGTCCACTCTTATGAACATGCTAGCAGGGCTTCTTGAACCAACTAGTGGTGAAATTGTGGTTAACGGTCAAGTTGTAAAACTAGACTCTCCGTCAAAAGCAGCTAGCCTAGGAATTGGAATGGTTCACCAGCACTTTATGTTGGTAGAAGCTTTCACTGTTGCTGAAAATATCATTTTAGGAAGCGAATTAACCAAAAATGGTGTCCTAGATATTGCTCGGGCAACTCGAGAAATTAACGAACTATCGGATCGTTATGGTCTTGCTGTGAATCCTACCGCCAAAGTAGCAGACATCTCTGTCGGTGCTCAACAACGTGTCGAAATTCTAAAGACACTATATCGCGGAGCTGATATTCTTATATTTGACGAACCAACTGCCGTTTTAACGCCATCAGAAATTGATGAATTGATGGCTATCATGAAGAACTTGGTTAAAGAAGGTAAATCAATTATCTTGATTACCCATAAGTTGGATGAGATTCGTGCTGTATCTGACCGTGTTACAGTTATCCGTCGTGGTAAATCTATCGAAACAGTCGAGATTGCTGGTGCGACTAACGCTGACTTAGCTGAGATGATGGTAGGACGTTCTGTTTCCTTTAAAACTGAGAAACAGGAAGCTCAACCTAAAGAAGTTATTCTGTCTATTAAAGACCTAGTAGTAAACGAAAACCGTGGTGTCCCTGCTGTTAAAAATCTCTCACTCGATGTTCGAGCTGGTGAGATTGTCGGGATTGCTGGGATTGATGGTAATGGACAGTCAGAATTGATCCAAGCTATCACTGGACTCCGTAAGATTGAGTCTGGTAGTGTGGAGTTGAAAGGCCAGTCTATCGTAGGTTTACACCCTCGCCAAATTACAGAAATGAGTGTGGGCCATGTTCCTGAAGACCGTCACCGTGATGGTTTGGTTTTGGAAATGATGATTTCTGAAAATATCGCTCTTCAAACCTACTATAAGGAACCTCTTAGCAAGAAGGGAATCTTAAATTACACCAATATCATCGGGTACGCTAAGCAATTAATGCAAGAATTCGATGTGCGTGCTGCTAGTGAGATTGTTCCAGCCTCAGCTCTTTCTGGAGGAAATCAACAAAAAGCAATTATCGCTCGTGAAGTTGATCGAAATCCTGATCTCCTCATCGTCAGCCAACCAACTCGTGGTTTGGACGTCGGTGCCATTGAGTACATTCACAAACGCTTGATTCAAGAACGTGATAATGGAAAAGCTGTCCTTGTAGTCAGCTTTGAACTAGATGAGATATTAAATGTTTCAGATAGAATTGCCGTTATCCATGATGGTAAGATTCAAGGGATTGTAACGCCAGAAACAACCAACAAGCAAGAGCTTGGAGTCTTGATGGCTGGTGGTGAATTGGAAAAGGAGAAGAGTGATGTCTAAAAAATTACAACAAATTTCGGTTCCCTTGATTTCTGTTATTTTAGGAATTCTACTCGGAGCCATCGTCATGTGGATTTTTGGTTACGATGCAATCTGGGGCTATGAAGAACTGTTCTACACAGCCTTTGGTAGTGTTCGAGGAATCGGTGAAATCTTCCGTGCCATGGGTCCTTTAATTCTGATTGCCCTTGGATTTGCAGTTGCAAGTCGTGCTGGTTTCTTTAACGTCGGACTTCCAGGACAAGCTCTCGCAGGTTGGGTTATGAGTGGTTGGTTCGCTCTTTCTTTCCCGGATTTGCCACGACCATTGATGATTCTGGCAACGATTGTAATCGCCTTAGTTGCGGGAGGAATCGTTGGTGCCATTCCAGGTATTTTAAGAGCCTACCTTGGGACATCTGAGGTTATCGTAACCATTATGATGAACTACATAGTTCTTTATGTGGGAAATGCCTTTATCCACCACTTCCCTAAAGAAATCATGCAAAGTACTGACTCATCAATTCGAGTAAGTGCAAATGCAACTTATCAAACACCTTGGCTTGCTGAGTTAACAGGAAACTCTCGTATGAACATTGGGATTTTCTTTGCTATCATAGCAGTTGCAGTTATCTGGTTCTTGCTTAAGAAGACAACTCTCGGTTTTGAAATCCGTGCAGTTGGTCTCAATCCAAATGCTTCTGAATATGCAGGTATTTCTGCCAAACGTACCATTATTCTATCAATGATTATTTCTGGTGCCCTTGCAGGACTTGGTGGTGCAGTAGAAGGACTTGGTACCTTCCAAAACGTCTACGTTCAAGGTTCATCATTAGCAATCGGATTTAACGGTATGGCAGTAAGTCTACTTGCTTCAAACTCACCAGTTGGAATTCTATTTGCGGCTTTCCTTTTCAGTGTTCTTCAAGTTGGAGCTCCTGGTATGAATGCTGCACAAGTACCATCTGAGCTTGTAAGTATCGTTACAGCCTCAATTATCTTCTTTGTCAGCGTTCACTACATTATCGAACGCTTTGTCAAACCAAGAAAACAACTTAAAGGAGGTAAATAAGGATGTCGATTACAACAATGTTAACCCTTATGGTTTCTTCAATGTTGATTTATGCAGCACCACTTATTTTCACAAGTATCGGAGGAGTTTTCTCCGAACGTGGTGGAGTTGTTAACGTTGGTCTTGAAGGAATCATGGTCATGGGTGCCTTTTCTGGAGTTGTTTTTAACCTTGAATTTGCTCAAGATTTGGGAGCACTAACTCCTTGGTTAGCTCTCTTAGTTGGTGGATTAGTTGGAGCTATCTTCTCGCTCATTCACGCAGTAGCTACAGTTCATTTCCGTGCAGACCATGTTGTCAGTGGTACCGTACTTAACTTGATGGCGCCAGCCTTGGCAGTCTTCTTGGTGAAGGTGCTTTATAATAAGGGACAAACAGATAACTTAACGCAAACCTTTGGGCGTTTTGACTTCCCGGTATTAGCTAATATCCCTGTTATCGGAGATATCTTCTTCAAGTCAACTAGTCTACTAGGTTACCTAGCAATTGCTTTCTCATTCCTAGCTTGGTTTATCCTCTTTAAGACTCGCTTTGGACTTCGCCTTCGTTCAGTTGGTGAACACCCACAAGCAGCAGATACTTTGGGGATCAATGTCTATAAGATGAGATATCTTGGAGTAGTGATTTCAGGATTCCTTGGAGGAATCGGTGGAGCTATTTACGCTCAGTCAATCTCCGTCAACTTCTCAGTTACAACTATCGTAGGACCTGGATTTATCGCTCTTGCTGCTATGATCTTCGGTAAATGGAATCCTGTTGGTGCTATGCTTTCAAGTCTCTTCTTTGGACTATCACAAAGTTTAGCAGTTATCGGTTCTCAACTTCCTTTCTTGCAAGGAGTTCCAGCCGTTTACTTGCAAATTGCGCCATATCTTTTGACCATTGTCGTACTAGCAGCCTTCTTTGGTAAAGCAGTTGCACCGAAGGCAGATGGTATCAACTATATCAAATCTAAATAATATAAAAAAACGTCAGTTTCAACTGACGTTTTATTTTTTTGGTTCTTGGTGTGTTATGTTAAGTCCCCAAGGAATTAGATTTTCTGTTTTACTTTGGATCCGTTTAATGTTGTCCTTGTGTCGCACAATTACCAGACTGGCAAGAACGATAATAATCAATGTGAAGAGTAGGTCATAACTAGTTAAAATAAATCCAAATAGAGGAAACAGAAGAACGCCAATAATTGCAGCAATAGCAGCTGAAATACTAGAGAGAGAAATCATACTTCCCAGATAAAGGATTCCAAAGAAAATGACTGCAAGGTAAAGGAAAAAGAGAGGAGCAAAACCAAAAATAACTCCAGCACTGGTTGCAACAGCCTTGCCACCCTTGAATTTGGCAAAGATAGGGAAGGTATGTCCAATGACTGCTAAGAGTCCAAAGACGATAGGTGAAACTCCCTGCACATGGAAGATGAATGGGAGCAGAGTGGCTAAAGTACCCTTAAAGAAATCAATAGCAAAGGTTGCCATACCAGCTTTCTTCCCAAGGATTCGGAAAGTATTGGTCGTTCCAGTATTACCTGACCCATGTTCTCTTAGATTGATGTTAAAGAATATTTCTCCAATCCACAAGCCTGAAGGAATTGAACCTAATAAATAAGCTAAAATTAATAATACTATTGTCATCATGTTTCTATTATACCATGAAATAGGAGAGAAACGAAACTGAATCTTTTCACCACTTGTGACATCTGATAATTTTATAAGTAGAAAAATTTTTAAATGAATAGTATGATTATTCGGAAATCAAGTCTAAAGTTTTAAAAATTCATGGAAATTTCTGAAAATCCTTGATTTTGTGTTTATTTATGCTATAATAGGAACAATTATTTTTAGGAGGTGGAATATGTCTTACTTATTTGAGATATTACCAAGTTTATTGAGCGGTGCAACAATGACTCTACAAGTTTTTGCACTGGTCTTACTTTTTTCAATCCCTTTAGGCATTTTGGTTGCCTTTTGCTTACAGGTCCATTGGAAACCCCTCCATTACATGATTGACATCTATATCTGGGTGATGCGTGGTACCCCTTTACTTTTGCAGTTGATTTTTATTTATTATGTCCTGCCAAGTATTGGAATTCGATTGGACCGTGTGCCGGCAGCGATTATTGCCTTCACGCTTAATTATGCAGCCTATTTTGCTGAAATTTTCCGTGGAGGGATTGCAACCATTCCTCAGGGGCAATACGAAGCAGCCAAGGTTTTGAAATTTAATCCTATCGATACCGTTCGCTACATCATCTTGCCACAGGTGACCAAGATTGTCCTACCAAGTGTATTTAACGAGGTTATGAGTTTGGTTAAGGATACTTCTTTGGTTTATGCACTCGGTATTTCAGATTTAATCCTAGCCAGTCGAACTGCGGCTAATCGAGATGCTAGCTTGATTCCGATGTTTTTAGCAGGTGCTATCTATCTTCTGATGATTGGTATCGTTACAATCCTAGCTAAAAAACTTGAGAAGAAGTTCAGCTACTATAGATAGGAGGTTAACCATGTTAGAGTTAAGAAATATCAGCAAAAAGTTTGGAAAAAAAGAAATTTTATCCAATTTCAGTTTAACAATTCCTGAAAAGCAGATTTTGGCCATCGTTGGACCTTCTGGTGGTGGGAAGACTACCTTGCTCAGAATGCTAGCTGGACTTGAGACTATTGATTCAGGTGAGATTTTTTATAATGGAGAATCGTTACCTTTGGATGAACTTGAAAAACGCCACTTGTTAGGTTTTGTATTTCAAGATTTTCAGCTTTTTCCTCACTTATCCGTTATGGAAAATTTGATTTTGTCACCTATTAAGACTATGGGGATGCCTGAAGCAGAAGCTAAGAAGAAGGCGGGGGAATTACTAACTCGTCTAGGTCTTGAAGCACACGCAGATGCTTATCCATACTCATTGTCTGGTGGTCAAAAGCAACGTGTTGCATTAGCACGTGCTATGATGATAGATCCAGAAGTGATTGGGTATGATGAACCAACTTCTGCCCTTGATCCAGAATTGCGTCTCGAAGTTGAAAAACTGATTTTACAAAATAGAGAATTAGGTATGACTCAAATTGTCGTAACCCACGATCTCCAGTTTGCAGAGAATATCGCTGACCAAATTCTCAAAGTAGAGCCTAAGTAGGAGGTGTCTATGAATCGAAAGAAAATCAGCCTTGTTTTGGTATTCTTTCTGGCTTTTTTCCTTGTAGGATGCACGCAAAAAGCTAGCAATCCTAAAGTAGATAATTGGGAAAAATACCAACAACAGGGAACAATTACCATAGGATTTGACAATACTTTTGTTCCCATGGGTTTTGAAGAAAAGAATGGGCAATATGTTGGATTTGATATTGATTTAGCCCAAGCTGTTTCTGAGAAACTTGGCTTTAAGGTCCAGTTTCAACCCATTGATTGGGATATGAAGGAAACAGAGCTTCAAAATGGGACCATTGATGCTATTTGGAATGGATATTCAGCGACTGATGAACGCCGTAAAAAGATAGCTTTTACCATTCCTTACATGGAAAATCAGCAAGTTCTCGTCTCTAAGAAATTACAAAATATCCAATCAGTGTCTGATATGGCAGGTAAAGTTTTAGGTGCTCAGGCAGGTTCTTCGGGTTATCTAGATTTTGAAGCTCAGCCTGAACTCTTGAAAAATATTGTAAAAGATCAAAAGGCTAACCAATATCAAAGTTTTAATGAAGCCTTGATTGACTTACAAAATGACCGGATAGATGCTCTTTTAATTGACCGTGTTTATGCCAATTATTATCTTAAAACTGAAGGAATCATAGACCAGTATGAGATTTTCCCAGCTGGTTTTGAGAGTGAGTCCTTTGCAGTTGGAGTAAGACCAGCTGATAAGACCTTGTTAGCAAATTTGAATAAAGCTTTTAAAGAACTATACCAAGAAGGTAAATTCCAAGAAATAAGCAAGAAATGGTTTGGTGAAGATGTGGCTACAAACCAGGTTAAAGGAAAAGAAAACTAAGATGTATATCTTGGTTTCTTTTTTTGGTGGAGACAGATGATGTTTTTGCTAAAAAAGACTTGGGAATAGGCTTTTTAACTAGAAAAACTTTGCAAAATCCTTAGAAAACCTGTAAAATAGTAAAGATGAACAAATAGGAGGTTCCTTGTGTCAAAAAAGGAAATCAATATTAACAATTATAATGATGACGCCATCCAGGTGCTAGAAGGGTTGGATGCGGTCCGTAAACGTCCGGGGATGTATATCGGATCGACAGACGGTGCTGGACTTCATCACCTAGTCTGGGAAATCGTGGATAATGCGGTTGACGAAGCCTTGTCTGGATTTGGTGATCGCATCGATGTGACGATTAATAAAGACGGTAGTTTAACGGTTCAAGACCTTGGGCGTGGGATGCCAACTGGTATGCACGCTATGGGGATTCCGACAGTTGAGGTTATCTTTACCATCCTTCATGCTGGGGGAAAATTTGGACAAGGTGGTTACAAGACATCTGGTGGTCTCCACGGGGTTGGATCTTCAGTCGTAAATGCCCTCTCTAGTTGGCTGGAAGTAGAAATTACTCGTGATGGAACAGTTTATAGACAGCGTTTTGAAAATGGTGGGAAGCCAGTAACAACTCTTGAAAAGGTTGGCACAGCACCTAAGTCTAAGACCGGTACAAAAGTGACCTTCATGCCGGATGCTAGTATCTTTTCTACGACAGACTTCAAGTACAATACCATTTCAGAGCGTCTCAATGAGTCTGCCTTTCTCTTGAAAAATGTAACCTTGTCATTAACGGATAAGCGAACAGACGAGTCAATAGAGTTCCACTATGAGAATGGAGTTCAGGACTTTGTTTCCTACCTCAACGAGGACAAGGAAACCTTGACACCAGTTCTCTACTTTGAAGGCGAAGAAAATGGTTTTCAAGTAGAAGTAGCCCTTCAGTATAACGATGGATTTTCAGATAATATCCTGTCCTTTGTCAATAACGTTCGCACTAAGGACGGTGGAACGCATGAGACAGGACTTAAGTCTGCTATTACCAAAGTCATGAATGACTATGCACGTAAGACAGGTCTTCTCAAAGAAAAAGATAAAAATCTTGAAGGATCCGATTACCGTGAAGGATTGTCAGCTGTTCTTTCTATTTTAGTCCCTGAAGAACACTTGCAGTTTGAAGGACAGACTAAGGATAAACTAGGAAGTCCCCTTGCTCGTCCTGTTGTAGATGGAATTGTGGCTGATAAGTTGACCTTCTTCCTTATGGAAAATGGTGAACTGGCATCTAATCTTATTCGTAAGGCTATCAAGGCGCGTGATGCCCGTGAAGCAGCACGTAAGGCGCGTGATGAGAGCCGAAATGGCAAGAAGAATAAGAAAGACAAGGGCTTGCTTTCTGGTAAATTAACGCCAGCTCAGTCAAAAAATCCAGCTAAGAACGAACTCTATCTGGTCGAGGGGGACTCTGCCGGTGGTTCTGCCAAACAAGGTCGTGACCGCAAGTTCCAGGCTATCTTGCCTCTTCGAGGTAAGGTTATCAATACAGCCAAGGCCAAGATGGCAGATATCCTCAAAAACGAAGAAATCAATACCATGATTTATACCATCGGTGCTGGTGTTGGGGCAGACTTCTCTCTTGAAGATGCCAACTATGACAAGATTATTATCATGACCGATGCGGATACCGACGGTGCCCACATTCAAACATTGCTTTTAACCTTCTTTTATCGCTATATGCGTCCACTAGTTGAGGCAGGTCATGTTTATATTGCCCTTCCTCCTCTTTACAAGATGTCTAAAGGTAAAGGTAAAAAAGAAGAAGTGGCTTACGCATGGACGGATAGTGAGCTAGAAGAACTTCGCAAGCAGTTCGGTAAAGGTGCTACCCTTCAACGCTATAAGGGGCTCGGTGAGATGAATGCAGACCAACTTTGGGAAACAACCATGAACCCAGAAACTCGTACCCTCATCCGTGTCACAATCGAAGACTTAGCACGCGCAGAACGTCGTGTCAATGTCCTAATGGGTGACAAGGTTGAACCACGTCGTAAGTGGATTGAAGATAATGTCAAGTTTACGTTGGAAGAAGCGACTGTGTTTTAAAATTAGGATATAAATACAAATGGAGGATAAGATATGTCTGAAAATCTAAGTGAAGAGCAAGTTAAAGAAGCTCTTGAAAGTGGCTATGCGCAATCTGAGGCTTTATTAAACGATAAAGATGAATTAGATGATTTTTTGTACCGTTTGGAGCAAAAAATTAAAGAGATGCCTTTGGTTGGTAAGAAATTTACAATGATCCCAGTCATGATTTCTTTAGTGAAAAATTATGTTCAAGGGAAATACACCACGGTTCCTTATGGGACTATTTTAGCCGTTTTAAGCGCACTTATTTATTTCCTTTCCCCAATTGACATTATTCCAGATTTTATTCCGTTAGCAGGCTTCTTGGATGATATGGCTGTTGTAGGACTTTGTATGAATATGGTCAAAATAGACATTGAAACCTATGATAAATGGCGTCAGGCTCAAGGATTGATCTGAAAAATCGTCTATATTTCTTAATTTTAGCTCTCTAAAAGAGGTATACATCATGATAAGTTTATTGTATCATACTCCTTTTCTTGCGATAGTTTTAGCTATAGGTGCAGTTATGTTTATAACAGCTAAACAAGGAAAACCTGAGAAAATTCGCTTTCTTGAATTCTTACTATTAGCTATAGTAACCGCCTGTGTCTTTTTATTTGATAATCCTTTTAGATCCAATCCTTATGCAGGTTTGCTATTCTATACTTTTGACATTTTTATTTTCACACCAGCTAGCTTAGCTTTTGGATTCACAGCTATTTATAAGAGCAATAAACATCTCAAACATTATCCTAGTAGTTACTCAAAACTTCTTAGGCTAAATGCCTGGTTTTTAGAAATATTTTCAGTTATTAATTTCCTATTTTTAATGCTGACGGAAGAAATGGGAATTATGTTGCTGCTACCATTTTTTGGAATTAGTTCTATCATTCAATTTATAGTCGGAGAGCTTGAAAGAAAAAGAGTTCAGAAACTTCTTAAGCAAAGAAATGAAGATGCTGTTATTCAGAACATAGAGACCACTGAGGAAGAACCACATGAGAACTGACCAGGAAATGCTTGGACTGATTTTAGGAACAGCTGAAAAGTTACAGGTTGATGCTGTGGCACTATCTGGTTCACGTACTGATACAAAAGCTCCAAAAGATGAGTTTCAGGATTACGACGTAGTCTATGTTGTAGACGACTTAGATACTCTAACAAGCAATCTTGCTTGGTTGCAACAGTTTGGTACACGTAACATTGAGCAACATAATATCCTAGGACATCGCCGTCTTTATCTCATGCTTTTTGAAGATGGGAATCGCATTGATCTAGCCCTCTGTCCTAAAGAACATATCAACGAGTGGGTGGATAGTGAGGCAGGATTCACAGTTTTAGAAGACGAAAAAGGTTTATTTGAAGCGTATCTGCCTAATCCTAAGCGCTACTGGATCGCTCCTCCCTCTGAAGAGGAATTTACAGCATCATGCAATGAATTTTGGTGGGTGTCAGCCTACGTGGTCAAAGGAATTTGTCGTAAGCAAGTCATTTATTCGACTGACCATCTCTACGGTATTTGTCTGCAAGAACTCTTGAAAATCTTAGCTTGGCAGGTCGCAAGTGATAGAGGAGTAGTCGACATCGGTAAGAACTACAAGTATCTTTTCCAGTATTTACATACAGAGAAAGAGAAGGAATTCTCTGCTCTTCTTGATTTATCAAGTTTAGACAAAATCACTCAGTCTTTATTTGCTACCATGCAACTTTTCCATCAAGAAGCTCAAAGACTTGCTCAAAAGATGGGATTTAAGTATGAAAAAGAAGTAGCTGAGAAGATGATTGAGTATGCTGAGGAAAAACTTCTAAATCACTAAGAAAATACAGAACACAATTCAAAACTTTAAACTACAGAAAGGATAATTTGGTTACTAGAGGTAACTGAACACGGGACTAATTTCTGTAAAGTATCCTTCACTGTATAAAAACCTACTCTACATTTTTTGAAAGGAGTTGAACACGCCCTAAATGCTGTGTGAAAAAGATAAATTCTCTTGTGAGCATCGCTCACGGTAAGAATTTCCTATTTTCACTTTGCATTTTACGGGCTTTGTATCCTATATGAGTAATATCCAAAATATGTCCTTAGAGGACATCATGGGAGAGCGCTTTGGTCGCTACTCCAAATATATCATTCAAGACCGGGCTTTGCCAGACATTCGGGATGGCTTGAAGCCGGTTCAGCGCCGTATTCTTTATTCGATGAATAAGGATGGCAATACTTTTGATAAGAGCTACCGTAAGTCAGCCAAGTCTGTCGGGAACATCATGGGGAATTTCCACCCACACGGAGATTCTTCTATCTATGATGCCATGGTTCGTATGTCTCAGGACTGGAAAAACCGTGAGATTCTGGTCGAAATGCACGGTAACAACGGTTCTATGGACGGGGATCCGCCTGCGGCTATGCGTTATACCGAGGCCCGTTTGTCTGAGATTGCAGGCTACCTTCTTCAGGATATCGAGAAAAAGACAGTTCCTTTTGCTTGGAACTTTGACGATACCGAGAAAGAGCCAACTGTCTTGCCAGCGGCTTTTCCAAACCTCTTAGTCAATGGTTCAACAGGTATTTCAGCTGGTTATGCCACAGATATTCCACCGCATAATTTGGCTGAGGTCATTGATGCTACAGTCTACATGATTGATCATCCGACTGCCAAGGTTGAAAAGCTCATGGAATTCTTGCCTGGGCCAGACTTTCCTACTGGAGCTATCATCCAAGGTCGTGACGAGATCAAAAAGGCCTATGAAACTGGTAAGGGGCGCGTGGTCGTTCGTTCCAAGACTGAAATTGAGAAGCTAAAAGGTGGTAAGGAACAAATCGTTATCACTGAGATTCCTTATGAAATCAATAAGGCTAACTTAGTCAAGAAAATCGATGAAGTCCGTGTCAATAACAAGGTGGCAGGTATCGCTGAGGTTCGTGATGAGTCTGACCGTGATGGTCTTCGCATCGCTATAGAACTCAAAAAAGATGCGAACACGGAACTTGTTCTCAACTACCTTTTCAAATACACTGACTTGCAAATCAACTACAACTTCAACATGGTGGCGATTGACAATTTCACACCTCGTCAGGTTGGGATTGTGCCAATCTTGTCTAGTTATATTGCCCACCGTCGTGAAGTTATCTTGGCACGTTCTCGCTTTGACAAGGAAAAGGCTGAAAAACGTCTCCATATCGTGGAAGGTTTGATTCGCGTTATCTCTATTTTGGATGAAGTCATTGCCCTTATCCGTGCTTCTGAGAATAAGGCTGATGCCAAGGAAAACCTCAAGGTCAGCTATGAATTTACGGAAGAACAAGCTGAAGCTATCGTTACTTTGCAACTTTATCGTTTAACGAATACAGACGTGGTTGTCTTGCAAGAAGAAGAAGCAGAACTTCGTGAGAAGATTGCTATGCTTGCAGCTATTATCGGTGACGAACGAACCATGTACAATCTCATGAAGAAAGAACTCCGTGAGGTTAAGAAGAAATTTGCGACTCCACGTTTGAGTACTTTAGAAGATACAGCAAAAGTCATCGAGATTGATACAGCTAGTCTGATTGCTGAAGAAGATACATACGTCAGCGTGACTAAGGCAGGCTATATTAAGCGTACTAGCCCTCGTTCTTTCGCAGCTTCGACCTTAGAAGAAATTGGCAAACGGGATGATGACCGATTGCTATTTGTCCAATCTGTCAAAACTACCCAGCACCTCTTGATCTTTACAACGCTTGGGAATGTCATTTACCGCCCTGTCCATGAGTTGGCAGATATCCGTTGGAAGGATATCGGGGAGCACTTGAGTCAAACGATTACCAACTTTGAAACTAATGAAGAAGTGCTCTATGTTGAAGTTGTGGATCAGTTTGATGATGCGACGACCTACTTTGCAGCGACTCGCCTTG
>CABPWC010000006.1 GCA_902461025.1 uncultured Streptococcus sp.
CGGCATTTGCTCCACCTGTGAATTCTGGAAGCTCATTCTTGAGCGCTTCAACTGCATTTACTCCGCCTGTGAATTCTGGAAGCTCATGAACCGCAGCTTCGACTGCATTGACACCACCTTCGAATTCTGGAACTTCCACTGTTGGTGCTGCTTCGTCCCCTACTGTTGCACTTGGCACAGCGTATTCAGGAAGCTCAGCCACAGTTGCTTCATCGTCATTGACACCGCCTGTGAATTCTGGAACTTCTACTGTTGGCGCTGCTTCGTCCCCTACTGTTGCACTAGGAGCAGTGTGTTCAGGAAGCTCTGCTATAGCCGCTTCCTCGCCATTGACACCACCTTCGAATTCTGGAACTTCTACTGTTGGTGCTGCTTCGTCCCCTACTGTTCCAATAGGTTCAGTGTACTCAGGAAGCTCTGCTACAGCCGCTTCCTCACCATTGACACCACCTTCGAATTCTGGAACTTCATGGATTGCCGGTTCGTCACCATTAACTCCATTCGTAAGTTTAGTACCTACCACAGATACTGGTAAGTTATGCATACTTTCAATTGCACCCGCTTCAATAGCTGTAACTTTTTGACCGATATCTTCAGGAGCTATTGTAAATAGGAGAGTCTTCGTATCATACTGAGTCATGAAGGTTGCAGTCTTACCATTAGCTAGTTTGAGAGTTGGAGCTTGGTTTACCAAGACTTCTGAATCAAACTCCATAGCAATAATGCCTGGCCATTTTTCCATAGCCTGTGTAACTTTCACTTCTTTAGGAGCAAGTCTCTCTTTAGTTAGATAATCCCAGTTAAATTTCTTAAATGATAAAGTATATGGATTGCCACCCGCTTCGTGGTGCTCATATAAGAGACCAAATTCTTTTGGACCGATTTGTTGAAGTGAGTTATAAGCATACTCACCTTCTTGAATCAAATGATGATGCAACCAAGTCAACTCGCCATCTTCTTCTACGCGAGCCACTCGAATATGGCCATTCTTACGACCTGGTCCGTTAGCATTTGCTAGAAGGATATACTCTTTACCATCTTGAACTGTGTGAGTTGCCGCCATTTGAACATAAACATCTGTGACATCTGAATAGCGTTTCACATCTTTTTCCCAAGTTGCTCCACCATCTTTACTTGTTGCGACCTGCAAATCTCCTGTCAATCCACGCATAAAGAGTTTCAATTGACCATTGTTCAACTGAACAACAGAAGCTTCTGTATTTTGAGCGTAGTAATTCTTCATGTTGCTTGAATCAACTACTGTGCCATCATGAAGTGTACGGTTGTCATTGACACCGCCACCCATATGCCAAGTCTTACCATGGTCATCTGAATAGATAATGCGAGATGATTGAGAACCGTCGAGGTGGTTGGTTCTGTTTGTCGTATAGACAGGGACAACAATCCGACCTTTATGAGGTCCATTCTGGAGAGTAATTCCCACTCCAGGTCCCACACCTAAGAATTTCATCCAATCAGCTTTGACCATTGGAGTAATATCTTGTGGTGCAGACCAAGTCTTCCCATCATCATCACTGTAAGACATCCATAGGTAGCTGTCTTTAGCAATTCTAAATGGAGAAGTTTTATTGCTTGTAAAGTAGATATTTCCTAGTAACTGCTCACCTTGATAAAGGTCACCTTTATCGCTATATCCAGGCTTAACAGGATTTACAACAACTCGGTAATCCGTTGCTTGGCCATCTGGTGTGTAGACAAGCCCATTTTCACGAATCGTATAGGCTCCATTTTCTCCTTCACGATATAGAATTTGATAAGTTTTTCCATCAATTTCCTTATAGGCAACTTCTCTTTCAGAAGACATTCCAAAGATCCCTTTACCTTCTGGGAACATATCATAGACTGAGAAGATTCGTTTGGTTTCCGTATCTTGAACCAAGACCATGTCGATATTTACTGGCGAACCGATGTTTGGATCTTTGGCTTTTGGATTGTCACGTAGATTCGTAAGAGTGATGCGATCGCTCCATGTTTGACCCTTATCTTCACTTCGTTTAACGACCATACCGATATCACCCCAGTCATAGTGGTGTAAGCGGCGTTCGTCAGCACCAGCAATCAAAGTTCCCTTGTCAGTCTTAAGGAGGGCTGGAATACGATAGCTATTAATACCATCTGGATTTGACTGCCCATTCTTACCCGCTGTAAAGACATCTGTTTTTTTAGAAATTTCAGCCCCTTCTGGAAGTTCTTGCCCCAAGTCTCCTCTTTCAAATAATTGACTTCGTGTTCGAACTTCATCTTGTGTTAAGGCGCGGTCATAGACTGTTAAATTACGAACTTGTAGATTTGAGCCCCAAACTGTCTTGCTTCCTCGTTTGGTCGCTCCGATTTGAACGTGGTTCACATCTGGCATATCTTTGATGAATTTCCCAGATTTTAGACTTGTTCTGGATAAGACACCATTTACATATAGACGAACTCTTCCGGTAGGAACTTCAGTTGTTGGTTTTTCCACAGTAAAGGTAACTGAATTCCACTGACCAGGGCGAACCTTTAATGGCGCATCAGTGTATTTATCATAGAATTGTGTACCATTTGCATCACGTCCTTCGATAAGGGCTGTGTTATCAAAGACTGACATGGTAAAGTACTCATTTTCCTTGGTATCACTTGATACAGAGAAAAGATTGTAGAAACGTGGTGCCGATGCATCTGGTTTGAACTCCATATGCACTGTTGCATCTTGAAGTTTCTTGAGTTTCTCTAAATCACTTGTAAGATCATCTCGCTGATTATTTTCTGAGTTAATAGTAACATCATTTTTTTCTACGACAGTGTTAACATTTTCTAATTCTCTTGAGTAATAATCCCGAGCAATTGCTCCTTGGTTCTCAGTTTCTTCTGCATTTCCAGTTTCTGCAGCTGGAGTCTCTGCTGGAGTTTCAGTTTCTGTTGGTTTTTCAGAGCCCGGATTTGCTTGCAACTCCTCACGGTTAACTTCTGTTCCTTTATCTGTCGCTGTTGCCAACTTATCAGCAAGCTCCTTATCTAAGTTAGCTAGATTTCCTGTTTCTACTTCTTTTGGCAATTCTGGCAAAGCTTGTCCAGCTGTTTCACCACTAGTTGCTGGAGCTTCTTGAGCTAAAACTGGTGAAGCACCAAAAACAACTGCTCCAATGACTACTGATGCAGCTCCTACTGTAAACTTTCTAATTCCAAATCGTTGTTTCCGTTCAAAATCTCTCTGTGTCATAATTTTCCTTTCTTTTTTCAAAAATAAAGCGCTTTCTTTTTTAATTAAAATTTTTAGCCTCTAGGGCATCAATCATATAAAGAAACTGTATTATTGATGGGTTTCCCCATTCTTTTTCATCTGAAATGTGGTTGCCCTTATTTACTTCCTTCCAGTAAGCAACCATTCTACTCCTTTCGACTTGATGTTACACTTATTATATAATAAATCTTCCAAATTTTAGCCTTAGTAATCTATAATAGAATTTACTTTCAGATATATTTCTATGTTTCAAACTTTTTGAAACTACTTTCTGTACTCCTCAACAAATAAAGCCCTGTTTTAGCAAGGCTCTTTTTCATTTTTTTAATGACCTACATAGGTAAAGGGAATCTCACTACCACACAACCAGTTGTAAACCTGGTCATTGACATGGACATTCATAGCCTCATGTGCATATTCAGGCATGAAGCGATAACTCTTCTCACAAGTCAAACGATTATAGATGGCAAATTGAGTAATCGGATAGCAGACATCGTCATCAAGACCTGTAATCATTCTCACCTCACCTTTTATTCGATGGGCAAGGTTTTTCACATCGATATAACCAAGCGTCTCCATGATCTGTTCTTCTGTCTCATGGAAAGGATCATGAAACTTAAAGTAACGAAAAAGCTCGTCATAAGCTTCGCTGGTATTCCCAATTTCTAGCACTCGTCTAAAGTCTGACAAGAATGGATAGATTGCAACTGTTCGCTTGATACGTGGATTGAGACCAGCAGCCACTAAAGCCAAGGCTCCTCCTTGCGAAGCTCCATAACTAGCCAATTGCCCCTCATCTACTTGAGGGAGACTAGCTACAATCTCAATCAATTGATAAATATCTAGATAGACATCTTTATAGAAGAGTTGCTCTTTTCCTTCTACTGCGCCACGAATGATTTGACCCTTAACTGTATTTCCGAGAGGCGAACGCAAGCCGTCTTGAGAGTAACCAGATTGCCCACGAACATCCATCGATACAACCCCATAACCAGCGACGGTAAAGGCTAGCATATCTGTCCAATCCCAACAACGTCCCATATAGCCATGGAAGTGGAAAATAACTGGTACTTTCTTATCTGATTTTGGTAAGACCACACGCGCATAGACAAGGCCATCACGTGTACCTTTAAAGGTTAACTCATAGCACTTCACATTTGGAATATGAAAATCACGTTCCTCTAGTTGGTAATCTGGCAAGACCAAAACCTTGTCAATCTCACCATCCCAAAAAGCATCAAAATCCTGTGGAACTTCATCTCTTCCTTTATATGTTTTCATTTCTTCTACTAATGCTGGATTTCTCATAGAATTCTCCTTTATTTTGTAACCGTTATCATAACTGTAGCACATATGGAGAAGCAATGCAAGAAAGAAAGGGAAACGGAAAGTGGATTTACTGTCTGGCCCCTGCAAGAATCCCTCTGAAAGTAGTTTTAAAAAAATAAAAAAGAGCGATTTCGCTCTTTTCTTAGTATTTAGGAGAAGGTTGAGTTTCCTTTTGAAATGTCTTTGGGTAGTTTACTTTAATGGTCATGAGAGAGTCCTCGTTTCTTTTTGATGACTCAAGTATAGATAACAATCCTAAAAGCAAACTTATATTTTTCTTAGAAAAAGCTTAATCCAGATATTCTTTTTTCTCTAGATGCAAAGCAATCATGTGCCACTCTGGATCCTCTCGCCAGTTAGGGAGAGAACTGATATAGCTTGCTACCTTTCTAGCTTCCTCAAGGATTGGGAAGTCTTCGATGATATCAGCTACATGAAACTCTGGTAGACCCGACTGTTTGGTCCCAAAGATTTCTCCAGAGCCTCGCATTTTCAAATCTTCCTCCGCAAGGACAAAACCGTTGGTCGTTTCTGTCATGATACGCATGCGGTCTTTCCCAGAATCAGTTTTTGGATTGGCCACTAGAACTGCGTAGGACTGCTTGTCCCCACGACCGACACGACCTCTGAGCTGGTGAAGTTGACTAAGTCCGAAACGGTCAGCATCCATGATAATCATGACTGTCGCATTGGGAACATTGACCCCGACCTCGATAACCGTTGTAGAGACCAGGATATCTGTCTTTCTCTCTTTGAAATCCTGCATAATCTGGTCTTTTTCATCACTCTTCATCTTCCCATGCAAGAGCGCAACTTTTGCTTTCCCAGCAAAATGAGTTGTTAACTCCTCTGACAAAGCAATAGCGTTTTTCAGATCAAGAGCTTCAGACTCCTCAATCAATGGAGAGATAACATAGGCTTGAGAACCTTTCTGAATTTCTCCCTCGAGCCAAGTCAAAACCTGTGGCAGTTGCTCATGCTTAATCCAACGTGTCACAATCGGTTTACGTCCAGCTGGCATCTGGTCAATAATGGAAACATCCATATCTCCAAAGGCTGTGATGGCTAAGGTTCGTGGAATGGGAGTTGCCGTCATCATGAGGACATCTGGATTTTCTCCTTTTTCACGTAAAATACGCCTTTGCCCGACTCCAAAACGGTGTTGCTCGTCGATGATAATCAAGCCGAGTCGGGCATAATCCACGCCGTCTTGTATAAGAGCATGGGTACCAATGATTACATCAACTTGACCCTTAGCAATGCTTTCCAAGACCTTGCGTTTTTCTGCAGCTTTCAATGAACCTGTTAGGAGAGATAATTTCAAGTCAGGAAAGAGATTCTCTAGACTTTCAAAATGTTGCTCTGCAAGAATCTCTGTTGGGACCATGAGGGTGGCCTGGTAACCGGCCGTTACAGCAGCATACATGGCAAGACCTGCAACCACTGTCTTCCCGCTTCCTACATCCCCTTGTAAGAGTCGATTCATGTGGTGGTCCGACTTCATATCTGTTAGGATTTCTTGCAGGCTTCTTTCTTGGGCTTGGGTCAGAGCAAAGGGTAACTTTTCTTTTACTGCAGTTAATTTTTTCTGAGACCAGTTCAAGACCAGACCACTTCCATCAACCTTATTTTCAGACTTGAGGGTCTGTAATTGCATTTGGAAATAAAAGAGTTCCTCAAACTTGATTCGACGAAGGGCCTGTTTGTATTCTGCCAAATCCTTGGGGAAATGCATGGCACGCACAGCCTGACTACGGGGCATGAGTTTGTATTTGTCCAGCAAGGACTGAGGGAGATTTTCCTCTATCAAGAGATCCAGTCCTTGATCAAAGGCGGTCTTGATGACCTTAACAAGGCCTGCTTGACTGATACCTTGTGCGAGACGATAGACAGGTTGGAGGTCATCCTCTACTTGGGCTAAAACCTTCATTCCTGTGAGACTAGCCTTGGCACGATCCCACTTGCCAAAGACAGCTAGAGTCGCTCCTAGCTCAATCTTGTCTGCCAGGTAGGGTTGGTTAAAGAAGTTAACGGCAAACACAACCTCTCCTTGCTTGAGGCTAAAACGTAGGCGATTGCGCTTAAAACCATAATACTGAACACTAGCTGGCGTCACCACCTGACCAGATAGGACTGCCTTCTCACCGTCTTCTAGCTCTAGCACCTGCTTGGTCTTAAAATCTTCATAACGGAAAGGAAAGTAGAGCAAGAGGTCTTGCAGGTTTTCAATTCCTAGTTTGGTATATTTCTCTGCTGATTTAGGTCCTACTCCTGGTAAGACATGCAAGGGTTGATGTAAATTCATGCTCTACTCCTTTCTTTCTGTTTCTTAATAATATTCTCTTGGAATTCGATCACTGAGGAGACAAACCACCTCATAATTGATAGTTCCTCGGTAAACTGCTACATCTGTTGCAGTAATCTCCTTGTCACCGTTCGAGCCAATTAAAGTTACCTTGGTACCCAATGGGTAAAGCTTAGGTAAGCGAATGGTGATTTGGTCCATGGATACACGCCCTACAATGGGACACAATTGGCCATCCACCAGAACTGAGAAATTTTGCATGTCTCGTGTCCAACCATCTGCATAACCGATTGGCAAAGTGGCAATGACTTGCTCACTGTCTGCCTGATAAGTCGCTCCGTAGCCCATACAAGCTCCAGCCTCTACTGTTTTGACATGAACGATGGCTGACTCCAAAGTTAAGGCTGGTTTTAGTTCATAAGGCAATTCCAAAACTTGTCCACTTGGATTGAGACCATACATGGAATCCCCCATGCGAACAGCATTAAAAATCGTTGCCGCATGCCATAGAGTCGTTGCAGAGTTGCTTGCATGAACGATTTCTGGTACTTCTTGCAAGTCATCTAGGATTTCCTGAAAACACGCTAACTGTTGCTTAAAGTAGCTATCTGACTCTTCATCTGCTGTTGCAAAGTGCGTAAAGATTCCCTCGACATTGGCTCCATGTTTCTTGAGTATAGTTTGGGCTTCTTCAGCCTCACTAGCACTTCTAAAACCAATGCGTCCCATACCTGAGTCAATCTTAAGGTGAACGGTTAAGCCGGATAATTCTGACTCAGTCGCAAGGACATGTTCAAGCCATTCCAATCCTGCCACTGTCAGGGTAATATCAAAATCTTTAGCCAATGAAAAAGATTCAACCTCAGATACTCCCAAAATAAGAATTTTCTTAGCGATACCTGCCTGACGGAGTTCAATGGCTTCATCGATATTAGAAACACAAAAGCCGTCTACATCATCCTGAATAGCAGTCGCAACAGCTACAGCGCCATGTCCATAGGCATTGGCTTTCACGACTGCCCATTTGAGAGTTTCTTTGGGAATATGTGCTCCCATTTGTTGGATATTGTAGCGGATTGCTCCTAGATTGATGAGAGCCTTGGTTGGTCTATGTGGACTAGTTTTCATGATTTTCCTCCAAAATAACACTAGCTGTCACAAACTGATCTGTATGGCTAATCGACAGCCAAACTTTTCCTGAAAACGGGGATTTGCTGAAATAGGGAGCCCCTCTCTCATTGTTCAAAACTTCCAAGTCCTGAAAGCCTAGCTTTCCAATACCCGTTCCCATAGCCTTTGAAAAAGCCTCTTTAGCTGACCAACGACCAGCCAAATACTCGATCTGTCTACGACCTTTAAGACTAGCAAAGCGCTCCATTTCCTTGTCTGTCAAGACACGCTGGGCAAAACCTTTTCTTTTTTCAACTGCATTTTGTATGGAAGCTAATTCTTCAATATCGATTCCGTGTCCAACTATCATTTTCATCAAAAGGAGTTGAGATTCCCCCAACTCCATCCTTTTCACTTATTTTGTTAAGGTAGAATAGATTTCTTCTACTAAAGCTACTGTGTTTTCCCAGCCCAAACATGGGTCTGTAATGGAACGTCCAAAGATTTCTGGCTGGTTTTGGCGCCCATCTGCTAAGTAAGACTCGATCATGAAGCCTCGAACTGTCTTCTTGATTTTTTCATTCCAGTCACGGTTGAGCAGAGCTTGACGAACAATTCGAACTTGTTCCATATATTGTTTCCCTGAATTATCATGGTTGGTATCAATCATGATAAAAGGATTTTCAAGCCCCATAGACTCGTAGCGACCGATAGCATTTAAGAGAGTTTCATAATAGAAGTTTGGTTCATTCTTCCCGTATTCATTCATAGCTCCACGAAGGATGACGTGGGCTAGTGGATTTCCTGAAGTTTCAACTTCTTGGCCATGGAAGAGAAAGGTTTGTTTGTTTTGTGCAGCATAGATAGCATTAAACATCACAGATAGATTTCCAGAGGTCGGATTTTTCATCCCTACTGGTGCATCAATCCCTGAAGCTACAAAACGGTGCTCCTGGTCTTCTACTGAACGCGCACCTACCGCATGATAGCTCACCAAGTCGTCAACCAAAACCAGATTAGCTGGGTAGAGCATTTCATCCGCTGTGGTCAATCCAGTTTCTGTAATAACGCGATAATGAAGCTGACGAACAGCCTGCAACCCATTAATCAAACTTGGCGCTTTAGAAGTATCTGGCTGATGAACCAACCCCTTATAGCCATCACCATTGGTACGTGGCTTTGCAGTATATACACGCATGACCATAAAAATCTTATCCGCCACTTTTTTCTGCAAGGCTGCTAAACGGCGAGCATACTCAAGAACTGCTTCTTCATTGTCAGACGAACAAGGGCCAATGACCAAAAGGAGGCGGTCATCCTTTCCTGAAAGGATATCTGCTAGTTCTTGGTCACGACTTTCCTTATGTCGCAAGGCTTCTGCAGATAATTGTGTTTCTGCCTTAATCGCTTCAATATTGATTTCTTGGCCTTTCTCAATAAATGCCATATTATTCTCCTAGTCTTTGGTAGATTTCACGAACAAGTGCTTCAGTGTTTTCCCATCCTAGACATGGATCCGTGATTGATTTACCAAAGACCTCAGGTTCGTTTTGACGACCGTCTTCTAAATAAGACTCAATCATGAATCCACGAACATATTTTTTAATCTTTTCATTCCAGTCGCGGTTAATCAAGGTCTGGCGAACGATACGAATCTGTTCCATGTATTGTTTCCCTGAATTATCATGGTTGGTATCAATGATGATAAATGGATTTTCAAGTCCCATCTTTTCATACTGAGCAATAGTATCCATCAAATTATCGTAGTAATAGTTAGGGATATTTTTCCCGTATTCATTGAGGGCACCACGGAGAATAGCATGGGATAGAGGATTTCCGGTAGTTTCTACTTCTTTGCCTAGGAAAAGGAAGCTCTGCTTGTTTTGAGCTGCATAAATACCGTTAAACATGACATTGAGATTTCCAGAGGTTGGATTTTTAAAACCAGTCGCAAAATCTGCTCCGCTGGCTACAAAACGGTGCTGTTGGTCTTCAACCGAACGAGCTCCAACCGCCATATAAGAAATCAAATCATCTACCAAAGGAAGGTTCTCTGGGTACAACATCTCATCTGCTGTTGTCATTCCTGTTTCAGAAATAACACGGTAGTGCAAATGACGAACTGCCTTGATCCCATTGATGAGGCTAGGTGCTTCTTTGGCATTTGGTTGGTGAATCAAGCCCTTATATCCATCACCATTAGTACGTGGTTTTGCAGTATAGACACGCATAACCATAAAGACACGGTCTTTGACTTCTTCCTGAAGTTTTGACAAACGCTTAGCATACTCAAGAACCGCCTCTTCATTATCAGACGAGCAAGGACCGATTACCAACAAAATACGTTGGTCTTCCCCACGAATAATTGCTTCAAGCTCTTGATCACGTTGGAGCTTGTTCGCAAGTACTTGTCCTTCTAGTTTAGACAAACTACGTACTTCATCAATATTAATTTTAGGGCTTTTTGCTGTAAATACCATTATCCATCTCCTTATAAAGCAAACGGACGCCAAGCGAAAATTCACTTTTCACTAGGCATCCGCCTGAAAATTAGTCATTCTTAACGTCGTTTACCGTGACAGTTTTTAAATTTCTTACCAGATCCACATGGGCATAAGTCATTACGTTTTACTTGACTGAGGTCCAAATCAGCTGGAAGATTTGTCTGTTGGGCAGCAATATTTCGAGTTGCTGTCGTACTAATATGATGTTCGGTTTGTGGTCGTTCTTGTTCATGAATTTGTGCTTTCATCATCAAGCGAGTCACATCAAACTCAATCGAACCAATCATATCGTTAAACATACGGAAGCCTTCCGCTTGATATTCTACGACAGGGTTGTTTTGAGCATAACCACGAAGTCCAACAGCATTTCTCAACTGGTCAAGGGCATCGATGTGGTCTGTCCATTTATTATCAACAACACGTAGAATTAAGACTTTTTGGAATTCTTTAACGGCTTCTTCATCACGAAGTTTAGCAACTTGGCTATCGTAGACTTTCAATGCACGTTGGTATAGTTCATCTTTGATAGCTTGATCAGACAAACCTTCTAGGTCTGAAAGTGAAATTGAATCTTCTGGAAGCAAGTTGTACTTGGCAAAGTTCAAAATTGCTTCGAGTTTTTCTTCTTGTTTAGAACGAGCATGGCCATCTACAATTCGTCCAATCGTACGACGAATCATGGCATGAATTTCCGGAGCCAAGTCACGTTCTGCAGTGATAACATCATAGCGTTGTGCGTAGATGATCTCACGTTGTTCACGCATAACGTCATCATATTGGAGGACTTGTTTACGAGTATCGTAGTTGTTTCCTTCAACACGTTTTTGCGCTGCTTCGACCTGACGTGTCAACATACGAGATTCGATGGCTTCGTCAGACATATTCAGACGTTCAAAGACACCTTTCAAACGTTCTGAACCAAAACGTTTCATCAAATCATCTTCGAGTGACAAGTAGAACTGTGACTCACCTGGGTCACCTTGACGACCTGAACGTCCACGAAGCTGGTTATCGATACGACGGCTCTCATGACGTTCTGTACCGATGACACAAAGGCCACCAAGTTCACGAACCCCTTCACCAAGCTTAATATCGGTACCACGACCGGCCATGTTGGTTGCGATAGTGATCGCACCACGTTGACCAGCATTCATGATGATTTGCGCTTCTCTGTAGTGGTTTTTAGCATTCAATACTTCGTGAGGCACGCCTGCTTCAACCAATTTCTTAGAAAGGAAATCACTGGTTTCAACGGCAACAGTACCTACCAAGACTGGTTGACCTTTTTGGTAACGGGCCTTAACATCTTCAACAACAGCCTTGAATTTTGCATCGAGACTAGCGTAGAGAAGGTCTGAATGGTCGATACGTTGGATTGGACGGTTAGTAGGGATTGGAATAACACGGATGTTGTAGATTTCACGGAATTCTTCTTCTTCTGTTTTACCAGTACCAGTCATACCTGCCAATTTTTTATACATACGGAAAAGGTTTTGGTAGGTAATTGAAGCTGAAGTCTTGGTTTCATCTTGGATTGGCACACCTTCTTTAGCTTCAATCGCTTGGTGCAAGCCATCAGAGTAACGACGGCCTTCCATGGTACGACCTGTAAATTGGTCGACAATCAAAATTTCTTGTTCTTCGCTGACCACATAGTCAATATCAAGAATCATGATGTAGTTAGCACGAAGGGCATTGTCGATAAAGTGAGTCAAAGCTACGTTTTCGATATCATAAAGATTTTCTAGTTTGAAGTAGCTTTCGGCCTTGTCGATACCTGAGTCAGACAAACCGATTGTCTTAGACTGAATATCAATGATATAGTCATCTTTATCCAAGGACTTCACAAAGTGGTCAGCCATATGATAGAGTTGGCTGGTTTCAACGGCATTGGCTCCTGAAACGATCAATGGGGTACGAGCTTCGTCGATCAAGATAGAGTCAACCTCATCGACCAAGGCATAGTTGAGTGGACGTTGAACCATGTTCTCTGCGCGAACAACCATGTTATCACGAAGATAGTCGAAACCAATTTCTGAGTTTGTTGAGTAAGTAATGTCACAGAGATAAGCTTCTTTTTTCTCCATTGGAGATTTTGCTGCTAAGTTGATCCCTACTGACAAACCGAGCCATGAGTACAACTCACCCATCTCAGTCGCGTCACGTTCTGTAAGGTATTCGTTGACGGTAACTACGTGTACACCTTTTCCTGAAAGGGCATTGAGGTATACCGGCATAGTCGCTGTCAAGGTTTTCCCTTCCCCTGTACGCATCTCAGGAACGTCACCGTGGTGAAGAACGATACCACCCATGACCTGAACCTTGTATGGGAAGAGACCAAGAACACGTTTAGCTCCCTCACGTACAACCGCAAAAGCTTCATACAAGAGCTGATCTAGGGTTTCACCATTTTGATAGCGTTGCTTAAATTCTTCTGTCTTAGCTTGTAACTGCTCGTCTGTCAAAGCAGCCATTTCATCTTCGTATTTGAGGACTTTATCAGCCATCTTTTCTAGGCGACGGAGTTCCCCTTTATCATTTTCGATGATTGTTTTTAATAAATTTGCCATTTTTTTCCTTACTTTAAATTCTGAATATTTTAGAATGTTCTTTTTATTGTAGCATATTTGCCCAGCTTTTTCAAGAAAGAATCCGTGTTTCTAAAAGCTAAAAAAGGCTCATTTAGAGCCTTTTTTTGTAAATGTTTAAACTATTTGAGTCATCGATTTTCTTTTTGTAATAGTAAATCTACTCTTTGGTTGTAGTATTGCCAAAATCAACCTTTGGAGCTGTCTTTGCTTCTTCGCTTTCTTTAAAGGTTTCTGCCTCTTTGAAATTCATCATGTTAGCAAAGAGAACCGTTGGAAAGCTTCTTAATTTTTGATTGTATTCTGTTGCCGCTTGGTTATAGTCCTTGCGAGCTACAAAGATTCGATTTTCACTTCCAGCCAGTTCCGTCATGAGTTGTTCCACATTTTGGTTACTCTTGAGTTCTGGATAATTTTCTGTTAGCGAAATCAAGCGTGAAATAGCAGAGCTCAACTCTCCTTGAGCCTCTTGGTTTTCTTTTGAAGTTATGGAGCCATTCCCAATTTTAGCACGCGCTTCTGCAATCTGGGTAAAGACTTCTGTCTCATGATTCATCTGTCCTTTTACAGACTCTACCAAATTTCCAATCAAGTCCGAACGACGTTGAAGAGCTGTCGCTACATCCGCCTGCGCTTGTTCGACCTTTGTTTGTTCAGAGACAAGTCCGTTATAAGTGCCTACTACTGAGCAACCACCAAGCAAGATAATCGCCAGCAAAATGCTCAACACATAAATGATTCCTTTATTTTTCATATCTAAACCTACTTATTTTCTTAAATTTTATACTAACATTACCAGTCATCGGATGAGCCACCGCCATCAAAGCCACCACCGTCCCAGCTACTAGAAGAATCTGAACCTGAGTCGGACCAAGATGATCCTGAGTCGGATGAGTCACTAAACCACCATCCTCCATCAGAGGATCCTCCTCGGCCGCCTCCGCCTCCTCTAATAATGGCAATAAATATGACAATAAAATAAATGATTATCCCTACCCCAAACACATTGTCTATAGGGTCACTGTTCTTACGACTGCTTGAAGAGTTACTATTGCGACTCGATTTTTTCCCACTGATGCTTTCAGAATACCGTTTGATGTCAGAGGATTCATCAGACGAAAAAGTTCCACTTCCTCTATAAAACTGATTGTCCAAACCTTTGGCAATCGCTAGAATTCCCTTACTATAGTCCCCAGTTTTAAAATCTGTACGGCTGGCTGCCAATATCTGCTTGGTTTGATAGTCTGTTATCCTAATGGCGGTATTATTACTGGTTTCAATCCTTGATTTACGGTCTTGAACAGCCACCACAATCAGACTTCCAAAATTATCTCCTGAATAGCCGATTTTCCATGCTCTGGCGGTCTCATTAGCCACCGTTTCGATGCTTTCTCCATCCAGACTGTCTACGATATAGACACCTATTTGAAGCTTTTCTGCCTTTTGACTATTGGCTTCATTCAAATCACGAATTTGGGTGACTACTTCCTCTGTCAAATAATGATTTGGGTCATAGATACCATAGTCTGGTTTTTCAGGCGCCGTGAATGCTGATAGGACGAAAAACGCCATCAGTAAACCGAGCAAACGAATGAACAAACTATCTTTTAACAATCTGTATGCTTTCATAATAACCTCCTTGTGCAAGGAAAATTGTTTAGAGCATTATAGCATTTTGACTTTTACAAAGAAAGTACGTTTCCATTACAAATCCGTGACAAGGACCAGGAAATTGATGTTAATTCGATGACAAATTCAGCTCTAAGTTCTCGGTGTCATTTACAAAAAAGAAGGTCTGAAAACCTTCTTCTTTTTATCATTTTACTTTCGCTTTCTTGCAATCAGATGAATCGGTGTTCCCTCAAAGACGAAGGCCTTGCGGATTTGATTTTCCAAGAAACGCAAGTAAGAGAAGTGCATCAGTTCTTCTTCGTTTACAAAGATAACAAAAGTCGGTGGTTTGGTTGCAACTTGAGTCGCATAGAAGATTTTGAGGCGTTTCCCTTTGTCTGTCGGTGTCGGGTTGATGGCAATAGCATCCATAATGACATCATTCAAGACAGCTGATGGGATACGAGTATTTTGGCTCTCGCTGATTTGCTTGATCATCTCTGGGAGTTTGTGAAGACGTTGCTTGGTCAAAGCCGAAACAAAGATAATCGGTGCGTAAGGCAGGTATTGGAACTGCTCACGGATATCCTCTTCCCAGTTTTTCATAGTATGATTATCTTTTTCAAGTGTATCCCACTTGTTAACTACGATGATCATCCCTTTACCAGCTTCGTGGGCAAATCCTGCGATACGCTTGTCGTACTCACGGATGCCTTCTTCGGCATTGAGCACCATCAAGACTACATCCGAACGGTCAATAGCACGCATGGCACGCATAACTGAGTATTTCTCTGTATTTTCATAGACTTTACCAGACTTACGCATACCAGCTGTATCAATCATGGTAAATTCTTGGCCGTCAGCATCTGTAAAATGCGTATCAATGGCATCACGAGTTGTACCAGCAACGGGACTGGCAATGACGCGATCTTCTCCCAAAATGGCATTGATCAAGCTCGATTTTCCGACATTTGGACGACCAATCAAACTGAATTTGATGACATCTGGATTTTCTTCTTCAACTTCATGTGGAAGATTTTCGACGATAGCATCCAACACATCCCCTGTACCAATCCCGTGAACAGATGAAATGGGCAGTGGTTCTCCCAATCCAAGAGCGTAGAAATCATAGATATCATTTCTCATTTCGGGATTATCGACCTTGTTAACTGCAAGGATGACCGGTTTATGAGTCTTATAGAGTTTACGGGCTACGTATTCATCTGCATCCGTAATTCCTTCTTTACCGGAAACTACAAAAACGATGACATCAGCTTCTTCCATGGCAATCTCTGCCTGATGCTTGATTTGTTCCATAAATGGAGCATCAACATCATCGATCCCTCCAGTATCAATCATACTGAAAGAACGATTGAGCCACTCACCAGTAGCATAAATACGGTCTCGTGTTACTCCTTCGACATCTTCTACGATTGAGATGCGTTCCCCTGCAATACGGTTAAACAGAGTTGATTTCCCAACATTGGGACGTCCTACGATGGCAACAGTTGGTAAGGCCATGTTTTCTCACTTTCTACAATAAGTTCTTTTGTTCAAGATTTTCTCTAGTCGAGCTTGGTTCAGGCTGACCGAATTGCTCCGCAAGACGCTGACTCCAAGTGGTAGTCGCACGCGCTCCTGCGTATTCAGTCTGCACACGGTCATAAGCTTCAATAGCCTCAGCTGTTTGTTCTTGGTATTCTTCCTCAAAAACAACTTGCTCGAGTGGCAATCTTGGTTTTACATCGTGTTGTTGATTTGGTACACCGAGTGCAATCCCAAAGACTGGGTAGGTATAGTCCGGAAGCTTGAACAATTCTGCTACTTCAACAGATTTGTAACGCACCAAACCGATGATTACTCCACCATAGCCAAGGCTTTCTGCCGCAAGCAAGGTATTTTGCCCAGCCAAGGCTGCATCTACTGAAGTAATGAGGAGTCCTTCCACCCCTTGAGGTTGGAAAGTATCCGTATGGAGACGAGCTCCTTTTTCTGCACGGTTTAAATCTCCTACAAAGAGAAGGAAGGCAGCAGACTGACGAATCGCTTCTTGAGGAACAAGCTCATACAAAGCTTCTTTCTTTTCTTGACTTCTGACTACAATCACAGAATACGATTGGAAATTTTTCCAAGAAGAAGCCATTTGTCCTGCAGATAAAATGGTATTTAAATCTTCTTGAGGAATCGCTTCTTCCTTAAATCTGCGAACCGAGGTATGAGATTTCATTAATGTGATTGTTTCACTCATCGGCGATTTTCTCCTTCTAGTCGTGTTTCCTCTGCCAAATAACGGATACGCTCCATCACACGTCTAGCTTCCCAGGTTTCATCATTTCCATTCTTGCCTTTGGCAAAATGTTTTTCCAAATCTTCAAAACTGAAATTTGAAGTAAAGAAGGTCGGTAAATCTTCTTGCATACGATATTGGAGAATCACTTGTAAGACTTCGTCACGTACCCAAGGTGTTGATTGCTCAGCACCGATATCATCAAAAATCAAAACTTCAGCTTGCTTGATTTCATCAACCAAACTCTTTACATTACCATCGCCGATAGCATTTTTAACGTCAATGACAAAGCTTGGATAGTGAAGAAGGGTAGATGAAACGCCACGTTTTTCTGACAAATCATGGGCTAGGGCAGCCACCATAAAGCTCTTCCCAACTCCAAAGTCTCCATAGAGATAGAGACCTTTAAGGACTTCTGGATATTGCTCAACAAAGGTAAAGAGCTTTTCAAAAACTGGCAAACGTCCCAAATCATCCAAATCAACTTGAGCCAAACTAGCTTTTTTAAGACTAGCTGGAAGATTAATCAGTCTGAGACGGTTCTTGATAGCCGCTTCTTTCTCAGCCGCAATCAGTTCCGGAGTTTCCTCATAGGATACATCTGCGTAACCATGATTCATAACTAGAATTGGCTTATAGCCACGCGCGATATAGTCGGTATCTCCACGAAGGAACTTATCTCGCTCGGTGATGTATTGATTAAACTTAGAGATACTACGATTCAATTCCTCTTGACTGAGAGATTCCTTCTGAATAAAAGCCGCAACATCAGGATCTTTTACAATCTGCTGAACCAGGTCCTGGTATTGAAAACGGCTAGGATGATCTTTAAGCACATCTCCTACACTTTCCATCTAGTCTCCTCCTTTTCCTAATCGATCTAACATTTCTTTTTTCTTACGTTCTAACTCCAAGCGAGTTTCTTCGCTGGTTTCATTTTTATATTCTGGATTACTCCATTTAGGAACATTAGTTTTTGCTTGACTTGTTTTCGCTGATTTTTGTTCTTGCCCCTTTTGATTCTTCTCTCTGATTCGAAGTACAGCTTCTTCAGCAGATCTGACTTTGTTATAAGAGTAATCATTAGCCACTTTCATGGCATATTTTTCATTGAGGTTGGCAGAATCAACCTTGTTGAAGGTCAAGAGGATAACAACATTGATAACTTCATCAAGCAAGCCCAAGTCTGCCATCTGTTTTAACAAATCGCGTTCAGCTTGGATAATTCCTGCATTTCGTGTTTGTTTGATTCCCGCTAAAAACTGCAGGGCAGTTTTGCTTTTAGCTTCCCTGATAATAGTCGCTTCTTGGGGACTGAAGTCCGACGAAACAGATTTTTGCGCTGATTTTTCACGCATACGCTTAACAGAGATAACTTGAGAAACAGCTGTCGCCTTGGCCAATTGATAGGTTTCAAACCAGGTCCATTTTTTCTCGTCAGCTATTTTAAACAGTTCTAAGACATCTGTCTGTTCATCTTGGAAACGGAGGTCGTCTCTCGCCATAAGTTGACGGAAATGTTCCAAATCAAAATCATTTGAAAAATTAGCTTTTCCGAGTGTTTCCTCAGTGTCAGCCATATCTTCTATCTCTGGAAAAGCCTGACTCAAAGGAACAGTCAAAGCTTCCCCATCTGCAGACTCTTGGCGCAAATCAGAAACTGCTGGCTCACCGATTTTTTTCTCCAACAAGGTACGATAAACCGTATGACGCAAGAAATCCGAACTAGAAAGCGTTGGGTGAATAACAAGTTCATAGGCATCTCCATTTTGGTAAAGAGTGACCAAGTTGAAGGCTGATAAGATTTTAAAGGCTTTTAAGAGCCTATCCATCCCGAAATTGAGATGATTGAGAATAGCAGCAAAAAGATGTTCCTTTTGCCCATTATCCCAAAAGGCTAGGGTATAAAGGTAAAGACTCAGCGCATCCTGACCGATAATCGGGAGGTAGCACTGCACCAGAGATGTGGGATCTTGCGACACCCGATTATTCTTTAGAAAAGAAAAACGATCATTAGGCTTCATTTATTTTTCCTTTTTCTTCTTTGAAGATTGCGTAATTTGTTTGAGAAGATTTTCGAGCTCACTCACGTCTTTAAAGCTACGATAGACACTGGCGAAACGAACGTAAGTGATTTCATCCAGTTCAGCCAATTCTTCCATGACCAGAGAACCAATATCTTCACTTTGAATTTCATTATCATTGCGACTGAGGAGTTTTTGTTCGATACGATTGACCACCATGCCAATCTCATCACTAGACACCGGACGTTTTTGAGCCGAACGAATAATCCCGTTAAAGATTTTATCTCTGGAGAACTGCTCCCGTGTGCCATCCTTCTTGACCACAACCAGCGTTCTTTCTTCTACACGTTCATAGGTCGTAAAACGATGCTGACATTCTTCACACTCACGTCTTCTTCTAATCGTATTTCCTTCTTCAGCCTGACGGCTATCGATAACACTTGATTTAGTAGCGCCACATTTTGGACAACGCATGCCTTCCCCTCCTTGTCGTTTTCTTTTCATTATACCATTTTTTGAGCAATTCCCAAAATAATTCTCCTTTTGACTTGACAAGTTTATTGTTTAGTTGTATTATTTAAGTGACACAAAAAGAAATTGTAGAAAGGAGACCGTGATGTCCTGGACATTTGATAACAACAAACCCATTTATTTGCAGATAATGGATAAGATCAAACTGCAAATCATTTCCCATAAACTAGAACCCAACCAACAACTGCCAACTGTCAGAGAACTTGCTAGCGAGGCTGGCGTTAATCCTAATACCATCCAACGTGCCCTATCAGATTTAGAAAGAGAAGGCTTCGTATACACCAAGCGGACTGCAGGGCGTTTTGTCACCGAGGACTTGGACTTAATTCTCCAATCCCGGAAGCAACTATCAGAAGAACAGTTGCAGCAGTTTGTAACAGGCATGGTAGAATTTGGCTATGAAAAAGAAGAACTACCAACTGTTTTGAGAGATTATATTGAAGGAGTTTAGACTATGACCTTGTTAACGTTTGAAAATGTTTCAAAATTCTATGGAGCAAGCCCTGCTCTTCAAAATGTTTCCCTTGAAATCCCGGCAGGAAAGATTGTGGGTCTCCTTGGCCCAAACGGTTCTGGAAAAACAACCCTGATTAAATTAATCAACGGTTTACTCCAACCAGAGCAAGGGCGTATCCTCATCAATGGCATGGAACCAAGCCCAGCAACTAAAGCAATTGTTTCTTATCTACCTGATACGACCTATCTCAACGAACAGATGAAGGTCAAAGAAGCTCTTACCTTTTTCAAGACCTTCTATAAAGATTTCAATCTCGAACGTGCTCAAGGTCTTCTTCGTGACCTTGGTATCGATGAGAATAGCCGTTTCAAGAAACTCTCAAAAGGGAATAAAGAAAAAGTTCAGTTGATCCTTGTCATGAGTCGTGATGCTCGTTTGTATGTCCTTGACGAACCAATCGGTGGTGTCGATCCTGCAGCTCGTGACTACATCTTGAACACCATCATCAACAACTACTCTCCAACTTCGACTGTCTTGATTTCAACTCACTTGATTTCAGACATCGAACCAATCTTGGATGAGATTGTCTTCCTCAAGGATGGAAAAGTTGTCCGTCAAGGAAATGTGGATGATATTCGCTACGAATCAGGAGAGTCTATCGACCAGCTCTTCCGTCACGAATTCAAAGCCTAGATAAAGGAGATTCTTATGTTTTGGAATTTAGTTCATTATGAATTTAAAAATGTCAACAAATGGTTTTTAGCCCTCTACGCTGCTGTACTATCCCTATCTGTCATTATAGGAATTCAGGGCAGTACCCTCTCAAGCACCTATTATCAAGACAAGGGCGTTGTCATGTTAGTCTTTCTATCTCTGGTTTTTGGGGGTCTGGTTATTACTTTGGGTATCTCAACCTTGATCTTGATTATTCAACGATTTAAAGGAAGCGTATATGATCGTCGTGGCTATCTAACACTAACCCTTCCAGTATCTGAACACCAGATTCTTTCCTCTAAACTCCTTGGAGCCTTTGTTTGGTCTTTGACAAGTACACTGGTCTTTCTTTTTAGTCTTTACATCATCATATCCATGATTCAACCAGACGTCTTAATATCCAACTTTGCCGAGTTTATTCTCAAAAATTATCAAGATGATTTCTGGTTAGCCTTGATTTCCTATATCGTTAACACTCTTGCAAGTATCCTTTGTATCTACTTTTCTATCTCTATCGGTCAACTCTTTAATGAATACCGTACAGCTCTTGCGGTTGTCGCTTACATCGCTATCCAAATAGTCCTTGGTTTTATCACTCTAAATCTTCGCATCGATTTCGACTACAATTGGGTATTATCCTTTGAAATTTTCAAGGACTTAATCCTTAGCGTCGGCTTCTATCTCGGTACCTACTATATCTTAAAGAACAAAGTAAACTTACAATAACGAATGAAGCCCCTAGCAAATAAAGCTAGGGGTTTCTTTTTACACAAAGAAATATAACATTATTATTTTTTAGCTCAATATCAAACCTGCTACGATGGGACTGACAAATACGTAGAGAATACCGGTGACACCGATAGCCAGGCCACCCATAGCCCCCGCAACAGCTCCATAGCGAAAAGCTGTCCCAGTCCCAACTGCGTGACCCGTTCCTCCAAGAGCAAGACCAACAGCTACTGGGTCGTCTATTTTTAGCCATTTTAAAAGTGTTGGTCCAATAACGCTGGTCAAAATCCCAGTTGCTACCACAACTACCAAAGTGATCGTCGCTATCCCTTGTAGCTTATCCGTAATTCCAACTGCCATGGCCGTCGTTACAGACTTTGGGAAAAGCGAAATTGCCAAGAAGAAATCCATACCGAAAAATTTTGCAACTAAAGCTGTAAAAATGGTATTCACAATGACTGCTAAAAAACTCCCAAGTAAAATACTTCTAACATGGTGCTTCATGAGGTGAAAACTTTTATAGAGAGGAATCCCGAGTGCTACTGTCGAAGGTACAATCAAGTTATTCAGATAAACCCCACCTTGATAATAGGCAGCGTAAGAAATACCAGTCAATTTCAGAAAAGCGATGATAAACAAGGTTGCTAGCAGCAAGGGAGTCGTCAGAGGATGAGGATATCGTCTAAAGATAATCATGCCTCCGAGATAGGCCAGGATAGACAAGGCTATCCCAAAAAGTGGATTGGATACAAATTCGCTCATTTGGCACCTCTTTCTTCGTAATCACCTTCATAACGCTTTTTGATAAATTGAACGACCAGCGCAATCAAGATAATATTGATGACTGCTGCAAAAAAAACAATCAAGACAATGGGCAATAAATAGGGAGCAATCACATCAAATTTCTCCATAATCCCAACTGCAGGAGGCAGAAAGAGAATGGTCATGTTGGCCAGAAGAAAATTCCCAACCATGTTGACATGACGTACCCGCAACCACTTGAACTGCAAAGCCAAAAATAAAATAATCAAACCGATAATGCTTCCAGGAATAGGCAAATGGAAAAAGCTAGAGATTCCTTCACCGATTAGAGAAATCACAAAGAGAATCATTAACTGAACATATAACTTCATCGAATACTCCAAAAATAGACTTTCTGCATACCAGTTTACTCCTTTTTCAGAAAATTTCAAGGAAATACACAAGAAACATCCTTCTTGCTATCTCATGGAAAAAGTTGTATACTAATTGCGTGCGCAAGCATCTTAGATGTATAAAGCTATTTACAACTATTATATAGGAAAGGAGATTGACGTGACTTACTTAGATAAATGGTTTGACTTCAACCGCCGACAAGTAGAATTAGAAGCTATTTTAGAGCAAACGATTGCTGAGCAAAGCGAACAAAGTCTAACGCTCAAAGAATTCTACCTCTTGCACTTTTTAAATCAGGCTCAAGAAAAATCTTTGAGACAGATTGACTTGCCAGATAAACTTCATCTGAGCCCTAGCGCTGTATCACGGATGGTGGCACGCCTAGAAGCAAAAAACTGCGGTTTACTTAGTCGGAGATGTTGTGACCAAGACAAGCGAGCTAGTTTTATCTGCCTCACTAAGGAGGGCCAGACGGCTCTTGCTTATCTACAAAAAGCAGTCGAAGAAAGTCTTGAAACAAAAGCAAGTTGGTTATCTTAAAGTTTTTTAAAAAACTTGCGTGCGCAATCAATTTTCTTGACATTCCTTTTTCTGAGGAGTAAAATGAAGACATGATTTAACAAAGGAGAATCCTATGATTGAAATCACTTATTTAGATGCCAGCAAGCAAGAGAGAACAATGACCTTCGAGTCATACGAAGAATTTGAACGTTCTCAACATGCCTGCCTGATTGGTGTCGCCGACTATTACCCTGTCCAAAAACTAACCTACAATGGTCATGTTCTGGACTACCATGGGACTTATGGGGATGTTTTCTTCTATCTCATGAAACAAGATTTAAGCCAATATAACTAAAAAGGAGAAATACTATGGCAAAAGCAATTACAGATGCAACATTTGAACAAGAAACAAAAGACGGATTGGTCTTGGTAGACTTCTGGGCAACTTGGTGTGGTCCATGTCGTATGCAAGGTCCAATCTTGGATAAATTGTCTGAAGAACTTTCAGAAGATGTCTTGAAAATCGTTAAAATGGACGTTGACGAAAATCCAAACACAGCTCGTGCATTTGGAATCATGTCTATCCCTACTCTTCTCTTCAAGAAAGATGGACAAGTCGTTAAACAAGTTGCAGGTGTTCACACAGCTGAACAAATCAAAGCTATCGTTGCTGAATTGAGTTAATTATAAAATCCCTCACCTCTTATCGTGGGGGATTTTAATATACAAAAAAGCCTACTCTCCAATGTGAAGAGTAGGCTTTTTGCGTTTCAATTATTCTTCAGTTCCAAGGAAGTTTTTAGCAACAAGAGCTGCAAGAACTCCACCAACGATTGGTGCAAGGATGAAAATCCAAACTTGTTGAAGAGCTGCGCCACCTACCAATACAGCAGGAGCCAAGCTACGAGCTGGGTTTACTGAAAGACCAGTAATATTCAATCCAACAAGGATCAAAGCTGTCAATGACAAACCGATTACCAAACCAGCGATTGCGCCATTACCTTTGCTTGCTGATGTTACAGTCATGATCACCAAAACAAACAAGAATGTTGCAATTGTTTCAAACAAGAAACCACCAAAGACAGTTACTCCGTTTGCCAAGGCATTTTCACCAAGACTTGCAGTTGACATACCTGAATTCGCTAAGAGGAAGAATACAGAAGCAGATGCAAGGAAAGCACCAACTACTTGACCAAGGATGTAGTTTACAAGCTCTGAAGATGACAAACGTTTGTTCACAAACATAGCGATAGAAACAGCCGGGTTTAAGTGAGCACCTGAAACAGTTCCGATTGAGAAGGCTGCGACTACGATTGCTAAACCAAAAGCAAGAGCAATCCCAAGGTGGCCAAGTCCTTCAACACCATTTCCAAAAACAACAGCTCCTGTTCCGATGAACACAAGCATAAAAGTACCGATTAATTCAGCAACAAATTTTTTCATGATAAGTCTCCTTTTTCAAACTATGTATTAGTCTATCAGAAGAAGGAAAGGGTTTCAAGAAATGTGCTTGGAAAATATACCAGGAGATAAAGCCAAGTTTTTAGGGAGGTTGTTTACATAAAAAAAGCCATCCGAAGATGGCTTGAGATAAGGCTTTTACAAATATTAATAAGCACCCATTTTCTTTTCTTATTTCTGCAACTCAAGCAAAACACTGATGGCTGATAAGGCATAAAGCGGTGCTGTTTCTGCTCGTAGGATGCGAGGGCCAAGTCCTGCAAGGACTGCTCCTTTGGCTGTAAAACTGTCAATTTCTGCAGGTGAGAGACCACCTTCTGGCCCAAAGATAAAGAGCAATTTAGCCCCTTTTTCAAGACTAGTAATAGCTTGGATAAGGGCAGCTGATTCTCCTTCTTTTGCTGACTCTTCATAGGCTACCACAATAGAGTCAAACTGGTCCAGTTGTGCTAGAAAGTCTGATTTTTTCTCAAAAAGGGTAATGTTTGGTACTAGATTCCGCTTGCTTTGCTCAGCTGCACCGAGAGCGATTTTTTCTAGTTTCTCGGCCTTTTTCCCCAATTTTTTGCTGTCCCACTTGGCAACGGACCAGTCTGCAGGGAAGGCCCAGATCTGACTAGCTCCGAGTTCTGTTACTTTCTGAGTGATGAACTCCAGCTTGTCTCCTTTTGGAAAGCCCGATGCGATGGTCACTTGGACTGGCAGTTCCACATTGTCAGCTAATTCCTCAACCAGCTCCAATTGACGCGCCTCCACATTGACCACGCGCGCCAAACGCTTGATGCCATCATCAAAGACCAAGGTTACCTGGTCATCTTCTTTCAGGCGCATGACCTGAAACATGTGCTTGCTGGTCTCCTTGTCCTCGATAGTGACAGGTGAGATTGCATTACCCTTGACAAAATACTGTTGCATGCTAGCCTCCAATCACACCGGAAACATCCTTGGTTTTCTTAAAGACACAGGCATTCCATTCCCCTTGGATCATGTGGGTTTCAAGGCAAAATCCAGCTGCTTCTGCTGACTCACGCACCATCTCCCACTTGTCCTTGATAATGCCACTCATGATGAGATAGCCTTCATCCTTGACCAAGCGATAAGCATCATCCGTCAGATGAATGAGTATATCCGCCAAGATGTTGGCCACGATGATATCTGCTTCAATCTCAACACCTTTAAGCAAATCACCTGGTGATACATGGATATTTTCCATGCCAGGATTGAGCTCAATATTTTCCTGAGCGACTCGAACCGCTACATCATCTAGGTCATAGGCAAAGATTTCCTTGGCACCCAGAAGAGAGCTAGCAATAGAAAGGACGCCTGATCCAGTTCCCACATCTAGCACTGTTTCACCACCACGAAGAACCTGCTCTAAGGCAAAGAGGCTCATCTTGGTTGTTGGGTGGGTCCCAGTTCCAAAGGCCATACCAGGATCCAGCTTGATAATCTTTTCTCCTGACGTCGCCTCATAGTCTGTCCATGATGGCACGATGGTCAAGTCATGGGTAATGCGAGCAGGTTCATAGTATTTCTTCCAGTTGTCCGCCCAATCTTCCTCAGCCAAGGCAGTCGTTCCCATCTTGACCTCTCCTAGATCCATAAAGTCTGTCAATTCTGCTAAACGAGCCTGCAAATCCGCTTCAACCGCTACCACATCAACCGTTTCGGGATAGTAAGCTGTCACCACGATTTCTTCTTGTTGCTCCACCTCAGGGAAAATCTCACCGAAGCGGTCCACATTTCCAACATAGTCCATGCTATCTTCAATTGCTACCCCTTGGGCACCTAACTCAATCAAGAGATTGGAAACTAACTCCTCTCCCTCACGCTTGACTGTAACTTTTAACTCTTGCCATGTTTCCATTTTGTATTTTCCTTATTCTTCTTAAATTCTTCAATCACATCTGTATAGTGTTCTTTCATTGCGCTATGAATCTGCTGTTTAAAAATACCAAACATAAGATAATAAACAAATAGAACAATTCCTGCAAGCAGTAGCAAAAATAAAAAATGTACTGAAAGAGGCAGTACGAGACCTTCACCACTCAGTAAGGGTAAAACAAGCATTAATCCCCAAATAACAGCCATAGAGATCCCAGCTACTTTCGTACCACTTTCTCTCTGCTTCTTTAGCTTTAAATATTCCATATAAATAAATGCAGCTTCTTCCCTAGAGTATTGTCCAGTTTTTAGTTTGCGTTTAACTTCCTTGTTTAACGTCGTTGTTGCAATTGCAAAAATCATTTTACTTCCTCCAAATATTCCCTCAATCTACCCTGCAACTGTGGCACAGCCTGTTTAGAATCTAAAAATTCCTCAATGCTCATCAGTTTGTAAGCTTGCCCTTCATCTCCAAAGGTGATACTGTCAAACTGATCCTGACTTAACTGACCGACCATAAATACTGACTGTCTGCCTTCATAGAGCATGCTGGGATAAATCTTGCTCCAGAGCAAACAATCTTCATTTAAATGAATTCCCAGTTCTTCATAAACTTCACGCGCTGCGCACTCGAAAGGACTTTCGTCCCCTTCACGACCACCACCCGGCAACTCCCACATATTGGGCCAAGGGATATTTTCCTTGTCATCACGCAAGATGGTCAGTAGCTTATCTTCGCAAAATAGAGCAATTTTGCAGCCTGTGAAATCAGTAAGTTCTATTTCCATGCTAGACTCCTAATACCTCGGATAAGGGTAAAATTCTCCTTCTTCCAAGCCGACTTTCCCTTCTTCAAAGACTTCTTGGTTCCATTCCATGACGAATTCTTCTGCTTCTGGGTCTTCCAAAAAGTCCATGAGGGCATCCAGCCCAACCTCGGCAGTATCTTTGAGGAAAAGGGCAAAATAAGCTAAAAACTCACGAGAAAATCCTTTTTTAGGCAGGTAAGGGATGACTGTTAAATAGTCTTCTGCGTTAACCGTTGACTTGGTCGGATTGTAAAAAAGGACCGCTTCTTCAAAAAGGATATCATCTGACGAAACCTCTCCATCCTCATCCAGCATCTCCACTCCTGCAGCATTTTGTGCCTCTAATAGAAAACTTACTTCAACAGCATGATTGCGCTTGTCCCAGCTAATCTCATAGTCAAAGGGAAAGTTCTTGTCCAACTCTTCTTGTAAAACGTCTAAAAATCCATATGTTGCCATTTTGTCCTCTTTCTATACGACTCTTCAATCGCCCCGAATACTCGGAAATATGCTAAAATAGATACTACCATATTACCACATTAGTATCAGAAAATCCATGTTAGAAAGGACTGCTATGCCAGACAATCTCGCGCTTCGTATGCGCCCCAAAACCATCGACCAGGTCATCGGTCAGGAGCATCTAGTTGGACCTGGCAAGATTATCCGCCGTATGGTGGAAGCCAATCGCCTATCCTCTATGATCCTCTACGGACCTCCAGGCATCGGAAAAACCAGTATCGCTTCAGCCATCGCTGGAACGACCAAGTATGCTTTTCGGACCTTCAATGCCACAGTTGATAGTAAAAAACGCCTCCAAGAAATCGCTGAGGAAGCTAAATTCTCAGGTGGCCTTGTACTGCTACTAGACGAGATTCATCGTCTTGACAAGACTAAACAAGACTTCCTCCTTCCTCTCTTGGAAAGTGGTCTAGTCATCATGATCGGGGCGACAACTGAAAATCCTTTCTTTTCTGTCACTCCAGCCATCCGTAGCCGTGTTCAGATTTTTGAATTAGAACCCTTATCCAATCAAGATGTTAAAGAGGCCGTTCAAATCGCCCTGACTGACCCTGAAAGAGGTTTTGATTTCCCTGTTGAGTTAGATGATGATGCCCTTGATTTTATCGCAACATCTACCAATGGAGATCTCCGTTCTGCCTTCAATTCGCTTGATTTGGCAGTTCTCTCCACCCCAGAAAATGATGACGGTGTCCGTCACATCACGCTCGACATCATGGAAAATAGTCTTCAGAGAAGCTACATCACTATGGACAAGGATGGAGACGGTCACTATGATGTTCTATCTGCCCTGCAAAAATCCATCCGTGGATCCGATGTCGATGCTAGTCTCCACTATGCTGCTCGCTTGATAGAAGCCGGTGACCTTCCTAGCCTAGCTCGTCGTTTGACTGTGATTGCTTATGAAGATATTGGCTTAGCTAATCCAGAAGCGCAAATCCATACCGTAACTGCTTTGGATGCTGCGCAAAGAATCGGCTTCCCAGAGGCTCGTATCCTCATTGCCAATGTCGTCATTGATCTGGCACTTTCACCTAAGTCTAACTCAGCCTACGTGGCTATAGATAAGGCCTTGTCTGACCTTAAAACATCGGGGCATCTGCCGATTCCACGTCACTTGCGAGATGGACATTATAGCGGCAGCAAGGAATTAGGTAACGCCCAAAATTATCTCTATCCACATAATTATCCTGGTCACTGGGTCAAGCAAGAATACCTACCAGAAAAAATCCGTGACCATCACTACTTTTCTCCGGAAGATAGTGGAAAATACGAACGGGCCCTGGCTCAACGCAAGGAAACCATTGATAAATTACGAAACTCGTGAAATCCTTTTCAAAAATTATAATTTCCCCTTGATTTTTTTTGAAAAAGTGGTATCATATAATCATAGAAACGCTGTGGTGTACGACTTCACATTTAAGTGTTGACCGACTATTTTTTGTATTATTAGGGAAACAAAAGTCTTCTAACAGCATGTAGGCCGTCTCACACGGAAACAGCTTCAGTTAGAGCGAGTTGCCCACCTGCTTAATTGCGCGGGTTCAATACAAACCGTGAAGTTTCGGCACCAATACAGCTTTTTATTTGCCTCCTTAGCTCAGTTGGTAGAGCAGTAGACTCTTAATCTATGGGTCGCAGGTTCGAGCCCTGCAGGGGGCATCTAAATCAACAGGAAAAAGCCTTGATTTACAAGGCTTTTTTGCTTGTCTGTAACTGATTTGCCCCATCATTTGCCCCACTTTTAAATCTATCTTTTCTTTTTGAATCAAATTACATCTTAACAAATAGTGTAAAGCCAGTTACTTTTGCTTTGATGCCATACAATATTTTCATGTAGAGAAGACAAATTTTATCTTCTCTTTTTATTTTCAAAATAATAAAAACTGATTTTCTTTTCATGAATCAGACTGAAACTTCCAAATTTTCCATTTAGTTTATTGATATTTCCTCTAAAAAGGTGTATAATATTTTTACTATCAAACTATACTATATAACAGGATGGTCTTGAAATGAAATTTTCTAATCGTTTATCGCTATTCCTTGCAGGAGTTATTTTTGTCCTTTTAGCACTCTTTCTATTTACAGACCCAGTAGCTAATCTTGTTGCTTACAGCTGGTGGATTGCATTTGGTTTACTGGTTGCTTCCATAGCAGCTATTTTAGGCTATTTCTCTGTACCAAAAGAGCTTCGCTCACCAGCTCATCTTTTCCAAGGGATTGTTAATCTTCTCTTAGCTCTTTACCTCGTTGCCTATGGCTTTGTGACGCTGCCAGTTGTCATTCCAATTATTTTAGGGATTTGGTTAATTGTAGAAGCCATTATAGTTTTCTTTAAAGGCAATCGTCTGGGATTGATTTTCCCTATTATTGGCAACCATATCATGTGGATAGCGTTGCTTGCATTTTTACTAGGTCTAGTGATTTTGTTCAATCCAGTAGCTACAAGTGTCTTTGTCGTTTATGTCGTTGCCTTTGCATTTTTAATTGTTGGTTTCACCTATATCCTTGATGCCTTTCGTAAATAATCTAGCTGCCATTTTGGGCATATTAAAATAGCTGGGAAGTTACATTCTCAGCTTTTTCTGTTGCCTCTTTAGCTAAGTTGGTAGAGCAGTAGACTCTTAATCTATGGGGCGCAGGTTCGAGCCCTTGTAGGGGCATCTAAATCAACAGGAAAAAGCCTTGAAATCAAGGCTTTTTTACGTCCAATAGCTTTTTGTAGCAAAGTATTTAAAAATAAAAGAGAAGAGAATCTCTCACTCTCTTCTCAGTATATCTTATTAAATTTAGTTTTTCTTAATCTACCTGATTTTCCTTTGCGACGACAAATTCTTTAACCAGTCGATAGATAACAGCAAATACGGGGGTAAAGAATATCATTCCAAGTAGTCCGAAAAGATTCCCTCCGATACTAGCAGCCGCAAGCGTGAAAAGGGCTGGTAAGCCAATAGATTGACCCACAACTTTGGGATAGATAAGATTTCCCTCAATCAGTTGTATGATTTGATAAAGAACAATAGAAAATAAGGCTTGACTTGGACTTACTGTAAAGATAAAAATCGCTCCCAGAATACAAGCAATCATAGGACCAACATAAGGAATGAAAGACAGTACTCCTGCAAAGATACCTGTCATTACCCCATAAGGTAGTCCAAACAGGCTGTAGCCAACTGCTATCATAACTCCTATGATGACTGCTTCAATCAGCTGACTCATCAAAAATTGATCATAAGTCTCTAGTGCTACTTGTCCGATGTATGTCAACCTTGTCACCACTTTCTCTGGAAATATAACTTTTAGAAGTCGACTCGTCATCGCTGCCAGATGTTCCTTACTGGATAAAAATGAAAAGGTAAAGACTATAATCAGAAAGGCATTCATCATACTTGAAAAAATATTTCCTATATTACTAGTCAGACCGGATAAGAAGGCTATCAAAGCTTGACTAATAGAGCTAGACTGTCCCTGAATTCCTGATACGATAGTTGACAGCGTGTCTTTGGTTACAAATTCCGAGCTATCTAGTAGTTTACCAAGTTGAGTCAGGACTGTTGAAAGGACTGTTCCCAGCTGACTAATAGTCTGAGCAAGGGTTGGAAGCACCAAAACCAAAAGACAGATCACGATTAAGATAAGAGATAGGAAAACAAGCGCCATAGCAATCGGACGACGCAACCCTGCCTTTACCTTCATTTTAACTAGGAATTCTTCAATTTTTTTCATGGGAACATTGAGCACAAAAGCAATAACAGCACCATAAATCAAGGTAGAAGTTACTTCAAAGAGAGATACTGCTCCTGATATAAAGCTTGATGCATTCAGAATTACAAGAGTAACCAGCCCTATAAAAAGTATTAACGGGGTGTATTTTTTTACTAAATTCATAAATTCTCATTAATAAACATGTTTAGATACGACTATACTATTTGGTTTTTCAAACTCTCGGTCAAGGTAGGCTTGATAAGTTCCTGGTGCGATAAATCCTTTGGGTGAAAGGATATCTGTTCCAGCCTGACCGACTATGGTATCAGCCAAGAGCACACAGTTTGTGGATAAGACAAAGTAGGATTTAAACTTAGATTTGATAAATTTATAAAGTTCCCCATCCGTCTCATGTCTGATTTTATAAGCGTAGGTGTAGTCTTCCTTACCATCTTCCGTTTTAATTTTATCTGCGCTTGGCTCCCAAGGAATCGTTAGTTGTTTTAATTCAGCTAATTTTTCCTGAACCGCTTCTTCCATTTCCGGTGTCAAATCTATTCCGTAACCAAATAGCGTTTTTTGACTCTCCCGTTTACATAAGTCGATGTACTTATCGCGGTCACAAAAATATAAGACACCATCTCCTATCATACCAAATAAGGTCTCAGATGACGGATCATAGTTGCCATAAGAAATAACACGACCCTGATAGCAGATATCCACATGACCAATAGCTGAAAACAGGGAGGTCTCAGCTGTATGAACAAAAATTTCTAGCTCTGCTGTCTTACCAGACTTCACTATTCCAAGATGGATATCTTCTTCCTCATCAGCATTTTCCAGCATAAATTTGTTAACTTTTGCTAAAGTTCTTGCAGGGATGAGAGCGGCTAGGACAATAGGTAAGCTAATTCTAATACGACGTTTGAGATGGTTTTTCCCAATTTCCCCTTCAAATAAGAAACCGTCACGGATATTGGACAGACCATAAAGGAAAAAATAAGCCCCTAAAACAAAGAGTTGAAAGACAGAATTTCCCGTAGAGGACAAAAGACTAGCTCCACCAAGAAAAACTAGTAGAATACCATCTAGTAAGAGACGAAAACGAGGTCGAATATTATTTTTACGGTAGAGAACATAGGTGACAAGATTAATCGTGGCCCTAAAAATCTGATAAACTCCAATCACAAGAGCCAGAACATAAATCGGTATATCAGTCGCAAGATTAGAACCTAGCAAATATCCCAGCACTAACAATTTAACCAGTGCAACTCCCAAGGTATCCGTTGACTGGCTTTTTTTGAAAACTCGTAATACTAAATCTACGACCGTTGCAATCCAAGCTAAAACTAGAGCCATTCGAATAATCGTTACTGGCAACCAAGTCCCCGTGACCATCAAGATAAGACCTAACAGAACAAACAAGAAACCCTGAGCAAGTAATTTCTTACCTGTCAGACCTAAAGAGAGAATTTTCCCCATATAAAAACCTTTCAACAATAAAAATTAAGCCCTTTGATTAAACTGACTGGTAAATAGCCAACGGCACAAACAGTCTGTACCAGCAAGACATAGCGATTAGCGATGACTGTAGTAAGGTCACCATCTTGTCTTATGCACTTCTAAAATTTGTTTTATTGATTCGAAAACAGAGCTTATAAAAACTAGCTAAACTTGAGAGATAAGTACAATTGAGACGAAAAAATGTCTAACCAATACTACTTGTAAAGGTAAGAAAATATTATTTCTATTCTATTAATGATTTATATACTATCTATTATGACACAATACTCACTATAGTTCAACATTTTACTAATTAAAAATCATAAAAGAAGTTTCAAGTCCTCATAACGCTTTGAAAAGAACAAAAAAACGGAATGAAATAACATATAATTAGATTATTAAACAAAGTTTACTAGGCACAAACTAAGATATGTTTGATCAAGCAGAGAGGGGAGATGCTGTTTCTTTAAAACAAGTTTATCTCACTATTTTTTATGAACTGCCTTTCCAGACATCTCTAATCTGATGACACTCTTCAAAAATATTTTAAAAATTTAAAACAAAAGTCTTGCTTTTCATTTTATTTGTGATATACTTGTTCTCGTATTAGATACAAGTTATCCAAAGGAGTTTATATGGATACAAAATTTTCAGTAGCCTTACATATCCTAACCATGATTAGCGAGAGCAAGGATACCTTAAGTTCACAAGCTCTGGCTGAGAGCGTCGGAACCAACGCTAGTTATATTCGTAAGGTGATTGCCTTATTGAAAAACGCTGGCTTAATTACTTCCCATCAAGGAAAAACAGGCTATCAACTCAGTAAGTCCCCAAAGGAAGTGACCTTACTTGAGATTTATTTTTCCACACAAGAAGTCAACCACATCAGCTTATTTCCCGTTCACCAAAATAGCAATCCGGATTGCCCAGTAGGGAAACATATTCAAGCTGCCATTTCGCCACTATTTGCTAGCGCTGAAGCTCAACTTGAGAAGGAACTAGCCCAGCAAACCTTAGAAGATGTCATTAACAATCTTTATAAAGAAGCCAAACAAAAACGAAACTGATTTGCATGCAGATCAGTTTTAAAAAGGCTATACTTGTATCTATATCAGATACAACAAAAAAATAGAAAAGAGAAGACAATGAAAGCCGCACAGCACACTACTTATAACAAAAACAATATCACTCTTAACATCACAGAAATCGCAAAACCAAGTATCACAGACAAAGAAGTTTTGGTCAAAGTCACCGCTGCTGGTGTTAATCCTCTGGATAACATGATTTCCCGAGGAGAAGTCAAGATGATCGTCCCTTACAAACTCCCACAAACTGCAGGTAATGAAGTAGTCGGTATCATTGAAGAGACCGGTAGACAAGTCAAAAATCTCAAAGTCGGAGACCGAGTTTTTGGACGTCTCCCACTCGACCAAATTGGTGCCTTTGCTGAATACGTAGCTGTCGATAGTCAGGCTCTAGCCAAGGTTCCAGACTATCTGTCTGACGAGGAAGCGGCGGCTGTACCTTTGACTGCCTTGACCATTATGCAAGCCCTAGAACTCATGGGAGCTCAAGCTGGCAAGACGATCTTTATCTCTGGTGGTACAGGCGGTGTCGGTGGCATGGCCATTCCGATTGCTAAGGCTAAAGGTTTGACAGTCATTACCAATGGGGCTGGAGATAGTGCTGAGCGAGTTATGAAGCTAGGAGCGGACCGTTTTATCGACTACAAAACAGAGGATTATACAAAAACTGTTAGCAAGGTTGATTATGTCCTTGATACTCTTGGGGGCGCTGAGACTGAAAAACAAATGTC
>CABPWC010000007.1 GCA_902461025.1 uncultured Streptococcus sp.
CAGTTAGGAGCTAATATTGAACGGGTAAGTGTGGAAGCTGATGAAGATGAATAAACAAGGATCTTATGTATTACGTAGATTCCTACTAGTTATTATTGTCCTACTTCTAGGGGTCTTAGCACTTGGAATTGGCTTGATGATTGGCTACGGGATCTTAGGCAAGAGTCAAGATCCATGGGCAATTTTAGCACCAGAAAAATGGCATGAGTTAATTGCGAAATTTACAGGAAAATGAGAGTGGGACAGAAATCGTTAATTCGTTAGAATTCGATTTCGTCGTCCCACCTCCGCACAGTTGAGTAGGGCTGTGAAAACTGATGAAATCAGCGTAGTAGAGCCCACTCAGCCACTGCGTCTTGATCGACAATCCAAAGACAATTGAGAGGCTAGGACTTTTGTCCCAGCTTCTTTTCTAGGAAGTGAAATGAAGGAGAAAACATGAATAAAAAAACCAGACAGGCCCTCATAGGTCTCCTGATTTTTCTACTATTGACGGCAGGAAGTTACTACATTAAAAAAATGCAGGCTTCCAATAATACACCACAAACACAAGTGACACAAAAATCCCAGTCATCCGACACTCCTAGTCAAGAATTGGCAGAGAGTGTACTGACTGACTCGGTCAAAAAACAAATCAAGGGTACAATTGAGTGGAATGGAGCAGGAGCTTTTGTAGTTAATGGAAACAAAACCAATCTAGATGCTAAGGTATCAAGTAAACCTTATGCTGATAATAAAACAAAAACTGTAGGTGGAGAGACGGTCCCAACGGTAGCCAATGCCCTTATGTCAAAAGCAACAAGACAGTACAAAGACCGTGAAGAAACTGGGAATGGCTCAACCTCTTGGACGCCAGCAGGATGGCATCAAGTCAAAAACCTAAAAGGAACTTACAATCATGCAGTAGATAGAGGACATTTATTAGGTTACGCCCTGATTGGTGGTTTAGATGGCTTTGATGCATCTACTAGCAATCCCAAAAATATCGCTGTACAAACGGCCTGGGCCAATCAAGCACGCGCAGAAGATTCAACGGGACAAAACTACTATGAAAGTTTAGTTCGAAAAGCCTTGGATCAAAACAAACGCGTTCGTTACCGTGTCACATTGCTCTACGCAACAGAAGAAGATTTGGTCCCTTCTGCATCTCAGATTGAAGCCAAATCATCTGACGGGGAATTGGAGTTTAATGTTGTGATTCCTAACGTTCAAAAGGGAATTCAGTTAGACTACCGAACAGGCAAAGTAACCGTAACAAAAGACTAATGAATAGATAGTCCCTTATCTTATTTAGATAGGGGATTTGCTACTGAAATCGTAATTTAATGTGTAGAAGTTAAAAAATATGGTATAATAGTCACAATTATACTTTTTAGGAGAAGGAAAATGGAAGACCCGAGCAGTCAGGATTTGTTACTGCAATTTGTATTATTAGTTGTTTTGACCTTTTTAAATGCCTTTTTCTCTGCAACAGAGATGGCCCTGGTTTCACTTAGTCGTTCACGTGTTGAGCAAAAAGCTGAAGAGGGAGATAGACGCTATATCCGTTTACTAAAGGTACTTGAAAACCCAAATCACTTTTTATCAACCATTCAAGTTGGTATCACCTTGATTACGATTTTGTCAGGGGCTAAACTAGCAGATTCACTTGGAGAGTTGATTGCTTCTTGGATGGGAAATAGTGAGACTGCCTATGCGGTAGCTAGCTTCTTATCGTTAGCTTTCTTGACCTATATTTCTATCGTTTTTGGCGAGCTTTATCCGAAACGCATTGCTCTCAATTTAAAAGATGCCTTGGCCATCCGAACAGTACCATTTATTATCGCTCTCGGTAAGATTGTGAGTCCCTTTGTTTGGATGCTCTCCGCATCAACCAATCTTTTGAGTCGTTTGACACCGATGACATTTGACGATGCAGACGAAAAAATGACTCGTGATGAGATTGAGTACATGCTGACTAAGAGCGAAGAAACCTTGGATGCTGATGAAATCGAGATGTTACAGGGGATTTTCTCACTAGATGAGCTTATGGCGCGTGAAGTCATGGTTCCTCGAACTGACGCTTTCATGGTAGATATTCAAGATGACACTCAGACGATTATCGAAAGCATCTTAAAACAAAACTTTTCTCGAATTCCTGTTTATGACAATGACAAGGATAACGTGATTGGTTTGATTCACACCAAGAGTCTGCTAAAAGCTGGGTTTACCGATGGTTTTGATAATATTGTATTGAGAAAGATATTACAGGAACCTCTATTTGTACCAGAAACTATTTTTGTGGATGCTTTATTAAAAGAATTGAGAAATTCACAAAGACAAATGGCTATTCTTCTCGATGAATATGGAGGAATGGCAGGTTTGGTTACTCTTGAGGACTTGCTCGAAGAGATTGTCGGTGAAATTGATGATGAGACTGACCGAGCTGAAGTTTATGTTTATACCATTTCTGAGAACACTTATATTGTCCAAGGAACAATGACCCTAAATGACTTCAATGACTATTTCGATGTCGAACTTGAAAGTGATGACGTAGATACCATTGCGGGTTATTATTTGACCGGTGTGGGAACCATTCCAACCTCAGAGAAACTTAGTTATGAGGTGGAAAGTGGCAACAAGCATATCATACTGATAAATGACAAAGTGAAAAACGGACGCGTAACCAAGGTTAAGGTTCAAATTCAGGAAGTCGAAGTAGAAGAAGAAACTGAATAAAACAAAAGCTTTATCAGCTAAATACTGATAAAGCTTTTTAATTGTTAAAAAGAAAAGACTCCGCTCGGAGTCTTCGTTAATATAGAGGCGGTAGACGGATTTGAACCGACGATCAAGCTTTTGCAGAGCCGTGCCTTACCACTTGGCTATACCGCCTTAACTTTTATTATTATACCTTGAAAATTGTTTCTCGTCAATAGTTTTCTTTTCTGAAAACATAAGATTCAAATGTTTAAAAAAACATGCGACAAAATATTCTGAAAATTCGTTTACTTTTTAAAAAAACTGTGGTATAATCTTCAATATCCACAATTTAAAACGAGGAGTTTAAAAATATGAAAAAAAGTCGGATTCTTGCGGTAGCGGGTGTTGCGCTACTTGCTACAGGTGTTCTTGCAGCTTGCGGTTCTTCAAAATCATCAAATGCTGAAGCACCAAAGGCTTATGGCTATACTTATACTGCTGACCCAGAAACATTGGACTACCTAATTTCTGGTAAACAAAGTACAAAAGTTGCTACTTCAAATGGTATCGATGGTCTCTTTACAAATGACCAATATGGAAATCTAACTCCTGCAGTCGCTGAAGACTGGTCAGTATCTCAAGATGGATTGACATATACATACAAGATTCGTAAAGGTGTAAAATGGTTCACATCTGATGGTGAAGAATATGCAGAAGTAACTGCAAATGACTTTGTTACAGGTTTAAAACACGCAGCTGACAATAAATCAGCCGCTCTTTACCTAGCACAAAATTCTGTTAAAGGATTGGCTGACTATATATCAGGGAACAATACAGACTTTTCTGCAGTAGGTATTAAAGCTGTTGATGATTACACTCTTCAATATACATTGAACAAACCTGAACCATACTGGAACTCTAAATTATCTTATGGAATCTTCTGGCCTTTGAATGCAGAGTTTGAAAAATCAAAAGGTAAAGACTTTGGTAAAGCGACAGATCCAACATCATTGCTTTACAATGGTCCATTCTTGCTTAAGGGATTGACAGCTAAGTCTTCTATCGAATTTGCAAAGAATGATCAGTATTGGGATAAAGACAATGTTCACATCGATACTGTAACACTTTCTTACTATGATGGTTCAGACCAAGAGTCACTTGAGCGTAACTTTACAAATGGTGCATATAGTTATGCACGTCTCTTCCCTACTAGCTCAAACTATTCTAAAGTAGCAGAAACATATAAAGATAATATCTACTATACCCCACAGGGAGCTGGTATTGCTGGTTTAGGTGTTAACATTGACCGTCAAAGTTATAAATATACATCAAAAACAACTGACGAGGAAAAGACTTCTACTAAGAAAGCTCTTCTTAACAAAGACTTCCGTCAAGCTTTGAACTTTGCTTTTGACCGTACTGCTTATTCAGCTCAGCTAAATGGTAAGGATGGAGCCGCCCTTGCTGTTCGTAACCTCTTTGTCAAACCTGACTTTGTTTCTGCTGGAGATAAGACATTTGGTGACTTGGTTACTGAGAAAGTTGTTTCTTATGGTGATGAATGGAAAGACGTAAACTTTGCGGATGCTCAAGATGGTCTTTACAATGCTGATAAGGCTAAAGCAGAACTAGCTAAAGCTAAAAAAGTCCTTGAAGCAGATGGTGTAAAATTCCCAATCCACTTGGATATTCCAGTTGACCAAACATCTAAAAACTATATCGCTCGTATCCAATCATTTAAACAATCTGTTGAGACGGCTTTGGGTACAGATAATGTAGTTATCGATATTCAACAAATCACTACAGATGAATTACAAAATGCCACATACTACGCAGCTAGTGCGGCAGCAGAAGATTGGGACCTTTCAGGTGCTGTTGGATGGAATCCAGACTATGATGATCCATCAACATACCTTGATATCTTGAAAACAACTAACAGTGAAACAACTAAGTCCTACATGGGCTATGATAATCCATCAAACCCAGCGGTTGCTCAAGTTGGTTTGAATGATTATGACAAATTAGTTGATGATGCAGCTAGTGAAACAACCGATCTTAATAAACGTTATGAGAAATATGCAGCAGCTCAAGCTTGGTTGACAGATAGCTCACTCTTCCTTCCAGCTATGTCTTCTTCAGGAGCAGCACCAATCATTTCTCGCGTAGTACCATTCTCAGCATCTTATACTCAATCTGGTGATAAAGGTTCAGATGTTTACTTCAAATATCTTAAATTGCAAGCGAACACTGTAACTGCTAAAGAGTACAAAGAAGCTCGTGAAAAATGGCTCAAAGAAAAAGCTGAATCAAACGAGAAAGCTCAAAAAGAATTAGCGAGCCACGTGAAATAAATAATGCTCATTAGAACTTTCTCTCCAAAAGGAGAAGGTTCTTTTGGGATTTTAAAGGAAATAATATGAAAAAATATGTTTTTATGCGTATCTTGCGGTCGTTAGTTTCTATCTTTTTAGTAACGACCTTGATTTACACAATCATCTATACGATGGTTCCACGGAAGTTGATCTTCAAACAAGATACTAACTACAATAAAATTGCAACTACAGCTGATAAACGCGATAACTATGAAAATACCGTTTATGAGCGTATGGGTTATATCGAATATTACGATACAAAAGAGTTGCAGGAAAAAGCTAGTAGCATTGACCCTTCTGTTACAGTAGATGCAAATGATACAAATAAAGCTATCTATGAAAAATACATCCAACAACTTGGGAACGGTTGGACTTTAGGTGAGTTTACAGAGAGCGGTCAATTCTATGCTACTCGTGAAATCCCTATTTTCGAGCGTGTGTTCAAATTCTATGCAAACTTGCTTGATATTGACCATACAAACAAGATTCAAGACCCAGAAAATCCTAACTTAGAGCGTTATTTGCGTTTTGAAAACGATCCAGCGATTGGATGGTCTTTGGTAGGTTCAGGGACTAAACATAAATACCTCTTGTACTTCAACAGTCAGTTCCCATTTGTTCATCAGAACTTTGTGAACTTGAACTTAGGAGATTCTTACCCAACTTATGCCAATACTCCTGTTCTTCAAGTTATCACACAAGGTCAAGGACAAACCAAGACTTCTGAAGTTCAATTCCCAACTGGGAAGAAAACTTCATCAGTCAATATCTACACAAGAACTTATAAATCACCAAGTCAGGCGGATGCACGTGAAGTAGCGAACTACGGTAAAGGTGATCCATATACAGCTACTGAAAGCAACTATCAGTATCCATCTATGATTACCAGTTCTGCTATTGCTGGTTTGATTGGCCTTGCAATTTCGTATGCGATTGCGGTTCCACTTGGTTCTGCAATGGCTCGTTACAAGAATACTTGGATTGATAGTTTCTCTACAGGAGCTTTAACATTCTTACTTGCTCTTCCAACTATCGCTCTTGTCTATATCATTCGTTTGATTGGTTCTTCAATTGGACTCCCTGATTCATTCCCTATCTTGGGTGCTGGAGACTGGCGTTCATATGTACTACCTGCAGTTATTCTTGGTTTACTTGGTGCTCCTGGTTTGGCTATCTGGATTCGTCGTTACATGATTGACTTACAATCACAAGACTTTGTTCGTTTTGCACGTGCAAAAGGTCTTTCTGAGAAAGAAATTTCAAACAAACACATCTTTAAAAATGCTATGGTACCGCTCGTTTCAGGTATTCCAGGTTCTATTATCGGTGTTATTGGTGGAGCTACTCTTACTGAAACAGTCTTCGCCTTCCCAGGTATGGGTAAAATGTTGATTGACTCTGTAAAAGCGTCAAATAATAACATGGTTGTTGGTCTAGTTTTCATCTTTACTTGCGTCTCAATCTTCTCTTACTTAATTGGGGATATTTGGATGACAATTATTGACCCACGTATTAAGTTGACAGAGAAAGGAGGCAAATAATGTCTACAATTAGTAATGATAAATTTCAGTTTGTAAAACGCGATGACTTTGCCTCTGAAGCAATTGATGCTCCTGCCTACTCATATTGGGGTTCTGTTTTTAGACAATTTTTGAAAAAGAAATCAACCATCATCATGCTTGGTATTTTGATTTCAATCGTTTTGATGAGTTTCATCTACCCAATGTTTTCTGATTTCGACTTCAATGATGTAAGTAAGGTAAATGATTTTAGCGCTCGCTACATTAAACCAAATGCGGAACATTGGTTCGGTACAGATAGTAATGGTAAGTCTCTTTTTGATGGTGTCTGGTTTGGAGCCCGTAACTCTATCTTGATTTCCGTTATTGCGACCTTTATCAATATTGTAATTGGTGTTATTGTCGGCGGGATCTGGGGTATTTCAAAATCAGTTGACCGCGTCATGATGGAAGTTTATAACGTTATTTCCAACATCCCACACTTATTGATTGTTATCGTCCTAACATACTCAATCGGAGCAGGTTTCTGGAATTTGATTTTTGCCATGAGTGTAACGACTTGGATTGGGATTGCCTACTCAATTCGTATCCAAATCATGCGTTACCGTGACTTAGAGTACAACCTTGCTTCACGCACACTCGGAACTCCAACATACAAAATTGTCATTAAAAATATCATGCCACAATTGGTATCTGTTATTGTTACGACTACATCACAAATGCTTCCAGCATTTATCTCATATGAAGCCTTTCTATCATTCTTTGGACTTGGATTGCCTATTACAGTACCAAGTTTAGGTCGATTGATTTCAGATTATTCACAGAACGTAACAACAAATGCATACCTCTTCTGGATTCCATTGACAACTTTGGTCTTGGTATCCTTGTCACTTTTCGTAGTTGGTCAAAACCTAGCGGATGCTAGTGATCCACGTACACATAGATAGGAGTAGACATGACAAAAGAAAAAAATGTAATTTTGACTGCTCAAGATATTGTCGTGGAATTTGATGTTCGTGACAAAATTTTGACAGCTATTCGTGGAGTATCTCTGGAGTTGATTGAGGGCGAAGTGCTTGCACTCGTTGGAGAATCTGGTTCAGGGAAATCTGTTTTAACAAAAACTTTTACAGGAATGTTGGAAGATAATGGTCGTATTGCGAACGGTAGTATTCTTTACCGTGACCAAGATTTGACTGAATTTTCTTCTCATAAAGATTGGGAGCAAATTCGTGGTGCGAAGATTGCAACGATCTTCCAGGACCCGATGACCAGTCTTGACCCAATCAAAACAATCGGAAGTCAAATCACAGAAGTTATTGTTAAACACCAAGGGAAAACGGCTCAAGAAGCAAAAGACTTGGCGATTGACTATATGAATAAGGTTGGTATCCCTGACGCTGAGAGACGTTTTAATGAATATCCATTCCAGTATTCTGGAGGAATGCGTCAACGTATTGTTATTGCGATTGCCCTTGCGTGTCGTCCAGATGTTTTGATTTGTGATGAACCAACAACAGCCCTTGATGTGACCATCCAAGCTCAGATTATTGACTTGTTGAAAACACTTCAACAAGAATACCACTTTACAACTATCTTTATCACACACGACCTTGGTGTTGTAGCAAGTATTGCTGATAAAGTTGCAGTTATGTATGCTGGTGAAATCGTTGAGTATGGTACAGTTGAAGAAATCTTCTACGATCCACGTCACCCATACACATGGAGCCTCTTATCAAGTTTGCCACAGCTGGCTGACGATAAAGGAGAATTGTATTCAATTCCGGGAACACCTCCATCACTGTATACTGAATTGAAGGGAGATGCTTTTGCTCTTCGTTCAGATTATGCGATGAAGATTGATTTCGAAGAAAAAGCTCCTCAGTTTGCAGTATCTGATACTCACTGGGCTAAAACATGGTTGCTTGATGAACAAGCTCCAAAAGTTGCAAAACCAGCAGTAATTGCAGATTTACACGATAAGATTCGTGAAAAGATGGGCTTTGCTCATCTTGAGGACTAGGAGGAAGGAAATGTCTGAAAAATTAGTAGAAGTTAAAGACTTAGAGATTTCCTTCGGTGAAGGAAGCAAAAAGTTTGTAGCCGTTAAAAATGCAAACTTCTTTATCAACAAAGGTGAAACATTCTCTCTCGTTGGAGAATCTGGTAGTGGTAAGACAACAATTGGTCGTGCCATTATCGGCCTTAATGATACCAGCAAAGGGGATATCATCTTTGATGGACAAAAAATCAATGGTAAAAAATCACGTGAACAAGCAGCGGAATTAATCCGTCGCATTCAAATGATTTTCCAAGACCCAGCCGCAAGTTTGAATGAACGTGCAACAGTTGACTATATCATCTCTGAAGGTCTTTACAACCACCATTTATTTAAAGACGAAGAAGAAAGAAAAGAAAAAGTTCAAAACATCATTCGTGAAGTAGGACTTTTGGCTGAACACTTGACACGTTACCCTCATGAGTTCTCAGGTGGACAACGTCAACGTATCGGGATTGCTCGTGCCTTGGTTATGCAACCTGACTTCGTGATCGCGGATGAGCCAATTTCAGCCTTGGACGTTTCAGTGCGTGCCCAAGTTTTGAACTTGCTCAAGAAATTCCAGAAGGAATTGGGCTTGACATATCTCTTTATCGCCCACGATTTGTCAGTAGTTCGTTTTATCTCTGATCGTATCGCGGTAATTTATAAGGGTGTTATTGTTGAAGTGGCTGAAACTGAAGAATTGTTTAACAATCCAGTTCATCCATACACACAAGCACTTTTATCAGCTGTGCCGATTCCAGATCCAATCTTGGAACGTAAGAAAGTTTTGAAAGTCTATGATCCTAATCAACATGACTACGAAACTGATAAACCTTCTATGGTTGAAATTCGTCCAGGTCATTACGTTTGGGCTAACCAAGCAGAATTGGAACGCTATAAAAAAGAAATGAAATAATCAATAAAGTTTTATAATCTAGCTAGAAGTTTTCTAGTAAGATTATGAAACTTTTTTATTTTACAGATAAAAGCTTGATTATCTATAAGAATTTGATATACTGAATACAATAAAAATAGAATAGTAATAGTCGGAGTAATCAAGGGAGAATCACATGGACAACCAACCAAATTTTTTTACAGGAATGGCTAGAATTATTGGGACATGCCTCTGGGTAAAAGGAATGGAAGTACTGACTGAGAAGAAGGAATCTGAATCGGAAGTGGTAAAGGTTGCTAAATTTTTGACGGCTTATAAATTGCTATCTTCCTTACCTTGGATTGCGGGACTTCCTAGAAAGGAAGATAAAAAATGAAATTTATTTGGGATATTTTATTTTATATCCTAGTCAAGCCACTGATTACGATTGTAGAATTCATTTGGTATCACATTTGTTTATTTTTTTATGAATTCCTTTTAAATTTGTTATATTCGATTTTTAACTGGATTTATAACTGGCTTTTTAGTTTATTTTAAAAGACTCTGAAAGAAATCAAAAGGATGAGTAATTTACTCATCCTTTTTCTATTTATCTAAATCTTTATAGATTTATTGGGATCACTCTTTTTTACCTTTTAGCAAGAAGGCAGAAGTTAAAGCTAGACTGAGACTTGCCATGAAAAGGAGTGGACTGGACTCTTCTCCAGTGGCAGGGAGCTGTTTGTCATTTGTAGAATTTTCACCATTGAGCTGGTTTTTATTTGCTAATGGACTAGCTTCTTCGATTTGACTTGAGCTTGGTTGTTGGACTTCTGTTTCAGTCTTGTAGACGATAGCATAAGTAGTCAAATCAATGGTGAGAAACTCAAGCATGCCATCACGAATTGTGAAATCTTGTGCTTTCAAGTCTTTTTCTGAACTGAAGCGATAGAATTCTTGGACTGTGCCAGAAATTGGTAACCGAACCAGTACAGCACCTTTTGCTTGGATTAGTTGACCATTTTCATTCTTGAGTTGAATGTCGTAGGCATCATATTTCTTGCCCAAGAGTTCTTGCTTGTCTACTTTCTGGATTTCAAGATAGCTTGCTTCAGCTAACTCATTTTCTCCGCTGATGACTTTTACTCCTGTAACCTGGTCTTTTAAGGCTTTGAGTTTAAACTCAGGAAGCGAAATGCTTGGAGCCGCCTGATCGCTCGCGGTTCCGATAGGTCCAGTGTACTCAGGGACATCCACAATAGGAGCTGCTTGGTCGCTCGCAGTACCGATAGGTCCAGTGTACTCAGGGACATCCACAATAGGAGCCGCTTGGTCGCTCGCAGTCCCGATAGGTCCAGTGTATTCAGGGATATTCACGATAGGGGCTTCCTGTTCCCCTGCAGTCCCGATAGGCTCAGTGTATTCAGGAATATCCACGATAGGAGCTTCCTGTTCCCCTGCAGTCCCGATAGGCTCAGTGTATTCAGGAATATCCACGATAGGAGCTTCCTGTTCCCCTGCAGTCCCGATAGGCTCAGTGTATTCAGGGACATCCACGATAGGAGCTTCCTGTTCCCCTGCAGTTCCAATTGGGTCAGTATATTCAGGGATGGTCACTACTGGAGCGGGCTCGTCACCCTTACTTGTAACGACTTTTTCTTCCGCAGGTGTATTTTCACCCTTTGGAAAGACAGTTACAATCGTACTGCTTCTTGTTTCTCCTAGGATAGCATAAGCTTCTATTGCATTGCCAGCTTTGCCGTCCGTAGTTTCAGGGATGTCGATTTGCACCTTCTTATCCTTGATGGTTAGGACAGTTTGCTCACCAGAAGTGACAAGATGATCGTCATCGACTTTTCTAAGTAAGAGAGGATCTTTGACGCCAGGGAATGTCACAGCTACAGCATCCCAGTTACCAGTTGGTAAAGTTAGGGTAATTGTCTTATCTTCTACCTTTATAGGTTCGAGGCTTGGTGTATCTAATGATACTGATGGAGCTTTTAGAATATCGAATGAATCAAGGGAGATTTTCTTTCGACCGTCTGGAGAATCTGGGTCCACTTTCAAAGTTAGGACATGGTCGCCATCTGCTAGACTAGTAAACTCTCCAATCAATGCTCCTTTTTCGGTAGCTCCGGCAGTGTAAAAGTCAAGGCTTGGCATTTCTTTTCCATCGAGAGTCACAAGTGCCTTACCAAGGGCCGATGTTTTCAGTCCATAGATACGGATACCTGTACCAGAGAATGGAATTCTTGCAGTTGCTTCAGGAGCAAGACTATCGTCTGCATTGATATCTGCATATTTCTCTGTGGAAGCATAGAGTTCCGCATCAGTCCAGTCTTTAAATGCTGAGCCATACTGGATACGAGAGTCACGATCATCTATCTTCTCTACTGTTTCTCCTTGTCCTGGGAAGACCTTGAAGAAATCTAAGGAAATTTTTGAGCGTTCACTTCCACGCCCCTTATGTTCACGCTTAACAGTGATAGTCATGAGGTGAGGGCCTGAAGAAAGATTTGTATAACGACCAATTAGGACACCCTTTTCAGTAGCTCCAGCCGTATAGAAATCAAGCTCACCAACAGATTTGCCATCAATTGTAACCTCAGCAAGTCCTAATTGAGAAGACTTGAGTCCGTAAATTTCAATACCAGGTCCATTGAAAGGAATGGTTGCTGTTGCATCCTTATCGGAATAATTTCTATTTGAGATATCGGCGTATTTTTCTGTTCCGCCAAAGAGTTCTGAGTCAGACCAGTCTCCAAAGGCAGCGCCATACTGAATGCGAGAGTCACGATCGTCCATGAGCTCACTAAAGGCGGAAATTGAAGCAACATCAGAAACAGGTGTTGAACGGTCTCCTAGCATAGCCTTAACGGTATAAGTATAGGCATGGCTTGAATCAATAGAATGGTCGATAAAGCGAGTTTGGTTGGTTGTAAACTCACGGACCGTAGAAGTTTGACCAGTTTCATCTCTACTTTCCCGATGGATGACATAATGAGTCGCCCCTTCAACAGCATTGAAATTAAGTTCTGCAGTCGTTGTATCTTTTCGTTGGGCAGTCAGACGAGTAATACGACCAGGGAAGTTTTCAAAGGTAATGACATCGCCCTTTTGAGTAGCAAGCTGGATGCGATTGTCTTTGATGCGGGTAGCCTGTACTTCCTTACCGTTTACCTTGACAAGGCTAGCTTCGATATTTGGATAGTCTACGACTAAGTCTCCACCCACATTAGAAAGGAAGGATAGCGTTTCAAGATTCTTTTCTTTCCATTTCATGCTGACTTCAAAGTTACCACGAGCTACTAGACCTGAGACTTGACCATCTTTCCATGCATCTGGAAGGGCTGGTAATGGGGCAATGTAGCCGGTGTGAGACTGAAGGAGCATTTCTGCCATTCCACTGGTTGCACCAAAGTTCCCATCGATTTGGAAAGGCGCGTGCGTATCCCAGAGGTTTTCTAGAGTTGAGGATTTGAGTTGTTCTGCCAATAAACGATGGGCACGATTTCCATCTAGGAGACGAGCCCAGAGGTTGATTTTATTAGCCTTAGACCAACCGGTACCACCATCTCCACGATGGTTTAGGGTTGCTCGTGCTGCTTCCAGATATTCAGGCTGATCTTTGCTAAATAAGGTTCCTGGGAAGAGCCCAACCAGATGAGAAACGTGACGGTGATGGTTTTCAATTCCTTCATTAGTGAATTGAGGACTGTCTTCTTCGTACCATTCCTTGATTCGGCCATCTTGGTTGATATGAAGTGGTTTGAGCTTGTCAAATTTAGCCTTCACTTCTGTCACCAAGTCTTGGTCGACCTTCAGGTGATTAGCTGCCTCCATATAGTCGTGGAATAACTGCCAAACTAGAGATTGGTCAAAGGTATTCCCAATCGTGATAGTTCCATGCTCTGGTGAGTAAGATGGAGAAGAAACCCAACGGTCACTAGATTTGTCGTAGTGCAAGAAGGAATTCCAGAACTTGGCTGTTTCCTTGAGCATTGGATAAATCTTTTCTTTGAGATAGGTTTCATCCTTGGTGAATTTGTAGTAGTCATAGACGTTCTGCATCATCCAAGCATTGGCAGCAGGAGACCAACCCCAGTAATAATTCCAACCTGGAGTTGTCCAGCCAAATGGTGTTGCCTGAGTATGAACCAACCAACCGTTTTCTTGGCCTTCGTTGGATTCGATACCTGCATATTCTTTAGCAGCGATACGACCATAGTAGCGCATGTCATCAATATAATTGACCATTGGCTTAGCCGTTTCCGCAAGATTGTTCATGTAGGCAGGCCAATAGTTCATTTGTAGATTGACATTGAGGTGGTAGTCAGAGTTCCAAGGTGGATTGTCTACAGCATTCCAGACTCCTTGCAAGTTGGCAGGAAGGGCATCTGTCCGGTCACGAGAAGAACTAATGAGTAGATAACGTCCGTATTGGAAGAAGAGCTCTTCTAGTTTTTGCCCTTTTTCTGGGTTGTAGGTATGCAGAGCTTCTTTTGTAGTTTGGCTAGACTTGCTACCGCCAAGGTTTAGTTGAACACGATTGAAGAGACTCTGATAATCCTTGATGTGGTTATTTTTTAGGGTTTCATAATCTTTTTCCTTGGCAGCTTCTACGATAGACTTAACAGTTTTTTCTAGGTCAATATCCTTGCGATAATTGGTTTTTGGATTTTGAGCAAAGTTGGTCTTGGCACTGAGTAAAAGGGTCGCATAGCTGGCTCCGGTGACAGTCAAATAGCCATCTTGTGCAGTGACTTGTCCGTCTGTCTTGATTCCGAGATAGGAAGCAAATTTCAGACCATTGTCTTTGACAGTTCCTTTGAGCAAAATACCATTAGAATCAGTCGTAACTGCTCCTTGTTTATAATTCGAATATTCCCAGGAGTAGTCGCCATTCGCAATCAAATCTTCAGTCAAGCTATTCCAGAGTGTAAAATCAAGGGTTTTATCCCCTTTTTTACTCAAGTGGGTCACAGTAACATCATCAGGATAGCTAGAGAAGGTTTCACGCTTAAAGTTTGTACCGTCTTGGGTATAAGAAGTGGTCGAGATGGCCTCAGAAATATCTAAGCCACGATGATAGTCGGTAACATTCTCCAAGCCTTTCTTTTGGTTGTTAAAGACCATAAAGATATCACCAAAAGATAAGTAACGACCATACTGAGCATTGTTTGGTCCGACTAGGTTGCGCTCCGCTAGTTGTTTTGCTTTTTGGCGGTTTCCTTCTTCCAATGCCTTACGAATTTCTGCTAAGACCTTATAGCGGTCTTGATAATTCCCCCCATTGTAATCGGTGCTATCCGGTTGCGGTCCACCAGACCAGAGAGTTTTTTCATTGTATTGAATTCTTTCTTCACCGATGAGCCCAAAAACTTTTGCCCCCATTTCTCCATTTCCGACTGGCAGGGCTTGTTTTTCCCAGCCGTCATAAGAAGGAGCAGTTGGTTGGTCGTAATGAAGTTGATAGTTTTCTTGCTTAGTCATAGGAAGTTCTGGTTTTTCCTTCTCCTTATTTTCAGAAGGTTCAACTACAGCGTTAGTCTCTGATTGATTATGTATTTGAGGTGTTTCCTTTTCAGGTTTTACCTCTTTGTCAGCTAATTCAGTAGAAGTTTGATTTTCTGTGCTTGGTTGATTTTCCTTATCCTCTTGAGTAGGTTCCTCTACTTTTGTATTCACTTGAACCGTAGTCTCACTGACACTTGATTGATTTTCTTTCACTTCGATGCCATCAGCAGCTACATTCTGTGTCGCTAGAAAAACAGCTCCCAGTAAAACAGAAGCAGTTCCAACGGTCAATTTTCGGATGCTATACTTACAGGATTTTTCCCAATAGCTCTTCTTCATAAAAACTCCTTTCTCAAATCTGTAAGCGCATACATTTTCTTGTAAAAAAAATAAGCCTTGCAGAAAGATGTTTCCTTTGTTTTGTATAATCTTAATATAGCAAATAAATCAATCCAATGCAAGGTTTTTTAGGAAAAACTGAATTATTTTACCAAATTTTAGTTCTTTTTTAATCTTATTGAATTAAAAAAGATTAGTGCAGAAAAAGAATCTTAGTAATGCCCTACCCTTTTGAAAGCGTAAATCAAACTAGTCAGGCGTGGGACTTTATGGTATAATATAGAAGATTCAAAAAGAAACAGGAGAAATATTATGGACCTTATTTTAGCAATTGTCTTGATTGTTTTAGCTTTTCTAGGTGGAGCACTTGGAGGAATGTACTTGGTGCGCAAGCAAATTGAAAAAGAATTTGCTGATAACCCACGTTTGAATGCAGAAGCAGTTCGTACTCTGTTGAGTGCAAATGGTCAAAAACCAAGCGAAGCTAAGGTACAACAAGTTTACCACCAAATCATTCGCCAACAAAAAGCAGCCCTTGCTAACAATAAAAAGAAATAAATAGGAAAAGTCTGGGATGAAAATTCCAGACTTCTCACTATGTTCAACTGATATTTAAGGATAAGACTTTTTCCTTGCATTCTATTGATATTTGATTATGATTAAGAGGGAGATAGTCTGGAGTCTACCAGTCTGTCAGAAATTTCAACGAGAAATGTAACGATAATGAACTATCAATCAGAAAAATAAGACTAGAAAGAAGACTGTATGGATAATCGACCAATTGGTTTTTTGGATTCGGGCGTTGGAGGCTTGACCGTTGTACGTGAGCTCATGCGCCAGCTTCCTCATGAAGAAATCGTCTATATTGGAGATTCGGCACGGGCACCTTACGGGCCTCGTCCTGCTGAGCAAATTCGTGAATATACTTGGCAGTTGGTCAACTTTCTTTTGACCAAGGATGTCAAGATGATTGTCATCGCTTGTAATACTGCAACAGCAGTTGTTTGGGAAGAAATTAAATCCAAACTCGATATTCCTGTTCTTGGAGTGATTTTACCGGGCGCTTCAGCTGCTATCAAAACAAGTCAGGGTGGGAAAATCGGTGTGATTGGAACAGCGATGACAGTACAATCAGATATCTATCGTCAAAAAATTCATGACCTAGATCCAAATTTGCAAGTTGAAAGTTTGGCCTGCCCTAAGTTTGCTCCCTTGGTTGAGTCTGGTGCCCTTTCAACCAGTGTGACCAAGAAAGTAGTTTATGAAACCTTGCGTCCATTAGTGGGCAAGGTAGACAGTTTGATTTTGGGTTGTACCCACTACCCGCTCCTCAGCCCCATTATCCAAAATGTGATGGGACCGGAAGTGAAACTGATTGATAGTGGAGCAGAGTGTGTACGGGATATTTCTGTCTTACTCAATTATTTCGAGATTAATCGTGGCCGCGATGCAGGGCCTCTACAACACCGTTTTTATACGACTGCAAATAGCCATAGTTTTGCTCAGATTGGAGCGGAATGGCTAGAAAAAGAGATTCATGTGGAGCATGTAACATTATGACAAACAAAATTTATGAATACAAGGATGACCAGGACTGGTATGTAGGTGTCTGGGACGTCTACGGTGGAATCTATAGCCTCATAAAAGATCCTCTTGATCTCAATTTTATGGATTTGGCTCGCATTTTCCGTGATGAGGAAAATGGTTTTCCAATCACGATTACGGTAATGCGCTGGTCTTCCAACTTCCGTTTACTCTCTTTTATCGTTGAGATTTTAAATGCAGAAGCCGGTCGAAACTTGGAAGTCATTCAACGCCAAGGTGCCTTGCTCTTAGTTGAAAATGGACAACTCTTGCATGTGGAATTACCTAAAGAAGGAGTAGATGTCGAAGCCTTCTTTGAAACTAGCAAAGTCAGAGAAACCTTGTTGATAGCGACTCGTAATGAAGGGAAGACCAAGGAATTTCGTGCTATCTTTGACAAACTTGGATATGATGTGGAGAATCTCAATGATTACCCAGATCTGCCTGAAGTTGCTGAAACCGGTATGACCTTTGAAGAAAATGCTCGCCTTAAGGCTGAAACCATCTCCAAATTGACAGGCAAGATGGTTCTAGCAGATGATTCTGGTCTTAAAGTCGATGTCCTCGGTGGATTGCCAGGCGTTTGGTCAGCTCGATTTGCAGGAGTGGGAGCCACTGACCAGGAAAACAATGCTAAACTCTTGCACGAATTAGCCATGGTCTTTGAACTCAAGGACCGTTCGGCACAATTCCACACCACTTTGGTTGTGGCTAGCCCAGGTAAGGAAAGCTTGGTGGTCGAAGCTGATTGGCCAGGCTACATTAACTTTGAACCTAAGGGTGAAAATGGTTTTGGCTACGATCCTCTTTTCCTAGTAGGAGAAACAGGCAAGTCATCAGCTGAATTAACCCTTGAAGAAAAAAATAGTCAATCTCACCGTGCCTTAGCCGTTAAGAAACTTTTGGAGGTATTTCCATCATGGCAAAGCAAACCATCATTGTAATGAGCGATTCCCACGGAGATAGCTTGATTGTGGAAGAAATTCGTGATCGCTATCTTGGGAAAGTTGATGCCATTTTTCACGATGGTGACTCGGAGCTTCGCCCAGATTCACCACTCTGGGAAGGGATTCAGGTAGTTAGAGGAAACATGGATTTCTATTCAGATTATCCAGAACGCTTAGTGACTCAACTGGGTCCTACCAAGATTATCCAGACTCACGGACACTTATTTGACATTAACTTCAATTTCCAAAAACTAGATTTCTGGGCCCAAGAGGAAGATGCTGATATCTGTCTCTATGGTCACTTGCATGTGCCAAATGCTTGGATGGAAGGGAAAACCCTCTTCCTAAATCCAGGTTCTATCAGTCAACCACGTGGAACCATCAGAGAATGTCTCTACGCTCGTGTAGAAATTGATGACAGCTATTTCAAAGTGGACTTTTTGACACGTGCTCATGAGGTTTATCCTGGCTTATCCAAGGAGTTTGCTCGATGATTGCCAAAGAATTTGAACTCTTTTTGCTGGAGCAAGAGGAAACCTTTTTGACTCCTGCTGAAAATTTGGCTGTACTCATTGATACTCACAATGCAGATCATGCAATTCTCCTCCTTAGCCAGATGACTTATACACGAGTTCCAGTAGTGACTGCTGAGAAAAAATTTGTTGGGACCATAGGGCTTAGAGATATTTTTGCATATCAAATGGAGCAGGATTTAAGTCAGGAAGTCATGGCGGATATGGATATTGTTCACATGACAAAGAAGGATGTCGCGGTAGTTAATCCAGACTATACATTGACGGATGTTTTACATAAGCTAGTGGATGAGTCTTTCCTGCCAGTCGTTGGTAAGGATGGCCTTTTCCAAGGAATTATCACGCGAAAGTCAATCCTCAAGGCTGTTAATGCCCTCCTGCATGATTTTAGTAAGGAATATGAGATTCGAAGCAAATGAGAGAATGGATTTTAACATTTTTAGAAGAAAAGCAAAATCTATCTAGTAATTCTAAACAATCTTATAAATATGACTTGGAGCAGTTTTTAGATCTTATTGGAGAACGAATTTCTGAGACAAGTTTAAAAATTTACCAAGCCCAGCTATCAAATTTTAAAATCAGTGCCCAAAAGCGTAAAGTTTCTGCCTGCAATCAATTTCTTTACTTTTTATACCAGAAAGGAAAGATTGGCGTCTTTTATCGTTTGGAATTGCCGAAACAGGCTGAAAAAAAACAAGTCAAGTCAGAGCTTTTAGACTTGAGTTCTTTCTGGCAAGAAAGTACATATCCAGAAGGGCGTTTAATAGCCTTATTGATAGTTGAATTGGGCCTCTTGCCTAGTGAAATTCTAGCCATAAAAATAAGTGATGTGAATCTAGATTTTCAAGTGTTGAGAATCAATAAAGCTTCTCAAAAAAGAATCTTGAGTCTTCCCACAAAATTACTTGCAGAGTTAGAACCCTTGATGGGACAGACCTACCTCTTTGAAAAAGCTGGTAGGCCATACTCTCGTCAATGGGCCTTTCGTCAGTTAGAAGCCTTTCTAAAGGAAAAAGGTTTTGCAGATTTATCGGCTCAAGGATTGAGAGAACAGTTTATACTGAGACAAATTGAAGAGAAGGTTGACTTATATGAAATCGCCAAAAAATTGGGATTAAAAACAGTCATGACCTTAGAAAAATATAGATAATGGATATTAAATTAAAAGATTTTGAAGGGCCTTTGGACTTGCTCTTACACTTGGTTTCAAAGTATCAGATGGATATCTATGATGTACCGATTACAGAAGTTATTGAGCAGTATCTAGCCTACATATCAACCTTACAAGCCATGCGTTTAGAAGTAGCAGGTGAATATATGGTGATGGCTAGCCAACTGATGCTGATCAAAAGTCGTAAGCTCTTGCCAAAGGTTGCGGAAGTGTCTGATTTAGAGGATGACCTTGAACAGGACCTTCTTTCTCAAATCGAAGAATACCGCAAGTTTAAACTTTTGGGAGAGCAGTTGGAAGTGAAGCACCAAGAACGAGCTCAATATTACTCAAAAGCACCGACAGAGTTAATTTACGAAGATGCTGAACTTGTGCATGATAAGACCACGATCGATCTTTTCTTAGCCTTTTCAACCTTACTGACCAAGAAAAAGGAAGAATTCTCGAAAAACCATACAACCATTTTACGAGATGAGTATAAGATTGAGGATATGATGCTTATCGTCCGAGAAGCCTTGGTTGAAGGTGAGCAATTATGTCTGCAGGATTTGTTCAAGGAAGCCCAGAATGTCCAAGAGGTTATTACACTCTTTTTAGCGACCTTGGAGTTGATTAAAACCCAAGAAATTCTCTTGATTCAAAAAGAGAGTTTTGGAGATATCTATCTCATGAAAAAGAATGAGGAAAATCAAGTAGAGCAAAGTCAGGCTTGATAGAGAGGAAGTATGAGTACTTTAGCAAAAATAGAAGCACTCCTGTTTGTGTCAGGTGAAGATGGGATTAGGGCTCGTCAGTTGGCAGAACTCTTATCGTTACCACCAACAGGGGTTCAGCAGAGTCTTGAAAAATTAGCCAAAAAGTATGAAAAAGACCAGGATTCTAGTCTGGCACTAATTGAGACAGGAGGGGCCTACAGATTGGTGACCAAACCTCAATTTGCTGATGTTTTGAAGGAATATTCTAAGGCGCCAATCAACCAGAGTCTATCTCGGGCTGCGCTTGAAACCTTGTCCATTATTGCTTATAAGCAACCTATCACACGTATAGAAATCGACGCTATTCGTGGGGTTAATTCAAGTGGAGCTCTAGCTAAGTTACAGGCCTTCGATTTGATACGAGAAGATGGGAAAAAAGAAGTTCTTGGACGCCCTAATCTCTATGTAACTACGGAATATTTTCTAGATTACATGGGTATTAACCATTTGGAAGAATTGCCTGTGATTGATGAGCTTGAAATTCAAGCACAAGAAAGCCAATTATTTGGTGAAAGGATAGAAGAAGATGAGAATCAATAAATATATTGCCCACGCAGGTGTGGCCAGTAGGAGAAAAGCAGAGGAGTTGATCAAGCAAGGCTTGGTGACTGTTAACGGTCAGGTGGTGCGTGAACTAGCGACTACTATCAAGTCTGGTGACAAGGTCGAAGTTGACGGTCAACCAATCTATAATGAAGAAAAGGTCTACTATCTGCTTAACAAACCACGTGGAGTGATTTCGAGTGTAACGGATGACAAGAACCGCAAGACTGTTGTCGACCTTTTGCCTCATGTGAAAGAACGTATTTACCCTGTAGGACGTTTGGACTGGGATACCTCAGGTGTTCTGATTTTGACCAATGATGGGGATTTTACAGACGAGATGATTCACCCTCGTAACGAGATTGACAAGGTCTATGTTGCGCGTGTAAAAGGGATTGCCAACAAAGAAAACCTTCGCCCCTTGACTCGAGGAGTTGAGATTGATGGCAAGAAAACCAAGCCAGCTGTCTATGAAATTCTCAAAGTGGACCCAGTTAAAAACCGCTCAGTTGTTCAATTGACCATCCATGAAGGACGTAACCACCAAGTTAAAAAAATGTTTGAAGCTGTAGGTCTTCAAGTTGACAAGTTGTCACGGACCCGTTTTGGACACCTAGACTTGACAGGTCTCCGTCCAGGTGAATCCCGTCGTCTCAATAAAAAGGAAATTAGCCAACTACATACTATGGCTGTAACCAAGAAATAATGAAAAGAATGTTAATTGCACCTGTGCGATTTTACCAACGCTTTATATCCCCGGCTTTTCCGCCTTCTTGTAGATTTGAACCAAGCTGTTCAAACTACATGATTCAGGCTATTGAAAAGCATGGATTTAAGGGGGTTCTCATGGGATTGGCACGGATTTTACGATGTCATCCTTGGTCTGAAATAGGTAAGGATCCTGTTCCGGACCACTTTTCTTTAAAGAGAAATTCAAAGTAAAAAGAGGCTAGGACAAAAGTCCTAGCCTCTCAATTGTCTTTGGATTGTCGAGCAAGACGCAGTGGTTGAGTGGGTTCTACTAGGCTGATTTCATCAGCTTTTACAGCCTTATACTCTTCGAAAATCAAATTCAAACCACGTCAGCGTCGCCTTACCGTACTCAAGTACAGCTTGCGGCTAGCTTCCTAGTTTGCTCTTTAATTTTCATTGAGTATTACTCAACTGTGCGGAGGTGGGACGACGAAATCGAATTCTAACGAATGACCGATTTCTGTCCCACTCTCTTTTTTTGTTTCAAGGAGTAATTTGCTGGGTAAAATATCGATTTCTACTACCCTTCTCCTATAAAAAGTGGTAAAATGGTGGAAAGAAAGAAGGGACTAAAATGACAACATTATTTTCTAAAATCAAAGAAGTAACAGAGCTTTCTGCTATCTCAGGTCACGAAGCGCCTGTACGTGCTTATCTTCGTGAAAAATTAACACCTCACGTGGATGAAGTTGTGACTGATGGCTTGGGGGGCATTTTTGGGGTTAAACACTCAGAAGTTGAAAATGCACCTCGTGTTTTGGTAGCCTCTCACATGGATGAAGTTGGTTTCATGGTTAGTGAAATCAAAGCAGATGGGACCTTCCGAGTAGTCAGCATTGGTGGTTGGAACCCAATGGTTGTTAGTAGCCAACGCTTTAAACTCTTTACGCGCCAAGGACGTGAAATACCGGTAATTTCGGGTTCAGTTCCTCCACATTTGACTCGTGGCACAGGTGGCCCAACCATGCCAGCTATTTCAGATATCGTTTTTGATGGTGGTTTTGCTGATAAGGCTGAGGCTGAAAGTTTTGGTGTCCGTCCTGGAGACACAATTGTTCCAGATAGTAGCGCAATCCTAACTGCTAATGAAAAAAATATCATCTCAAAAGCATGGGATAACCGTTATGGTGTTCTCATGGTTAGCGAATTGGCTGAAAACTTGTCAGGTCAAAAACTAGGAAATGAACTTTACCTTGGGGCTAACGTCCAAGAGGAAGTTGGACTTCGTGGTGCTCATACCTCAACAACTAAATTTGATCCAGAAGTATTCCTTGCTGTGGATTGCTCGCCAGCTGGTGATGTTTATGGTGGTCAAGGTAAGATTGGTGATGGAACCTTGATTCGTTTCTACGATCCAGGTCACTTACTTCTCCCAGGTATGAAGGATTTCCTTTTGACAACTGCTGAAGAAGCTGGAATCAAGTATCAATACTACTGTGGAAAAGGTGGAACTGACGCAGGTGCAGCTCATCTGAAAAATGGTGGTGTCCCATCAACAACAATCGGTGTTTGTGCCCGTTATATCCACTCTCACCAAACCCTTTATGCAATGGACGATTTCCTTGAAGCTCAAGCTTTCTTACAAGCCTTGGTTAAAAAATTGGATCGTTCTACAGTAGATTTAATCAAAAATTATTAAACAGAAATGATGGAGGTAATAGGGATGGAAGAACCAAACCTAGAAACCTTGATACGGGATCTTTACAATCATGCCCGTCAAAACCTGAGTGAGGATTTAGTGGCTGCGCTCCTAGAGACTGCTAAGCAATTGCCCAGCACTAATGAGCGCTTGCTTGCAGTCCGACTTTCAGGGCTAGTCACACTTGAACTACTCAAGAATCCTAGAACACCTTCGCCAGAGTTAGTCAATCTGGCCCGCTTTATCAAAAAGGAAGAAGCGAGATACAGGGGTGCAGCCGCATCTTCATTTATGATTGGAGAGCTATTTAAAATGCTTTGATTCGAAAGAATCAAAGCATTTTTTCGTTTTAAATTTGTTCTGCCAAAACCTTTTCAGCAAGGTTCATAGCGTGGTCTGATACACGAGTGTAATGTGAAATAATATCGATAAAGTTGACACCTGCTTGAGGAGAACATTCACCGTTATTTAGACGTTTGATGTGAGTCTTACGAAGGACACGTTCCATGTTGTTGATGTCTTCGTGTCGCTCGACAAGAGCTTGAGCTTTCTCGAGGTCGTTGTTTTCCACACTCTCAAGAGCATCTTTGACGAAATCACTAGTTTTAAGATAAATCTCTGCTAGTTCTTCTAAGGCAGCCTCAGAGAATTGAACATTCTTGCGTTGCAAGTAATCGTTAAGATTGAGCAGGGCTTCTGCGTGGTCTCCGATACGTTCCAAGTCTCGTGAAGAGTCAAGGATATTTGTTAAGACTTCACTCTCTTTTTGGCTCAAAGCTTCACCAGATAAACTAATGAGGTAACGAGTCAATTTTTCATCAATGGTATTGATAGCTTCTTCCGTCTTATGTCCCTTTTCTGCAACTTTTTCATTAGAGTTGATGATATAGTCGTAAGAGAGATCAAAGGCTTTCGCAGCATAATTACCCAAGTGTAGAAGTTCTTTTTTAGCATTTCCAAGAGCGATAGACGGAGCTTGTTTGATCAGTTGCTCATCAAGGTAAAGTGGCTCGTATTTGACAACTTCGTCTTCTCCAGGGATAAGTTTGGTTACCATGAAGGCAAGAGCTCCGATGAATGGAAACTGAATGATTGTATTGGTAATGTTAAAGGTTCCGTGGGCGAAGGCAATGGTCATTTCTGGAGCTAGATTTAAGAAACTCTCAAACCATTGGATTAAGCCTGTAAACGGAACGAGGAAGATAATACAGATAACAGTCCCGATAACGTTAAAGGCCACATGGGCTGCCGCCACACGTTTGGCTGCAATATTAGCACCCAAGGAGGCGATAATAGCAGTGATGGTTGTTCCAATGTTATCTCCAAAGAGCACTGGTAGGGCTCCTTGAAGGTCAATCAGATTGCTAGCGTAGAGATTTTGTAGAATCCCGATGGTCGCTGAGGAGGCTTGAATCAGAAGGGTTAAACCAGTTCCGACAAGAACACCCAATATTGGATTTTTACTAAGTTCTACCATGTAGTCTTTAAAGACTTGTAAATCCTTAAGGGGTTCCATAGCGCCACTCATAAGATTGAGGGCAAAGAAGATACCACCGACACCAAAGACAATTCGTCCGATGTTATTGATGGTTCTATTTTTTGTGAAGAAGAGACAGACTGCTCCGAGAAAGAGCATAGGTAATGCGTAGTCTCCCAATTTAAAACCAATGATAAAGGATGTGACAGTTGTTCCAATATTGGCTCCCATAACAATCCCAATGGCCTGACGTAAAGTCAATAGTCCAGCGCTAACCAGACCAACTGTAATAACCGTAACACCTGAACTCGATTGAATCAGGGCAGTCATCCCAATTCCAACTAAAATTCCAAAGAAAGGATTGCTAGTATATTTGTCAATGTAAAATCGAAGACGATCTCCAGCTGCTTGTTGCAAACCGTCCCCCATGGTTTTGATACTATATAAGAATAGTCCCAGGCCACCTAAAAAGTGAAATGCAATTTCTTGCCAATTAATGGACATTTTATTTTCCCTCCGAAAACTAATCGCGGAATTTATCCCATTCTATTTTAAAGGATTCTAAGCAATCTAACAAGTAGTAAACGCATTTTTTTAGAAAAATATCATTAAAAAGTAAAAAAACAATTGATTGTCTAATTTATATCATTTATTCACCCCTTTATAGATATTTTAGGATGACTGTTGACTCTACTTATAAATATCATAAAATAAAAATGAACAGTTCTGCTATTTTAAGGGCAGTTACTTTTTAAAATAAAAATAAAGCGCTTACTTTTTGGAAGTGAAAGGAGAAAAAATGAAGAATCCATTTTTTGAGAAACGTTGCCGCTATAGTATTCGAAAATTATCAGTGGGTGCCTGCTCTTTGATGATTGGTTCGGTTTTATTTGCCAACCAAGCTCTAGCAGAAGAAGTTGCAATCCCAGCGAATGAAACAAGGACTACTGCTGTGGCTACAGAGCAAGCATCGCCTGCCCCATCAGAGCAAGCAACTACAGCTTCACCTGAGGTATTAAAGCAGTTGGAAGAGACAGAAAACAAGATTAGTGAACAACCTATTTCAGAAGAAAAACCAACCTTGGACCAATTGACTGCAGCTGATAAGGAAGCAACTAGCCCAGTTGTTGAGACTCCTAAGGTTGAAGAAGCACCTGCAACTACAGAAAATAAACCAGAAGAAAAAGCTACTGTCTCTGACGTTCCTAAGAAAGAAGAAAAAAGTCTTCGACCAAAAGAAATTAAGTTTGACACATGGGAAGATTTGTTAAAATGGGAACCAGGTGCCCGTGAAGATGACGCTATTAACCGCGCCTCAGTAGACTTAGCAAAACGCTATCGTGGACATGTTGTTAATGAAAAATCTAATAAGGATGCCAAGGTTGAAGCCCTTGCTAACACTAACTCTAAGGCTAAAGACCATGCTTCTGTAGGTGGTGAAGAGTTTAAGGCCTATGCTTTTGACTACTGGCAATACTTGAATTCCATGGTCTTCTGGGAAGGGCTCGTTCCAACTCCAGACGTGATTGATGCTGGTCACCGTAATGGTGTCCCAGTATTAGGTACTCTATTCTTCAACTGGTCTAACAGTATTGCAGACCAAGAAAAATTCGCTGCAGCCCTTCAACAAGACGAAGACGGAACATTCCCTATCGCTCGCAAGTTGGTTGATTTGGCTAAATACTATGGATTTGATGGATATTTTATCAACCAAGAAACAACAGGAGATATCGTAACGCCTCTTGGTAAGAAAATGCGTGATTTCATGCTTTATACCAAGGAATATTCGGCTCAAGTCAATCATCCAGTGAAATATTCTTGGTATGATGCCATGACCTATGAATATGGTCGTTATCATGAAGATGGTTTGGGTGAATACAATTACCAATTCATGGAAAAAGAGGGAGACAAGGTTCCTGCGGATCACTTCTTTGCCAACTTTAACTGGACCAAAGAGAAAAATGATTACTCTGTAACTATGGCAAAATGGCTTGGACGTAGTCAGTATGATGTTTTTGCAGGTTTGGAATTGCAACAAGGTGGTTCCTACAAGACTAAAGTGAAATGGGATGCCCTTTTAGATGAAAATGGCAAACTTCGCTTGTCACTCGGTCTCTTTGCACCGGATACGATTACTAGTCTTGGGAAGACAGGCGAAGATTATCACAAGAATGAAAATATCTTCTTCACAGGTTACCAAGGAGATCCAACTGGTCAAAAACCAGATGATAAAGACTGGTACGGGATTGCCAACCTCGTAGCTGACCGTACACCAGCAGTAGGCCGTAGCTTCACAACATCCTTTAACACAGGACATGGTAAAAAATGGTTTGTAGACGGCAAAGTTTCCAAGGATTCTGAATGGAACTATCGTTCTGTATCAGGTATCTTGCCTACATGGCGCTGGTGGCAGACATCATCAGCCACTAAACTTCAAGCTGACTATGACTTTGAAGATGCTTACAATGGTGGAAATTCACTCAAATTTGCAGGAGATTTAGCTGAAAATACCAACCAAGATGTTCGTCTCTACTCTACAAAACTAGAAGTAACAGATAAAACGAAACTCCGTGTCGCCCATAAAGGTGGTAAGGGAAGCAAGGTCTATGTAGAGTTTGCGACTCAGAAAAACTATACCTATGGTGGCGAGAATGCTCGTAAAGAATTGACTCTATCTGACGATTGGACAAAAGATGAATTTGACTTGAGTGCTTTAGCTGGTCAGACCATTTACGGTATCAAACTCACGTTTGAAAATACTGCTGCTGTTAAGGGTTATCAATTTAACTTGGGAGAGTTGACTGTGACAGATAATCAAGAGGCTCCTCAAGCACCAACAGCTCTAACCGTAGCCAAGAAATCTCTTAAAAATGCTCAAGAAGCAGAAGCTATTGTCCAATTTACTGGCAATAAAGACGCTGATTTCTATGAAGTCTATGAAAAGGATGGCGATACTTGGCGCCTATTGACAGGCTCGTCTGCCACTACGATTTACCTACCAAAAGTTAGCCGTTCAGCTAGTGCAACTGGTACTAGTCAAGAGTTGAAGGTTGTCGCTGTTGGGAAGAACGGTCTTCGTTCTGAAGCAGCAACTACAAACTTTGAGTGGGGAATGACTGTCCAAGACACAAGTCTTCCAAGACCATTAGCAGAAAATATTGTTCCAGGAGCGACTGTTATCGGAAGTACCTTCCCAGACACAGAAGGTGGCGAAGGTATCGAAGGTATGTTGAATGGAACTATCACTAGCTTATCTGATAAATGGTCTTCTGCTCAGTTGAGTGGTAGCGTTGATATCCGTTTGACACAACCACGCCGTGTCGTTAGATGGGTCATGGACCATGCTGGTGCGGGTGGAGAATCTGTCAACGATGGTTTGATGAATACTAAGGATTTTGACCTCTACTATAAGGATGAAGCTGGAGAATGGAAACTAGCCAAGGCTGTTCGTGGCAATAGAGCCCATGTTTCAGATATTACCCTTGATAGCCCAATTACAGCGCAAGACTGGCGTTTGCACGTTATTACATCTGACAATGGAACACCATGGAAAGCTATTCGTATCTACAACTGGAAGATGTATGAAACTCTTGATACGGAGAGCCAAAACATTCCAATGGCTAAAGTTGCAGCGCGTGTTCTGACAGACAATAAGATTCAACTTGGATTCTCAGAAGTTCCTGCTGGAGCAACCATTACAGTCTATGACAAGGCAGATTCACAAACTCCAATCGCTACCTTAAATACGGTAGTTGGAGGAGATTTGGCAACAGAACCATTGAGCTTTGAAAAACGTCCAAGCCTTCTTTACTATCGTACACAATTGCCAGGAAAAGAAATCAGTAATACTCTTGCTGTGACGATTCCTCAGGATGAGAGAAAGATTAAAGCTGTCAGTCTAGAAGTAGCACCTAAAAAGACAACTTACCAAGATGGCGAGGAATTGAATCTCAAAGGTGGTCTTCTCCGTGTCAAATATGAGGGAGAAGAAGCAGATGAAGTCATCAACCTCAGTCATGCAGGTGTAGTTGTTAACGGCTATGATGCTCACCATCATGGTGAACAAGAGTTAACAGTAACCTATCTTGGTCTTCCAGTTGCAGGAAGCTTCAAGGTTCAAGTGACTGGTGAAGAAGCTGGTCCAAAAGAAGTCGCAGCCCTGTATATTAGTAAACAACCGAAGATTGATTACTTTGTAGGCGATGCTCTTGATTTATCAGAAGGACGCTTCAAGGTCTTGTATGATGATGAAACTGAGACAGAACATAGCTTTACAGACCAAGGAGTCGAAATTACAGGCTATGATCCTCAAAAGACAGGCCGTCAAAAACTTGAGTTGCACTATCAAGGACAAACTGTCGAATTTGATGTTCTAGTATCACCTAAGGCAGCCATTAACGACGAATATCTGAAACAAGAAATCACATCTGCTCAAGGACGCAAAGAAACATTAGCTTATACATTTGCGGATGCAGCAAAACAAGCAGCTCTTGTTGAGAAGCTTGATGCAGCAAAAGCCATCTTAGAAAACCATGATGCTAGTCAAGAAGCAGTCAACCAAGCCTTGAATGACTTGAAACAAGCTGGTGCAGACTTGGATGGAAATCAACGTTATCAAGCTGCTAGAGAAGAATTGGAAAGCTTACTCGAATCCGTTCTTGAAAAAGATCCTCAATCTAAGTTGATTGCACAAGCTGAAGCTTTGTTATCTTCACAAACGCCAACTCCAGCAGCTTTTGCGGACATGAAAGAAAAGCTGAATAAGAAACTAGCTCCTGCAGAAGAAAGTCACCATGTGGGAAGCTTAGAAGAAGGGGAATCTGCTCCAACAGTTGAAGCTCTACCTGAGTTAGTGATTGAAACAGAAACCCAAGCCTTCGAACGTCAAGAACGTCCGTCAGGAGACCTCTTGTTAGGTGAACGCCGTGTGGTTCAAGCTGGTGAGGATGGGCAAGTCCGTCGCTTGATTGAAGTGGATGCTAAAGGCAACCGTACGCTTCTTCAGACAGAAGTAGTCAAGGAAGCAGTTGCAGAGATTACTGAAGTTGGTAGCAAAGTAGAAAGCCGAGTTCAACCGCTAGACGGCGTCAAAGATTTGACCATCAGCAATCCAGCATTGGTTGTTGAGGAAGAAAAGCTTGCATACGGCCATGAAGAACGAGTAAATCCTAGCCTCCAGGCAGGAGAACGTCGGATTGTTCAAGAAGGAGTTGAAGGACTTCGTAGAAATCTGGTAGAGGTTGATACTGAAGGAAACCGTAGTCTTAAGGGAACAGAGCTTGTCAAAGAAACTGTAACTGAGATTGTGGAGATTGGTCCAAAAGTTGATGGCCAAGATGACAAACCTCTTGCACCTGCTCCAGTAGCACAAGTAGCTAAGCAGGAACCAGCAAAAGCAGAAGCACAAATTGAAAAACCTGAAGGAAAACAACTTCCAAGTACTGGTGAAGGAGTAGATGCAAATCTTCTTGCTCTTGGCTTGGTCGGAGTTCTAGGTGGTTTTGGACTACTCGCTCAAAAGAAAAAAGAAGAGTAAGCTAGATAATGTATCTATAATCGATACCATACAATAAAAAAAAGATTTGACTTTTACTGGTCAAATCTTTTTTAGACTGGATAAGGAGAAAAAATAGAACTCCCAGCCCATGCTTTAAGAGTTATCCTTGTTTATTAAAGACTTCTTTCAGGATAAAAGTGTAAGGTTTTGCTATCTCTTTTATTGATTTTGTGATATAATTAACACATAAAAAAAAGAAGGAGTCATATCTAATGGCAAAATTGACTGTTAAAGACGTTGACTTGAAAGGGAAAAAAGTTCTCGTTCGTGTTGACTTCAACGTACCTGTAAAAGATGGCGTGATTACTAACGACAACCGTATCACTGCAGCTCTTCCAACTATCAAGTACATCCTTGAACAAGGTGGACGTGCAATCCTCTTCTCTCACCTTGGACGTGTAAAAGAAGAAGCAGATAAAGAAGGTAAATCACTTGCTCCTGTAGCTGCTGACTTGGCTGCTAAATTGGGTCAAGAAGTTACATTCCTTCCAGGTGTTACTCGTGGTGCTGAATTGGAAGCAGCGATTAACGCTCTTGAAGATGGACAAGTTCTCTTGGTTGAAAACACTCGTTTTGAAGATGTTGACGGCAAGAAAGAATCTAAAAACGATCCTGAACTTGGTAAATACTGGGCATCACTTGGAGATGGTATCTTCGTAAACGATGCATTCGGTACAGCTCACCGTGCACACGCATCTAACGTTGGTATCTCAGCAAACGTTGAAAAAGCAGTTGCTGGATTCCTTCTTGAAAACGAAATTGCCTACATCCAAGAAGCAGTTGAAGCTCCAGAACGTCCATTCGTGGCTATCCTTGGTGGTTCAAAAGTTTCAGACAAGATCGGTGTTATCGAAAACTTGCTTGAAAAAGCTGATAAAGTTCTTATCGGTGGTGGGATGACTTACACATTCTACAAAGCTCAAGGTATCGAAATCGGTAACTCACTTGTAGAAGAAGACAAATTGGATGTTGCGAAAGCTCTTCTTGAAAAAGCAAACGGTAAATTGATCTTGCCAGTTGACTCAAAAGAAGCAAACGCATTTGCTGACTACACTGAAGTGAAAGACACTGAAGGTGAAGCAGTAGACCCAGGTTTCCTTGGTTTGGATATCGGTCCTAAATCAATTGCTGAATTCGATAAAGCCTTGACTGGTGCGAAAACAGTTGTATGGAACGGACCTATGGGTGTATTTGAAAACCCTGACTTCCAAGCTGGTACAATCGGTGTGATGGACGCTATCGTGAAACAACCAGGCGTTAAATCAATCATCGGTGGTGGTGACTCAGCTGCCGCAGCGATCAATCTTGGACGTGCAGACAAATTCTCATGGATCTCTACTGGTGGTGGTGCTTCTATGGAACTCCTTGAAGGTAAAGAACTTCCAGGACTTGCAGCTTTGACTGAAAAATAAGAATATAAAAAAGGAGGCTGGGACAAAAGTCCTAGCCTCTCAATTGTCTTTGGATTGTCGAGCAAGACGCAGTGGTTGAGTGGGCTCTACTACGCTGATTTCATCAGCTTTTACAGCCCTACTCAACTGTGCGGAGGTGGGACGACGAAATCGAATTCTAACGAATTACCGATTTCTGTCCCACTCTCTTTTTTTCGCTCTTGTAAAGTTTGAGAGTAGCGAGGGATAATTGGACAGAATCCAAAAAAAACAGTAAAATAGAGGAATACCAATCTAAATGAAATTTGAGTGATAATCGTGGAAAAAAGAGACAATCTTACAAAAACAGCTATTTGCGGTATTATTAATATCACCCCAGATTCTTTTTCTGACGGGGGTCAATTTTTTGCTATTGAAGAAGCTTTAAAACAAGCTCGAAAATTGATTGCTGAAGGTGCCACTATTTTAGATATCGGTGGAGAATCTACTCGACCTGGAAGTAGCTATGTTGAGATTGAAGAGGAAATCCAACGTGTCGTCCCAGTCATTGAGGCTATCCGTCAAGAAAGTGATGTTCTGATTTCGGTAGACTCTTGGAAAAGTCAAGTTGCAGAAGCAGCTCTAAAGGCCGGGGCCCATATAGTCAATGACATTACAGGTCTTATGGGGGATGAGAAGATGGCGGAAGTGGTTGCCAAAGCTGGAGCTCAGGTAGTCATCATGTTTAATCCAGTCATGGCACGCCCTCAGCACCCTAGTTCACTTATCTTCCCTCATTTTGGCTTTGGTGCGCCTTTTACAAAGGAAGACTTAGATGAGTTTGAAAAACTACCAGTAGAAGAATTGATGACAGCTTTCTTTGACCGTGCTCTAGTAAGAGCGGAAAAAGCAGGAATTTCGAAAGAAAAGATCATGCTAGATCCTGGGATTGGCTTTGGCTTGACCAAAAAGGAAAATCTCATACTTCTACGTGACCTTGATAAATTACACGAGATGGGCTATCCTATCTTTTTAGGAGTCTCTCGCAAGCGCTTTGTCATCAATATTCTGGAAGAAAATGGTTTTGAAGTCAATCCGGAAACTGAAGAAGGCTTCCGCAATCGTGATACTGCTTCAGCTCATGTGACTAGTATCGCTGCTAGACAGGGTGTAGAAGTTGTGCGCGTGCACGATGTAGCCAGCCACAAGATGGCAGTTGAAATCGCGTCTGCTATCCGTCTGGCAGATGATGCGGAAAATTTAAACTTGAAACAGTATAAATAAGATGAATAAAAACGAAACGAATCAGTGGATAGCTAACTATCGGACAGACCAACCGCATTTTGGTTTGGAGAGAATGGTGAAGCTATTAACCCTACGTAGCAATCCTCATCTGAAACTCAAGGTTATCCATATCGGAGGCACCAATGGCAAGGGTTCTACCATAGCTTTCTTGAAAACCATGTTAGAAAAGATGGGGCTTAGAGTTGGCGTCTTTAGCTCACCCTATCTGATTCATTACACGGACCAGATTACTATTAACGGGGAATCCATCCCAGAAGCGAGATTAGAGACCTTGATGGCGGACTATCGCTCACTACTGGAAGGAGAGCATGCTCCGGCCTTACAAGGAACGACAGAGTTCGAGATTATCACTGCTATCGCTTATGACTATTTTGCTTCTGAGCGAGTTGATGTCGCTATTATGGAAGTTGGGATGGGTGGTCTTTTGGATAGCACCAATGTCTGTCAGCCGATACTAACGGGCATCACAACCATTGGGCTGGATCACGTCGCTTTGCTGGGGGACAGTCTGGAAGCCATCGCAGAGCAAAAGGCAGGAATTATCAAGCAAGGAGTTCCCATAGTAACAGGGAATATTGTGCCTGAAGCCTTGGCGGTAATCGACCAGATTGCGAAAGCGAAACAAGCTCCTAGGCTTGCTTATAGTGATGATTATCAGGTCAGCCATCATGAGAGTATTGAAACTGGAGAGGTCTTTGACTATACAAGTTCGTTTAGACAGGGTCGTTTTCAGACAGGTCTACTTGGCATTCATCAGGTAGAGAATGCTGGGATGGCCATAACCCTGTTGGATACCTATTGCCAAGAGACTGGACGAGAATTGGCAAGTAATGACTTGATTGCTCAAGCTTTAGAAGAAACAAGTTGGCCAGGACGCTTGGAAATTGTTTCTAAAGGTCCCTTGGTGATTTTGGATGGAGCCCACAATCCCCATGCAATCAAGGCTTTGGTAGCAACCTTGCAAGAACGCTTTGCCGACTACCAGAAGGAAATCCTCTTTACTTGTATTAAAACTAAGGCTTTAGAGGATATGTTAGATTTATTAGAGAACTTACCAGGTACTAATCTTACACTAACACATTTTGAGGATGGTCGGGCGACCGACGAAGAGGTGCTAAAAGAAGCAGCCCGTTCTAGAAAACTTAACTATCAAAGTTGGCAGGCATTTCTAGATCAAAAAATGAAAGACAATGAAGAGAAAAAAACAGTTCGGATAGTGACGGGCTCCTTGTATTTCTTGAGCCAGGTGAGAGCCTATCTGATGGAGAGGAAAAACTAGAGAATGGATACACAAAAGATTGAGACAGCTGTTAAAATGATTATCGAAGCGGTCGGTGAAGATGTTGACCGCGAAGGATTACAGGAGACACCTGCTCGTGTAGCTCGTATGTATCAAGAGATTTTTTCAGGACTTGGTCAAACTGCGGAGGAGCACTTGTCAAAATCCTTTGAAATTATCGATGACAATATGGTAGTGGAAAAGGATATCTTTTTCCATACTATGTGTGAACATCACTTCTTGCCATTTTATGGGAAAGCTCATATCGCCTACATTCCAGATGGACGCGTGGCAGGTTTGTCAAAGCTGGCACGTACAGTTGAAGTTTATGCTAAAAAGCCACAGATTCAAGAACGCTTGAATATCGAAGTGGCAGATGCTTTGATGGAATATCTAGGTGCCAAAGGTGCTTTCGTTGTTATTGAAGCAGAGCATATGTGTATGAGCATGC
>CABPWC010000008.1 GCA_902461025.1 uncultured Streptococcus sp.
CATTAGCATCAGTGATTTCTTCATAGTCAACGTGAATTCTTCCTTGAACAGCATGACCAAGTTTATAAATCCATTTGGGAATGTCTTTACCTTTTTTAACCGCAACTACAAGTCTAATATAGAGATAGATAGTAAAGGACAATGATAGAAAGAAAAGAGCATAAAAAGCCAAAACAATACTAGTGAACATGACTATTTCCCCCTATTTAACATTCAATAAAACAATTTCTTAGCTCCATTATAGCATTTTCTATAGAAATAGAGCTAAAAACATCCGTATGATACTAACTGATTCAAAGGAGTAAAATCATGGGAATGATTGCCAATTATCAATATTTACCAGACAATGAATTAGAACAAATAAAAGCTCTTTCTAACCAAGAAGATGATTTGTTAGACTTTGCTGAGGACTCCGCTGATACTCATGATATCTTAATAGATATTGACAAAATGTGGGATGCTCTTCTCTTTGTCATGACAGGATTTAGTAGTTCAGAATTTTTGGATGACAATCCCTTGAGAGAAGCTGTTTTAGGAGTGACACCTCTAGAGGATGTATCTGAATATATCGCCTATACTGAAAAATCGAGAATTGCGACTATCAGTCAAGCTTTAGAAGAATTTGATATGGACAAGGCTTTGAAAGACTTTAGTATGGAAGCTTGTAAGAAGGCCGACTTGTATCCTAATATTTGGGATTATATTGAGGAAGAGGAAGAAATCAAGGATGAAATCCGAATCAGCTTTGTAAATATGAAAGAGTTTTACAAAAAGATTCTGGAGCTCAATGGAAATGTCTTGGTCACTATTTGTTAGAAAGTTTATTAAACATTCCTAAAAGAATAAAACTGCTTGAGGTAATAAATGAACAAAGAAGATTTATTGGCATTATGGAAGGGAATAAACTGGGAAAAACATGATTCGGGGATCTATTTTCTAGGGCGATATCTAAATAAAGACATAAATATTTATTTTACAGGTTACTGTGAACAGGATTTAGTCTTATTATCAGATGATTTGATGACTAGTTTATATAGAAACTTGGAACACCTTGATAAAAAAGCTCAAAAGGTTATCCATGATAATTGGCCTGATAAAGCAGTTACAGAACTGGAATTAAGGGAGTTAATCTTGGATAAAAGTAGTTCTTATGGCGAATTTGCTCTAGGTTATGATGCTGGTGTCTCTCCAGCTGGATCCCTTTTTCTTTTAGTAAAATTCGACAAACAGTTTCAAGCTGACAGAGAGCTTGTCTATGAAATTTACTAACTGTACCATTTGTTAATCAGAACTTATCCATAAAAGAAAAGGTAGCCAGATGAATCCATATTTACAAGAATATATCACCCTGACAAGGCAATACCATGCTCAAGATGGAAAGCCTTCAAGTGTCTCAGCTCTTTATGATTTGGCTGATGAATTAGCTAAGTCTGATGATTTAGAAGCGAAAAAAGTCCTAGTTGATCTCTATGAGCAATTGGGGCTCTACGCAAGTGCATATGATTTATTTACAAAAATAATCACTAAACCGGATCGTAAACAAATTAAAAAGTTAGCTCGCTTAGAAGAGATGAGTCAGAGTCATGGCGATCGTTTTGCCCTTCCTCGTCCTCTAAGAAAAGAAGAGAAGAAGCAAAGACAGAAGCTATTACAGTCTTTACCACATTTTATCTATCATCCAGATCCGTTGGCTACAGGTTCATTTGTTGAAGGAGAAGCCAAGCTTTGTCCATCTTGTGGGAAAGAAAGCAATATTTATTATGACTTGATCCCTTATTGTATCGAGGATATAGAATACCTTTGCCCAATGTGCATTGCAAACGGTCAAGCAGCTAAAAAATTCGATGCAGAATTTATCCAAGATGCCGAGTGGCAGGGTGAATTGGATCCAGAAAAGAATCAGCTACTTTTTTGTCAGACCCCAGGCTACTCTAGTTGGCAGGGAGAATATTGGCTTTCTTGTTGCCAAGATTATTGTGCTTACTTGGGTACAGTAGGAACTCGAGAATTGAAGGCCATGGGAATCGCTGAGCAAGTCTTGGCAGACTATGAAGCGCGTGATGAATTTCAAGATATTGAAGAATACTTGGTTAAGGATGGCTCTCTTTGCGGCTACCTTTTCAGATGCCTCCACTGTCAAAAATACCAGATTTGGGTTGATGCGGATTAAATCGAAATGTGATTAGCTATGAAAATTAAAGAGAAGACTATGGAAGAACTAGAATTATTCGAAGCTGCCTCCAAAGATTTATTTGATACTATGCAGGGATTAAAAGACAATCTATCTGTTCAAATTCCCCTATTAGATAGTGATAACTGGCAGTATGATAAGGGAACGATAAAAGTTTGTAAGGCTGATGAGTTAGGATTCAAAAAAAGATGTAGGGTCGGAATTAGCTACAACTTGAAGGTCTCCCTTTTAAACGAAGATGCAGAGCAAATCTGGTTACTGTTTAAAGACTGGTTCAATACTAGCAGATTGGGTCAAGTTGAAAGAAATCCTAATAATGAGGATTTGGGAAGATATGTTTTCTCAGCAAGTTCTCCTCTTGGAGATCAGGTAGATTGTTCCATTTATTTGCCTAATGAGTGGAATATCCCTCAGATTAGCTTTTCAGGCTATCTAACAGCTCGTTATAGGGCTTGTGATCTTGATAAATTGCAAGAATAAGATGGAGGTTTTTAGAGATGAGACAGATTGATTGGGACAAGATAAAGACACGCTTAGATGCCTTGCTGGTCATTGATGAGTATCTAACAGATCCGAGTGAGGATTGGCTCAGACTTGTGATCAAGTCTGAAGATGATTATGGATTTCGCTACATTATTGATAATGGATCTGGTGATTCTTTAGATGTGATTTTGACTGATAAAATGATCCTTATAAAAGGCTTTGATCATGAAAGTAATTTAAGCCAGTTTGCTGCTGACGAGTGGAATCAAGATCTCATCGATAGTTTTTATAAAGGACTGGATGAAAAGTATGTCTCACTTTATTCAGAAGAACAAAAAGATGAAACAACCTTCTTTATCTGGTATGACGGTCACGCGCATCAACAGACTTACCAAGATCAGGATGGCGGAGAATGGTTGCTCTCTTACCTCTTTGATAGCTTTGAGAGATTTCATGAGTTTGTGACTGACTATTATGAAATTACCGTAGATAAAGATTTACTTAGGAAACTCTACATGGATGGACAACTTTCAGACATAGAAGTAAAACAATTAATCCAAGAGAGTTAAGAGAGTAATCATGAGAGTGAACTATAAAAATACCCCAGAAAACTATCGAGCTATGGCGGAAATAATCATCCCACCATTGTTTGATTTACTCAAAAGCTTAACCATGTTAGAAGAGGAAATTTTTGAGCGTAACAGGGCACTGGATAAGGAAAAAGAAGGCCTTGGCATCCCAGCAAATCAAATTCATCCCAAGTGGAATGAACTTATGGATGACTATTTTCAGAGGCAAATGCAACTTCTAACTGGACGAGTGACTCAAAATTACTTGGAAGGAGGAGTTCGAATTTCTTACGGCTCCCCAAGTGAGTATAACTATGTTAAAAGGAATGATTTTTCTGTAGACTTCATCATGACAAAAGCTGAAGAAGCAAGAATTATCACCCATTTTCAAGAAGCATTAGAAATGAAGCATCAATTTGTACTTAGATTGGTGGATGGAAATTGGCTACTTGATGAGAAATTTTACGGTTTTGAGGATGGTTTTGAGGATGAGGAAACTTGGTATGGCGACTTACTTTGAGTAAGAGATCTTTGCTTTCCAACTGATATGAGAAAAAGGAGAAGTCCTGTGAATTTTTTAAAAAATCTATTTACAAGTAAGAAAGAAAAGTCAGAGAAGAAAAAACAACTGAACTTGTCCATGCCTCTCTTCAAAGGCAAGCAGGCTTATTCTTTAGACCAGGTCGTTCAGGATTTAAAATCTCACTGGGGGCTTGAAATTTCTGAAGTTTCTGGGGATGATTCTAGTGCAACCTTTGTGATTGATGGTGCTCTCGTTGCTTTAGCATTGATGGATCTTCCTATCCCAAGTCAAGAATTTGAAGAATTGTATGCCTATTCTTACCTCTGGCAGGATGTTGAGAAGGATACACAGGAGCACACACAGCATGCTATTGTTTCTATTTTGTCTGACAATCTTTCGCCAGTAGAAACCTATTCCCTATTGACTAAACTTAATTCCTCTATCCTAAAAACTAGTCAATCAGCAATTGGCATTTATCAGGGTTCTGCTACCTTACTCTTACCCAAAGATCTTTATCTAGACCTGGCTGACCTTTTGAAAGAAGAAATGCTTCCCCTTCAACTCTGGATTTATATGGGAATTATCAACCAGGGGGATAAAACTAGTATTTACACTTATGGTTTAAAAGAGTTTGGAAAAACTGAGATTGAAATTATCGACTCTCCTATGAATAGAGATGACTTATATTATTTCCTCCTGTCTATTCTTCAGTATGTTTTAGGCAGTGATGTCACCTTAAAGGGCGGTGAAACCATTGGCTTTTCAGAAGATCAAAAAATCAAAATCACTGAGTCAAAAGCCGTCTATTTGGAAGGAAATTCCTTGAAATTAGATGTTTAAACCATGATTTATAATTGAGTGTCCTTCCTAGATTGGGGGTTTTATGAAGCATGATATAAAGAAGTATTATCTCTACCGATTTCTGGTCTTTAGATTTGAAAAACTCTCTTGTAAGAATGCAAGTCTAAAAAAAATAAAGCCAGAGAAGAGAGAAAAAATCGTTCTAGAGGCTACTCGAACTAGTCAAAAGATTATTCTAGTTCTTGGAATTCTCTACATCCTTTTAAATTCAGCCCTCTTCATTTACCTAAGGATAAGTGATTTTCACCCACCGTTATTTACTTGGTTTACTGACTACATCGACTATTTGGGACAACTGATAAACGGAGAATGGGGCGGTAGTTGGCATCAAAAGAAAGCTAGTTTATTGATGATTGCTATTTTGGCTATGCCTATTGTGGTCATAGAAGGCGGCCCCTTCTTCTTACTAGTTTTATTAGTTGGGAATTGGGAATTAAAGAGAAAGATAAGATTTGAGAGAGAACATAAAGGAGTAGAGAACCATGGGTAGAACGGTGATTATAGGTACTTTATTAGTTTTTGCAATCTTTAATCTGTTACTCGGTCTGGGCTTTTATCTCTTTCTAAAAAAGAGGAAAGAGAATGGGCAGTCATTATACGAAACTCCTGTAAATCAACAAACTCGAACAGAAAAACTGGGTCTAGGCGAGATTTTGGTCTACCTGTCCCTGATTGCAATCGCAGGGATCTTTGCTTTTCAGACCTTAAATAGAGGTGGTGTTGGGAATTCTATTTTAGCTAAAATGATCCTCCTCCCAGCTATAATGGCTCTTTTCAATGCAAGAAAAAGGACTGGAAAGTCTTTACTTGCCCTCCTTATAACCTTTATGGTCTTTCTAGTAGGAGTTATGTTTCATCTCACGATTGGTTTGCCACCTCAAACACCAATTTTGCAAATTAATGAAAGTAAAATTACGTTAGCAGAAACCAAAGCAAGTGATCTGATGGAAGCTGGATTTGATATCTATGTAAAACAGGGTGATGGTGGTAGCGACTATGAAGACCTCCTGACAGATGGAAGTTTCCAAAAGTATGCAGGAGATAAATCGGTCACCATTGAAAAAGGCTTTAGGCTTGATAGCAATGCAGTCCCTTACGCTCCCTATCTCCTAGCAAAAGATGGCTTAGTACTGGGGAGTATTTCCTTTTACGGTGCTGAGGACCAGAATGTGGCTTTAGAAGATTCTAAGGTTATTCAGATTCGATTTAATAAGGACAGTATTGAAGCAGCTAAGAAACATTCTATCACTTTGAAATTGGATGAACTGGACATGACTAGTCGATTGGATGTCCCACTTGTTCAAGAAACTTTCAAAAAGCATCTATGGTCAATCCCTCCATCAAATATAAGTGATGTCACTCAATTGTGGTATGGATTACAATGGGCTAGCAACAGTGACTCTCTATTTTGGAATGAGTATTATAGTCTTATCCGTCTAGATGAAAATTATTTGATGACTGATTTTGAACTAGCTGTCCAAATAGCTAGAGATGAATAAATACGATTTTGAATAGTTGACTTTGCTTATGACTATCTAAAGGAATTAATTTATTTAGTTCCTTTTTTTGTTATTTAATTTTAATTTAAAACGATTTCCATTTCTTGGTTAAACAAATTAGACGAACTAAATAATAAATCATTTTAAAAAAGTTCTAAAAAAACTTTACAAGATAGTGAAAACATGATATAGTAATAAAGCTTAGAAAATGAGATGATGTTTTCTAGCAAATATAAACCCGAGTAAAAAATGCCTACGGACAGGCAGGGTTGAATGCCGAAGCGTGGTTGAAAAACCACATTATTGATAGGGTTAAAAGCCTACTTTTATAAGTTGATGTTAGGACACTTGTCCTAATTCGTATAGATTTGTTAGTGTGGTGAAAGCACACGTCATCTTGTGAAACGATCAATAAAGTACGTAATATTTGCTACTAGAGAGTTAGGAAACATCAGGAACAGACATACTCAAAAGAAACAAACATAAACACGTCAGTAGATTGTAGAGCAGGTGCCAACCTGCTCTTTTTTCATAAGTATCCTTTAGAGCCTTACACAAGGTGAAAAAAACTATGATAAAGGAGTATGTCTCTATAATGTTAAATCAAAACCAAGCTCCTATTTATGAGGGACTGGTCAAGTTACGAAAAAAAAGAATTGTACCTTTCGATGTACCAGGTCACAAACGCGGACGTGGAAACCCAGAGTTGGTCGAACTTTTAGGTGAAAAATGTGTAGGTATTGATGTCAATTCTATGAAGCCTTTGGATAATCTAGGGCATCCCATTTCGATTATCAGAGATGCAGAGGAACTAGCGGCAGAAGCATTTGGTGCTGCTCATGCATTTTTGATGATTGGTGGGACAACCTCATCCGTACAAACCATGATTCTTTCTACCTGTAAAGCAGGTGATAAAATCATTCTTCCTCGAAATGTCCATAAATCAGCTATTAATGCTCTCGTTTTATGTGGAGCTATTCCCATCTATATCGAGATGAGTGTCCATCCTAAAATCGGTATCGCCTTGGGGCTTGAAAATGACCGTGTTGCACAAGCTATCAAGAATCATCCAGATGCCAAGGCTATTCTAATCAACAATCCCACCTATTATGGGATTTGTTCAGATCTCAAGGGACTAACAGAGATGGCTCATGCTGCTGGAATGAAAGTGTTAGTAGACGAGGCACACGGTGCACATCTACACTTTACAGATAAACTTCCTCTATCTGCTATGGACGCAGGAGCAGATATGTCAGCCGTATCTATGCATAAGTCTGGCGGTAGCTTGACTCAAAGTTCGTTGCTTTTAGTTGGGGATCAGATGAATCCTGAGTACGTACGTCAGATTATTAACCTGACACAGTCAACATCAGCATCTTACTTGCTTATGGCTAGTCTCGATGTTTCTCGCAGAAATCTAGCCCTTCGTGGCAAAGAGTCCTTTGAGAAGGTCATAGAGCTATCTGAGTACGCACGTCGTGAAATCAATGCCATCGGTGGCTACTATGCCTACTCAAAAGAGCTAGTAGATGGTGTCTCAGTTTGTGATTTTGATGTAACCAAGCTGTCAGTTTATACTCAGGGTATTGGTCTAACAGGGATTGAAGTTTATGATCTCTTACGGGATGAATATGACATTCAGATCGAATTTGGTGATATTGGGAATATCTTGGCCTACATTTCGATTGGTGACCGTATCCAAGACATTGAACGCTTAGTTGGTGCTTTAGCTGATATCAAGCGACTATATTCACGAGATGGAAAGGACTTGATTGCTGGAGAATATATCCAGCCTGAGTTGGTGCTATCTCCTCAGGAAGCCTTCTATGCAGAGAGAAGAAGCTTAACATTAGACGAGTCCGTTGGCCAGGTCTGTGGGGAATTTGTCATGTGTTACCCTCCTGGGATTCCTATCTTGGCTCCAGGTGAACGGATTACACGAGAAATTGTGGATTATATCCAGTTTGCCAAAGAACGTGGTTGTTCCCTTCAAGGGACGGAAGATCCAGAGGTCAATCACATTAATGTCATTGAGAGAAAGGAGAACTAAATGGATTTATGGTTTTCTGAAGTTCATACTCCAGATGTGAAATTAACGATGAGAACTGCAAAACAGCTGTATTCGGGGCAAAGTGAATGGCAGGATATTGAAGTTTTAGATACACCAGCTTTTGGAAAAGTACTAGTTTTAAATGGGCATGTCTTATTCTCAGATGCAGATGATTTTGTCTACAACGAAATGACAGTTCACGTTCCCATGGCTGTCCATCCCAATCCAAAGAAAGTCTTGGTTATCGGGGGTGGTGACGGTGGTGTTGCCCAAGTTTTGACACTCTATCCTGAATTGGAACAAATCGATATTGTAGAACCAGATGAGATGCTGGTTGAGGTTTGTCGAGAATACTTCCCAGATTTTGCTGCAGGACTTGATGACCCTCGTGTCACCATTTACTACCAAAATGGACTGAGATTTTTGAGAAACTGTGAAGATGATTACGACATTATCATCAATGATGCGACAGATCCATTTGGCCATACGGAAGGGCTCTTTACCAAGGAATTTTACGGCAATAGCTATCGAGCTCTTAAAGAGGACGGAATCATGATTTATCAGCATGGGAGCCCATTCTTTGACGAAGATGAGTCAGCATGTCGTAGTATGCACCGTAAGGTCAATCAAGCCTTTCCAATCAGCCGGGTTTACCAAGCCCATATTCCAACCAGTCCTGCTGGCTATTGGTTGTTTGGATTTGCTTCGAAAAAATACCACCCTGTCAAAGACTTTGACAAGGAAGGCTGGAAAAAACGCCAGTTATTTACTGAATACTATACTGCAAACCTACACATTGGTGCCTTTATGTTGCCTAAGTATGTAGAAGACATTTTAGAAGAAGAGGAAGGAAAAAAATGAGTCGTTTATTAGTTATTGGATGTGGGGGCGTTGCCCAAGTTTCTATTTCAAAGATTTGCCAAGACAGCGAAACTTTTAAAGAGATTATGATTGCTAGCCGTACCAAGTCAAAATGCGATGATTTGAAGGCTAAATTAGAAGGAAAAACAAGTACTAAGATTGAAACAGCTGCTCTTGATGCCGACAAGGTAGAAGAAGTGATTGCCTTGATTGAGAGTTACAAACCAGAAGCTGTTTTGAACGTAGCTCTACCATACCAAGACTTAACCATTATGGATGCTTGTTTGGCTACTGGAGTCCACTATATCGATACTGCCAACTACGAGGCTGAGGATACAGAAGACCCTGAATGGCGTGCTATCTATGAGAAACGTTGCAAGGAACTTGGTTTTACAGCCTACTTTGACTACTCATGGCAATGGGCTTATCAGGAAAAATTCAAAGAAGCAGGCTTAACCGCTCTTCTTGGTTCTGGTTTTGACCCAGGTGTGACTAGTGTCTTTTCAGCCTATGCTCTCAAACACTACTTTGACGAAATCCACTATATCGACATTTTAGACTGTAATGGTGGTGACCATGGTTATCCATTTGCGACCAACTTCAACCCAGAAATCAATCTACGTGAAGTTTCTGCGCCAGGTTCTTACTGGGAAGATGGAAAATGGGTAGAAGTCGAAGCGATGTCTATCAAACGTGAGTATGATTTTCCTCAAGTTGGGCAAAAAGATATGTATCTTCTTCATCATGAAGAAATTGAATCATTGGCCAAAAACATTCCAGGAGTTAAACGTATTCGTTTCTTTATGACTTTTGGTCAATCTTATCTAACGCATATGAAATGCTTGGAAAACGTTGGGCTTCTTCGTACAGATGCTATTAATTTTAACGGACAAGAAATTGTACCAATCCAATTCTTGAAAGCCTTGCTTCCAGATCCTGCAAGCCTTGGCCCACGTACTGTTGGTAAAACAAATATCGGATGTATCTTTACAGGTGTCAAAGATGGTGTTGAGAAGACTATCTACATCTACAATGTTTGCGATCATCAGGAATGTTACGCAGAGGTTGGTTCACAAGCCATTTCTTACACAACAGGTGTTCCTGCCATGATTGGAACAAAATTAGTGATGGATGGCACTTGGAAACAACCAGGAGTTTATAACCTTGAAGAGTTGGATCCAGATCCATTCATGGAAGCTTTGAATAAATACGGCTTGCCATGGGTTGTGGTAGAAAACCCACAAATGGTGGACTAATGAAGTTAGAACAAGTACCAACGCCTTCTTATATCATTGACTTAGGAAAATTAGAAGAGAATTGCCGCATTCTGCAAGAGGTTCAGGAAAAGGCAGGTTGTAAGGTTTTGCTAGCTCAGAAGGCGTATTCTCTCTATAAAACCTATCCCTTGATTAGCCAGTATCTATCAGGTACGACAGCTAGTGGTCTCTATGAAGCTAAGTTGGCTAGAGAAGAGTTTCCGGGGGAAGTCCATGTATTTGCACCTGCTTTCAAGGAATCAGATATGGAAGAGCTACTACAAATTTCGGATCATATTGTTTTTAACTCAGAGAGACAACTACGAAAATATGGTCAACGTTGTCGTGAGGCTGGTATTAGTGTAGGCCTTCGCATCAATCCTCAGTGTTCAACGCAGGGGGACCACGCGCTCTATGACCCTTGTGCTCCTGGCTCACGTTTTGGAGTGACTTTGGATAAGATACCAAGTGATTTATTGGATTTGGTTGACGGACTTCATTTTCATACCCTCTGTGAGCAAGGGGCAGATGATTTACAAACGACTTTGAAAGCAGTAGAAGAGCAGTTTGGAGCTTATTTGCACCAAGTTAAATGGCTCAATATGGGTGGTGGACATCACATTACAAGAGATGACTATGATGTGGACTTACTGATTTCTGAGATTAAACGCATTCGAGAAACTTATAACGTAGACGTCTACATTGAACCTGGAGAAGCTATTGCCCTTAATGCGGGCTATCTAGCGACAGAAGTCTTAGATATTGTTGAAAACGGGATTGAGACCTTGGTGTTAGATGCTTCAGCAAGCTGCCATATGCCAGATGTTCTTGAGATGCCTTATCGCCCCCCATTAAGAGATGGTTTTGAAGCGCAAGAAAAACCTTATACTTATAGACTCTCTTCAAATACTTGCCTAACAGGAGATGTCATTGGGGATTATAGCTTTGAAAAACCGATTGAAATCGGTGATCGCCTCTATTTTGAAGACATGGCTATTTACTCATTTGTCAAAAATAATACCTTTAACGGTATTGGACTTCCAAGCCTTTATCTAATGGATAAAGAGGGTGAGTGCAATCTAGTCAAAGCATTTGGTTACAAAGACTTTAAGGAGAGATTATCATAATGCACAGTCCAAAGAAATTAGGATATCGTATGCCAGCAGAATATGAACCCCACCATGGGACTCTTATGATATGGCCTACTCGACCAGGGTCTTGGCCATTTCAAGGAAAGGCTGCTAAAAAAGCTTTTAGCCAAATCATCAAAACCATTGCCCAAGGGGAAACAGTCTATCTTTTGGTGGAACAGGACTATTTATCTGAAGCCCAATCTTATCTTGGAGACCAGGTCGTTTATCTAGATATTCCAACAAATGATGCCTGGGCTCGCGATACAGGTCCGACCATTCTCCTTAATGATAAAAGAGAAAAGTTAGCGGTAGACTGGTCTTTCAATGCCTGGGGTGGTGCTGTGGATGGACTCTATCAAGACTATGAAGCAGATAACCAAGTGGCGCCTTCCTTTGCTAGAGAATTAAATATACCTGTTTATAGCGCCAAACCTTTTGTACTAGAAGGCGGAGCTATTCACAGTGACGGTCAGGGAACGATTCTTGTTACAGAAAGCTGCTTGCTCAGTCCGGGTCGCAATCCTCACCTGACTAAAGAAGAGATTGAAAAGACCTTACTAGAGACCCTTGGTGCCGACAAAGTTATTTGGTTGCCTTACGGTATTTATCAAGACGAGACAAATGAACACGTCGACAATGTTGCTGCCTTTGTTGGTCCTGCAGAGCTTGTTTTAGCTTGGACAGACGACCAAGATGATCCTCAGTATGCCATGTCTGCAGCTGATTTAGCTCTCTTAGAGAAGGAAACTGATGCAAAAGGCCGTAGTTTCACTATTCATAAACTTCCAATCCCAGCTATTCATCAAGTAGTTACAGAGGAGGATTTGCCGGGCTATACTTATGAAGAAGGCGAAGAGGAGCGTTATGCAGGTGAAAGACTAGCAGCTTCCTATGTGAATTTTTATATCGCCAATAAATCTGTCTTGGTGCCGCAATTTCAAGATGTAAACGACCTAGTGGCCTTGAATATTCTGAGCCAGTGTTTCCCAGACCGTGATGTTGTCGGAATTCCTGCAAGAGATATTCTATTAGGCGGTGGAAATATCCACTGTATTACCCAACAAATTCCAGAATAGGAGAAAAAGATGAGAAATGTAACGGTTGCAGCTATTCAGATGCAATGCGCTAAGGATGTGGAAACCAATATCCAAACAGCTGAACGTCTAGTTCGACAAGCTGCTGAGCAAGGAGCCCAAATTATTCTCTTGCCTGAATTATTTGAACGTCCCTATTTCTGTCAGGAGCGTCAGTATGACTACTACCAGTATGCCCAGTCGGTGACAGAAAATACGGCTATTCAGCATTTCAAAGTGATTGCCAAGGAATTAAAGGTCGTTTTACCGATCAGTTTCTTTGAAAAAGATGGTAATGTCTTATACAATTCCATTGCTGTCATTGATGCGGATGGAGAAGTACTGGGCGTTTATCGTAAAACTCATATACCAGATGACCATTATTATCAGGAGAAATTCTTCTTTACTCCTGGAAATACTGGTTTCAAGGTCTGGGACACTCGCTATGCCAAGATTGGTATTGGTATCTGTTGGGACCAATGGTTTCCTGAAACAGCCCGTTGCCTTGCTTTAAATGGCGCAGAATTGCTCTTTTATCCAACAGCTATTGGTTCGGAGCCGATTTTGGATACAGATAGTTGTGGTCATTGGCAACGTACTATGCAAGGGCATGCAGCAGCAAATATTGTGCCAGTTATCGCAGCCAATCGTTATGGTTTAGAAGAAGTCACTCCTTGTGAAGAAAATGGAGGACAAAGTTCCAGTCTAAACTTTTACGGATCATCCTTTATGACCGATGAAACAGGAGCTATTTTGGCTCAAGCCGAACGACAAGATGAAGCAATCCTCTTAACCACTTATGACCTTGACAAGGGAGCAAATGAACGCCTGAATTGGGGTCTCTTTAGAGATAGAAGACCAGATATGTATAAAGATATCGTGAAATGACAAAAAGCCTCTTGGAGGCTTTTTCTTTATATACTATATTAATTTTTGATAAAGTATTAGAAATCTGATAAAATGAACATAGTGTAAGAATGATAAGAGAGACTGGAAAGCTCTCAATCAATTTTTCCTTGAAGAATTAAGTCGTGACTGAGGTTAATTATGGGAAAATGGACTTGTAGATGTGGGCAAGCAATGAACGACCACAAAGCCCCTGATCCAAATGCTTATTCGGTTTATTCGGATGAGTTATTAGTAGAAATCATGAATAAAAAAGATGGTAATGACACAATTTCCTATGAAGACATTTCGGAGGCTTCCTTTTATATGTGGAAGTGCCCAAATTGTGGTAGTTTTATGGTCTTTGGCGAAGAGGATAATCCAAATTGTTTCACTTTTTATGAGCGCCAGACCAGTGCAAAAGCTGAACCACTTTTCGATCCTGATCAAGAGTTGAATCTCGTTGTCGTTGAGTTTCAAGAAGGTGGAAATGGTTATACTTATATCTGTGACGACCCAAATATCCATATTGGACATGCTGTGATTGTTCCAACCGGGAAGGAAAATACTGAAAAAACTGCTTTAGTTGTCCAGAAGTATCATGCCCTACCAAAGGATATAACTTTTCCAGTTGAAAAGTTAAAACATGTCATTCGTAGGTATACAGATTTTGATCCACTGACTTCTACAATAGTTTGTGCAAATATAGTTAAACATGGAAGGATTTTAGATGCTTGCTTGAAAAAAGTAAAAGTAGATTCTAAACAAATTTACCATGCAATCAAAACTCCCTTGGGACACTTTTGGTTAGAGTTAAATGGAGTTCCTATTCCAATGAAAATCTCACAAATACAAGCCAGAGATAAAAAGTATCAGGTGGATGGTGCCTTTTATATTAAGCCCGCCAAAGTAAACTATAGAAAATTCTTCACACTAGAGTTATGTGCAGATTTTGATATTGACGCTTCTCGTTGGATTGACGTTCTATCAGACGAAAATATTTGGGGAAACACCTGGGAAATGAATGGCCTTCAATTTGGAATTACTGCAGGAGAGTCCCCAGAATTTGAAGATGAAGTAGTTGCAAGAAAATTTAGCCGTATCCCACTTTATTATGATTGGCATCCAGAATTTGAAGACTATTATGGCTTCAGTATAGCCTGGAAAAAATACGAGTCTGATAGTGATTTGTCGATTGATTTCTATACAACATAAGCTGGAGGAGAATAAGCATGAATCAAGCCTGGGAATTATTGTTTGAAGGGAAGATTGATGAGGCCAAGAAATTAGTCTCAGAAACCTTCTCGATAGAAACTTGCAAGGATTACAGCCTTATCAATTTAATGGGGTATATTAAGCTCTTTGAAAAAGATTACAAAGAAGCTTTGATAATTTATCAAAAGTATCTTGAAATAGCAATTTCAAGTCAAGATAAAGAAAATGAACATATAGGATATCACCAGTTAGCCATGGTTTATCGTGAAATGAATGACTATCAAACAGCTCTTAACTATATCGATAAAGAGCGAGAAATCATTGAAAAATCTTTTCCAGAGGATGCACTCAAATCTTCTGTCAATAATTATGAGCAAGGTTATTTACGATTAAAACTAGGGGAAATAGCAAAAGCAATCATGTATATGGAACAGTCCTTGAAGCAAGCATTACAAACAGATGATCTGATAGCTCAAGCCTGTTCCTATAGAGGTTTAGGTGAGATTTATTCTGCTGAAAATTCAGAAAAATCGCAAGAGAATTTTTTACAAGCTATCGAACTTTTTGAAAAAGCTGGCGATCAGATCGGAGCCCGAGAAGTTAAAAACTTACTAAACAAGAAAAAGTAGCCCACTCAGGCTACTTTTTTAAAATTCTTTATAAACATAAGGATTCTCTGGTTTATCGACTTTTACAAAGGACTTGACTTCAAGGGTTGGGAGGACTTGGTTGAGTTCTTTGTGATAGTGATTACTAATATTACCTTTGACTCTGACCCAAGTGTTATTTTCGTACTGATTGGTATTTCCTGTAGTCAAAAGTCCAAAAACTCCTGAATCAGCGATACAGTGCATAATACCAAAGCGAAATACAAATTGACTATTGGTATGATTTGGATCGTTGTAGACAAATCCAGTAAACTCCATTTCCTTACCTTCAAATTCATTTGGATAATCATAGATAGCTTCCATGACCTCCAGGTAATTTTCATCATTAATAACTATACTAGATTGAGCTAAGTATTTATCAGCACTCTTCCGAATAATATTTTCATGAGCTGTTTGTGAATAAAAGCGACTGGTATCCGGCTTAAGAAACTGACTGCTCGTTCCTTCACTTGCTTGGATTACCTTGTCAGTTCCTTCCGACAAAGGAAAATAATATCCTTTTGCCGATACTGTTTGTGAATCCAGAGTGACGGTTGGAAAGGTAAATCCAACTAACAAGGGTAAACTTAAGAGGGCAAAACTAGCAAGCTTGGCTGAAAAACTATGTAAGTGACTATGTTCTTTCAAACGCTTGAAGCAAATATAGGCTTGAACGATGGCTAGTAACAATGACAAAACCATAGTGATATAAGCCAAATATGAGTAGTGGAGGTTTATATACTGATTGAGCTTACCTGATAGGTGCAGATAAAGGGTTAAGATAAAATAGCCAAATAAGATAAAAAATCGAATCATAGCATCACCCCGACTAGATAAGAATAGACAAGAACAACAAGAGTTACAATTGTCATGAATTGCCAAATAAATCGCGTTTTAAGATAATTCTTCATCATGAGTAAGTTCTTGACATCAAGCATAGGGCCTATAACCAGAAAGGCAAGCACTGGAGCAAAGCCAAAACTTGATAGAAGAGAAGAACCTATAAAGGCATCCGCTTCACTACAGAGTGATAGAAGAAAGGATAAGACCATCAGAAGAACAATAGCGAGCAGTGGTGTCGCACTGATGGATGTCAGGATACGAGTTGGAACATAGACTTGGACTACACTTGCAAAAAGACAGCCAAAGACCAAGTAACGCCCCATATCAAAGAATTCATCAATAGCTTGAATGAATGCCTGAAGGATTTTTTGATTTTTAGTCAAGTGAGAGAAATCATGCTCATGACAAGCCAATCTATTTTCCTTTTGAATAGGTTTCTCCCAGACAAAACCAAGGAAGATACCCAATATAGTAGCAACTAGAATCGCACCCAAAGCTCTTAGGAAAACCATTTGAATTGAATTACCAAAGGCTGAATAGGTCGCAAAAAGTACGATGGGATTGATGATAGGAGCCGTTACTAGAAAAGGTACCGCTGTATAGCTAGGAACCTTCTTTTCTAAAAAGCGGTTGATGATCGGAACGATTCCACATTCGCAAGAGGGAAAGAGAAAACCGATGAAGCTACCAAAAAAGATTCTCCCCAAGCGATTTTTAGGGAGAAATCTATAAACTTTTTCAGGAGTCACATAGACTTCGATAGCACCAGAAATAATGCTTCCAATCAAAACGAAGGGTAGGGCTTCAATGATGATTGATAGAAAAATAGCGCCAGCTTGTAAAATACTTGAAGGCAGACTTTGAAAAATCGTCATCTATTTTTTCTTTTCTGCCTTATCTTTCTTTTCTTTGTCATCTGGAAATGTTACTTGCTTTAAATCAGGTAGTTTAGCGAATTCTTCGAACATCTTATCTAAGTCATCAGTTTTTGTAAATTTAACAGCCATAAGGCATACCTCGATTCTTTTAGTTAAGACTATTATACTATTATTTCTGAGAAATGTTTGGATTTTAAAATAAACATGGCTTTTATCTTTATAAAGTTGAAATAAAGCAACAAATTAATGAAAACAAGCTTTCTTCCTTATGGTATAATAGTTTCATGGATAAAAAATATGAAAAAATTTCCCAAGATTTGGGTGTAACCTTAAAACAAATTGATACTGTCTTATCTTTGACAGCTGAAGGAGCAACTATTCCTTTTATCGCTCGTTATCGGAAAGACATGACTGGTAGCTTGGATGAAGTGGCCATTAAGGCTATTATAGACCTTGATAAAAGTCTAACTGCTCTTAATGATCGTAAAGAAGCTGTCTTAGCCAAAATCAAAGAACAAGGCAAGCTAACTAAGGAGTTAGAAGAAGCTATTTTAGCAGCTGAAAAACTAGCTGATGTAGAAGAACTCTATCTTCCTTATAAGGAAAAACGTCGCACTAAGGCAACGATTGCGCGTGAGGCAGGACTCTTCCCACTTGCTCGCTTAATCTTACAAAATGTTTCTGACCTAGAAAAAGAAGCAGAATCATTTGTCTGTGAAGGATTTGCTACGCCTCAAGAGGCTTTAGCAGGTGCAGTTGATATCTTGGTTGAAGCTCTATCTGAAGATGTCAACTTGCGTTCAATGACTTATCAAGAGGTACTTAGACATTCTAAGATTACTTCCCAAGTCAAGGACGAAACTTTAGATGAAAAACAAGTCTTTCAGATTTATTATGACTTCTCAGAAACAGTTGCCAATATGCAGGGATATCGCACTCTTGCGCTTAATCGTGGTGAGAAGCTTGGTATCTTGAAAATCGGTTTTGAGCATGCGGTTGAACGTATTCAAGCCTTCTTTGCTGCTCGTTTCAAGGTTAGGAATGATTATATTGACGAAGTCATTCAGCAATCTGTTAAGAAGAAGGTATTACCAGCTATTGAGCGTCGTATTCGTACTGAATTAACAGAAAAGGCAGAAGAAGGAGCTATTCAACTGTTTTCAGAAAACCTTCGTAATCTCCTTCTTGTAGCACCGCTTAAAGGGCGTGTGGTTCTCGGTTTTGACCCAGCCTTTCGTACAGGGGCTAAGCTTGCTGTTGTAGATGCGACTGGGAAGATGTTGACAACGCAAGTCATTTATCCAGTCAAACCAGCTTCGGCTCGTCAGATTGAAGAAGCTAAGCGTGATTTGGCTGATTTGATTGGCCAATATGGTGTTGAAATCATTGCTATCGGTAATGGTACTGCTAGTCGTGAGAGCGAAGCTTTTGTTGCTGAAGTGCTTAAGGATTTTCCAGAAGTTAGTTATGTCATCGTTAATGAGAGCGGTGCGTCTGTCTACTCAGCTAGTGAACTTGCTCGTCAAGAGTTTCCTGAGTTAACCGTTGAAAAACGTTCAGCCATTTCTATCGCTCGTCGCTTGCAAGACCCCCTTGCTGAATTGGTTAAAATTGATCCCAAATCCATCGGTGTTGGTCAATATCAGCACGATGTTAGTCAAAAGAAACTGTCTGAAAGTCTTGACTTTGTTGTGGATACAGTTGTTAACCAAGTCGGCGTTAATATTAATACGGCTAGTCCAGCCTTACTTTCACACGTAGCTGGTCTTAACAAAACGATCTCTGAGAATATCGTTAAGTATCGCGAAGAAGAAGGTAAAATCACTTCACGCGCCCAAATTAAGAAAGTCCCTCGTTTAGGTGCTAAAGCTTTTGAGCAGGCTGCAGGTTTCCTCCGTATCCCTGAAAGTAGCAATATCCTTGATAATACAGGTGTTCACCCAGAAAACTATGCTGCTGTTAAGGAACTCTTCAAACGTTTGGACATTAAAGAGTTAAATGAAGAAGCACAAGCCAAACTCAAATCTATTTCAATCAAGGAAATGGCACAAGAGTTAGACCTCGGTCAAGAAACTCTTAAAGATATTGTTGCAGACCTTCTCAAACCAGGTCGTGATTTCCGTGATTCTTTTGATGCTCCAGTCCTTCGTCAGGATGTCTTGGATATCAAGGATTTAAAAGTTGGGCAAAAACTTGAAGGAGTTGTTCGCAATGTCGTTGACTTCGGTGCCTTTGTGGACATTGGTATTCATGAGGATGGCCTGATTCATATCTCTCATATGAGCAAGAAATTCATCAAGCATCCGAGTCAAGTCGTTTCAGTTGGTGATTTGGTAACCGTTTGGGTTAATAAAATCGATGTCCAACGTGAAAAAGTAAATCTGTCGCTCCTTGCCCCAGATGAATCTAACTAATTACGTTCGACAAGTTTCTTTAGAAGACTTTGGAAAACCTTTCAAACACCAAGCTCAATGGAATACTCGCCTACGGTCGACAGGTGGGCGCTTCTTTCCAAAGGATGGGCATTTGGATTTTAATCCCAAAGTCTATCAAGAACTTGGTTTAGAGGTTTTTCGGAAAATTGTTCGTCACGAACTCTGTCATTATCATCTATACTATGAGGGCAAGGGCTATAAACATAAAGATTTAGCCTTTAAAAATCTGTTAAAAGAAGTAGATGGGCTCCGCTTTGTTCCTCCCTTATCAAGTGTCAGTCAAAGACCAGTTCTAGTCTATACTTGTCAAACTTGTAGTCAAACTTATCAACGAAAGCGACGAATGGATACCAAACGTTATCGATGCGGCCTTTGTCGTGGCAAACTCATTTTGCAAAATCCGCCTAAGGACTGATGCAGGGTGTTTTAGTTCATGTTATACTTATTTCAAGAATACCGAAAGAGGTACAAACTATGAATAAAAATTTTTACAAAATGAGACGAAATCGTATGATATCAGGAGTAGTTGCTGGACTCTCTGATAAATGGGATCTTGATGTTACTCTTGTGCGCTTCATTTTTGCTATCTTTACAATCGCAAACTTCGGACTTGGAATCATCATCTACATCATCTTAGCCTCTATCTTGCCAACAAAGGAAGATATCGAAGCAGATATGTACGGAACAGGACCACGTAAGATAAAAGAGGCTGAACCAATAGATGATAATGAAGGTTGGTTTTGGTAGTTTCTCTTAATTGTTTATGTTTGGATAATAAAAAAGATACCGTACGGTATCTTTTTTAAATACTAAACAACTGACCCAATAGATAGGTCACTCCCATGGTCAAAAGACCGATACAAAGGTTACGAATCATAGCTGTTTTGGTTGGTGCTTTCCCGAGTTTGGCACTGGTATAACCTGTAATCAATAGAGAAATCGCAACGATAAAAACAGTAGCAGGGATTCGATAGTCACTTGGAAAGATGGTGATGGAAAGCATTGGTGGTAAACTACCAAGAACAAAAGCGATGAAGCTAGATGCTGCAGCATGCCAAGGATTGGTAAACTCTTCATACTCGATTCCGTATTTTTCCTCAACTAAGGCTTTAAGTGGATTTTTAAGAAAAGCTTTATTGACTAAAAGTTGAGCTGAAGTTTCACACTCACCATTTTGAAGATAAGCAGCATATAGAGATTTCTTTGCAGCCTCGATATCCTTATCCAAAAGTAATTGCTCACGAGCTACTGCGGCTTCTTCGGTGTCTTTTTGAGTAGATACTGAAACATATTCACCTCCAGCCATAGAGAAGGCACCCGCTAAGATGGCAGCCAAACCTGAAAGAAAGATTATCCAAATATTACTGGTTGCACTGGCAACGCCGATAACAACTCCAGCGATGGAAATGATCCCGTCATTGGCTCCGAGCACACCAGCACGTAAAATGTTTAAACGACCAGCGAAGTTTGAATCAATTTCATGTGTAATTTCTGACATAGTCTTCTCCTTTTTATCCATTATAAAGTATAGGAGAAGTAAAAACAAACTTTTTAAACTTTCTGAAAAAAGTTCTACAATTTTAATAATAGCCATAGCTATTACTTATGCCAATATATAACAAAGTTGTATTTGTAACTGACTGCCATAGATGATACAATTAATTTAATGAAATCTTTGGAGGTCTGATGATGACTCGTGAATTTAAATTTGAAACTCTTCAATTGCATGCAGGACAAGTGGTAGACGCTACTACCAAGTCTCGTGCTGTCCCTATTTATCAAACAACATCTTTTGTATTTGAAGATACACAGGAGGGTGCAGACCTTTTTGCCCTTCAAAAAGCTGGAAATATCTATACTCGTATTACCAATCCAACAACTTCAGCCTTTGAAGAGCGTATTGCAGCACTAGAAGGCGGAGTAGGTGCACTTGCCACAGCTTCTGGGATGGCAGCTCTTACTTATACTATTCTTGGACTTGCTCATGCAGGAGACCACGTGGTTGCAGCTTCAACTATCTACGGTGGGACCTTTAACCTTTTGAAAGAAACCCTTCCTCGATATGGAATCACCACAACTTTTGTTGATATCGATAATCTAGAAGAAGTAGAAGCAGCGATTAAAGACAATACCAAACTTGTTTTGATTGAAACTTTGGGTAATCCAGTTATCAACATTCCTGATATTGAAAAAATTGCTGAAATTGCTCATAAACATCAAATTCCTTTAGTTGCTGACAATACTTTTGCAACACCTTATCTCATCAATGTCTTTTCTCATGGTGTAGACATTGCAGTTCACTCGGCAACTAAATTTATCGGTGGACACGGTACAACTATTGGTGGTGTTATCGTTGATAGTGGGAAATTTGACTGGGCTGCTTCAGGGAAATTCCCTCAATTCGTCAATGAAGATCCAAGCTACCACAATATCAGCTATACTCGTGATGTAGGTGCTGCAGCCTTCATCGTTGCCCTTCGTGTTCAATTGCTACGTGACACAGGTGCAGCTCTATCACCATTTAACTCATTCTTACTCCTACAAGGACTTGAAACACTTTCTCTCCGTGTAGAACGCCATGTTCAAAACGCTGAGAAAATTGTTGATTTTCTGGTTAATCATCCAAAGGTTGAGAAAGTCAACTATCCAAAACTTCCAGATAGTCCATATCATGCATTGGCTGAAAAATACCTACCAAAAGGAGTTGGATCAATCTTTACCTTCCATGTTAAAGGAGGAGAAGCAGAAGCACGTAAAGTTATTGACAACTTAGAAATCTTTTCAAACCTTGCCAATGTAGCCGATGCCAAGTCGCTAGTTGTACATCCAGCTACAACAACACATGCTCAGTTGTCTGATTCTGACTTAGAAGCAGCAGGAGTAGCTAAAAATCAAATCCGTCTATCAATCGGTCTTGAAAATGTCGATGATTTGATTGAAGACCTTCGACTCGCTCTTGAAAGTATTTAAAAATAGATAAAATTTATCTGATTTAACTTCCTTCTCACGAATAATAAAGTGAGGAGGATTTTTATGTATAGTATATCATTTCAAGAAGATTCACTCTTACCTAGAGAAAGATTAGTAAGAGAAGGAGTGGGAGCTCTGAGTAATCAGGAATTATTGGCTATATTATTACGAACAGGTACCAAACAAGCTAATGTTTTTGAAATTGCGCAGAAGGTTTTAAATCAACTGACATGTTTAACCGATCTAAAAAAAATGAGCCTACAGGAATTGCAGACTTTATCAGGTATAGGACGAGTTAAAGCTATCGAACTACAAGCCATGATTGAACTAGGCTATCGGATTCATAAACGTGAAACAGTAGAGATGGAGAGTATCCTTAGTAGTCGAAAGTTAGCGAAAAAGATGCAAGATGAACTAGGGGATAAAAAACAAGAGCACCTGGTGGCGCTCTATCTGAATACACAAAATCAAATTATTCATCAGCAAACCATTTTCATCGGATCTGCTACTAGAAGTATTGCTGAACCACGGGAAATTCTCCACTATGCCTTAAAGCATATGGCAACGTCTGTGATTCTGGTTCACAATCACCCATCAGGAGCAGTACTTCCTAGCCCCAACGATAATCATGTTACCAAGCTTGTTAAAGAAGCCTGTGAGTTAATGGGCTTGGTCTTATTAGACCATCTAATTGTCTCGCATTCTGATTACTTTAGTTACCGCGAGAAGACGGATATGATTTAAAAAACCTGTATTATATACAGGTTTTACAATTCATTGACCACATAGTCAAAAAGCGTTTTATCTTTTGGACGATTCTCAAAAAGAAATTCGGGATGCCATTGAACACCAAGATAAGGGAAACCGTCTGTAGTTGTAACAGCCTCGATTATACCATCTTTAGGATCATGTGCTACAACTTTAAGATTAGGAGCTAAATCTTTGATGCTCTGATGGTGGAAAGAATTGATATGAGAGATTTCTCCATAGATTTCTCTTAGAATAGTATCTGGTTCGGTGACAAGCCGCTGAGTGGTGTATTCAGCAGAAGTATCTTGCCAATGATCCTCGATATCTTGATAAAGAGACCCGCCCATGGCTACGTTAAAGAGCTGAGTACCACGACAGACAGAAAAAATAGGTTTCTTTTGCTTGATTGCTTCTTTAATGAGGGCTAACTCAAAAATATCACGTTGAAGGTGGTAATCGTCGCTATCAATAGCTTTTGGCTCACCATAGTATTTAGGGTCAACATTTTGTCCACCAGTTAAAATAAGTTTATCAATTAAACTAATGTAGTAACCGGCCATTTCTTCATCACCAATTGGTAGGATAATGGGGATACCTCCAGCTTCCTTAACTCCTTCAACAAAGCCTTTGGCAGCATAACTCATCATAAGCTCATCGTCTGGATGGGCTTTTTCGTTTCCTGTAATCCCAATAACTGGTTTTTTCATAAATCAATTCGCTTTCTAATCCTCTTTTCGCATGAAATAGAGGAGGGTTTGAAGTTCGCTAGTAAGATCGACATACTGAACAACTACGTCTTTAGGAAGATGTAGGTGAACAGGAGAAAAACTGAGGATACCTTTGATACCAGCATCAACCAAAAGTTCCGCAACTTCTTGAGATTTAACACTAGGAACAGTAAGAATAGCAGTTTTAACATCACTATCCTTAATTTTATCCTTTATTTGAGAGATTCCATAGATTGGAACACCGTCGGGTGTCTTGGTACCAACCTCAGGATGATCATCTAGGTCAAAAGCCATGATGATTTTCATTTTATTACGCTCATGAAAGCGGTAGTGGAGGAGGGCATGTCCCATATTTCCAATACCCACAAGCATAACATTGGTAATAGAATTATCATTTAAAAGATCAGCAAAAAAAGTCATGAGCTTTTTGACATCATAGCCAAATCCACGTCGACCAAGTTCCCCAAAGTAGGAGAAGTCACGACGAACTGTTGCAGAATCAATACCAATGGCTTCTGCGATTTGTTTTGAATTAGCTCTTTCAATTTTTTCAGCATTAAATCTTTTAAAAATACGGTAATAGAGAGAAAGTCTCTTTGCTGTTGCTTTAGGAATAGCAGACTGTTTTTCTTTCACAAAATCACAACCTTTCTATCTACTATTTTATATAAAGCTTGTGAAAATTGCAACAATAACGAAAAAAAACTAAGAAAAATTCTTAGTTTAGTTATTTTCATGATAGCTTGTTAGAAAGCGGTAGAGATTTCCTAGAAGCCCCTGATAGATTTCAACTCCATTATGTGTTAATGAAGTGATAAGAGTCGTATCTGGAAGAGTCACGCAACCTGAAAGTGACAACATAAGAGCATCGTAGTCTTCGTATTCTAGCACACGGTCTACTTGATAGCTATTTTTATAATTTAATTGATACATAATTGCTTTCTATTTTTCGCTTTTAGTAAAGACACCACGTTCCACAAGACTGTCCATCAAGAAGTAGAATTTTTCTTGGTGAATATGAGTTTCTTCTGATTTGAAGATATCAACTAGACGTAAGCCAAATTTATCAGTGATATTGATTTTTGCACCTGTCAAGTCTTTGTTGATGATAATCTTGAGTTGAAAACCTTCTCCACTGTTTGGAACTTTTTCAAGAAGGCGTGTTAATTCATAGTTACCAACCTTTGTCTCAAAAAAAGTGTTATCTTTTAGTGTGAACTTTTTTACGGTTGGGCTAAGTGTATAATCATAACGACAATTTTTTAGTTTAATCGTTTGTTCAAATGCCATTGAGTTAACCTCCGATAATTTCTTTTAAAGTTTTGGCGAGAGTTATCATTTCTTGTTCTGTATTTTGAGGTGAAATGCTGACGCGAACAGATTCATGTAAGCGAGGAGAATCCTCTCCGTAGCAGGCTTGAAGAACATGACTGACCTGAACAATACCAGCTGTACAAGCGGATCCTGTTGAAATCGAAATACCTTCAAGATCCAGACGAAGGAGTAGCAGATCATTACGTTGACCTGGGAATCCGATATTGAGGACATAAGGCAGATTTTCTTTACCTTGATTTAGATAATAGTTCACTCCGTCCATTTCGGCTAGAAACATTTTCTGTAGCTTTTGAACTTTTTCAAAGTTGCTTTCTAAATATTCAAGATCGTCCTTAAGTGCTGCAACCATCCCTATAATTGCAGGAAGATTTTCTGTCCCGGCTCTTTTTTTCTGTTCCTGATCTCCACCATGTAGGTAAGAATCAAAATCTGTAGAAGCAGCGTATAGGAAACCAATACCCCTTGGACCGTGAAATTTATGAGCAGAAGCGCTGAGAAAATCTATTCCTAGTTCTTCAGGAAGAATTTCTAGCTTTCCGACAGCTTGAACAGCATCTACATGATAAGCTGCTGAATGTCCTTTTAAAATCTGACCAATTTCAGCGATTGGTAAAAGAGTACCTGTTTCATTATTAACATACATAGTTGAAACGAGAATAGTATCTTCACGCAGTGCATTTTTCACTTGAACTGCAGTGATTTCTTGATTGTCGGGTCTTAAAATAGTCACTTCAAACCCAAAATTTTCCACCAGATATTCAATTGGTTCAAGCACAGCGTGATGCTCGATAGCAGTAGTAATAATGTGTTTTCCGCGATTTTGATGACGAAGACAGTAGCCGATAATAGCTGTATTATTACTTTCTGTACCACCAGAAGTGAAGAAAATGTGTTGGGGCTTTGTACCTAGTAAACCTGCTAATTCTTGACGGACTTCACGTAATAATTTACCTGCTTGTCGCCCATGGCTATGAATACTAGAAGGGTTTCCATATGTTTCTTGCATGACTTGAGTCATTGCTGAGATAGCTGCAGATGACATGGGTGTTGTAGCAGCATTATCCAAATAAATCAAAAACTCACCTAATTTCTATTTAAATTTAAATAGTGGACTAACTGGTTTTCTTTCATGAATACGAACCATGGCATCACCAATTAATTCGCTTGCTGTAATGTATTTTACATTTTTTGGTTTTTTACTTTCTGTTACAACAGAATCTGTAACCAAGATTTCTTTGATATTAGCTGCATCAAGCAATTCTGCAGCGCTGTCAACGAAAAGTCCGTGACTTGAAACTGCATAGATTTCAGTTGCACCATCGCGTTCTAAGATTTTAGCAGCTTCAGAGAAAGTACGACCTGTATTTAGAATATCATCAATCAAGATTGCTTTCTTACCTTCAACCTCACCGATAATATATCCTTGGCTACGTTCAGAATCATCTTGAGCATAGTCGATGATAGCAATCGGTGCATCAAGGTACTCAGCAAGGCTACGAGCACGTTTTACACCTGAATTCTTAGGGCTAACAACAACCACATCGGAACCTGTCAAACCTTTATCGCAATAATGTTTTGCAAAAAGAGGAATTGTATAGAGGTTGTCAACAGGAATATCAAAGAAACCTTGAACCTGAACAGCGTGAAGATCAAGTGTCAATACACGACTAACTCCAGCTTTTATCAACATATTCGCAACAAGTTTAGCTGTAAGAGGCTCACGAGAGGAAGCAATACGGTCTTGACGTGCATAACCAAAATAAGGCATGACAACATTTATTGTATTTGCACTAGCTCGAACACAAGCATCGACTGTGATTAAAAGCTCCATTAAATGATTGCTAACGGGATAAGAAGTAGACTGAATAATGTAAACATCATATCCACGTACACTTTCTTCAATGTTTACTTGGATTTCACCATCAGAGAATTGACGAGAAGATAATTTCCCAAGTGGAACACCTGCAGCATCTGCAATCTTTTGAGCAATTTCATGATTAGATGAAAGTGAAAAAAGCTTCATATTTTTTGTATCTGACATTGATAAACCGTCCTCTATAAACTATGGAAATCAGCGAAAAAACCTAATTTAAAAGAAGGTGTTTTCTTTCGCAGACTCAATTATTTTTTATCCCTTCTATTTTATCAAAAAAAGAAGATTATTTCAGTATTTTTTCATATTTTCTATAAATCGTACTAATTTTGAAGGAGCTTTCTTATATTGGATTTCATTTGCTCGTAAAAACTCTTGAAAATCAAGACTTCCTTGGTCACCATTCTCAACTTCTAGCTCTAGTTCATAATCTACAATATCGAAGTAACGACTTTGATCAAGCGCCATGAGTCCAATAGCTGTTTCTTTTTCGTAACGAACAGTAGTTAGGCAACCTAAAACTACCCAACCATTTGGTGAGAGTCCTCGATTTTTTAGTTCGTCCATAATCATGCCCTGAGGGAGTTTACATTCTTCGAGACAATCGTTAGCTTCCTCAAGAGTAAGCGCTTGGTTGTATTCCATATTTCCAACCTCTTGAGGGATTTTAATGGTCAATTCAGCGCTTGTATCGAAGGTACGAATGCGCATAGCGATTTTATGTTGGCGAAGATAAAAATCAGGTGTGTCCAGGTAGTAATTTTTTTGTGTAATTGGTGTGACTTCTAAAAATTGAGCTTGCAATCGGTTATATTCTTCTTCACTGAGAAGTGTTTTCATTTCAATTTCTAAATGTTTCATTTTTTCAACCTTTTCTTTATATTTGAAAGCGATTTATGGTATAATAAGCATTGTATTTATTGTATATGATTTTCATGAGAAAATCAAAAACTAGATAAATTAAACTTCATAGAGAATTGGACGTAAGAGTTATATGATTACAGAATGGGAAGAATTTTTAGATCCTTACATTCAAGCTGTCGGAGAGCTAAAAATAAAACTCCGAGGAATTCGAAAACAATATAGAAAACAAAACCGCCATTCTCCCATTGAGTTTGTTACAGGTCGGGTGAAACCGATTGAAAGTATCAAAGAAAAAATGGCACGTCGGGGTATTGGCTACGACACACTTGAACAAGATTTGCAAGATATTGCAGGTTTACGTGTCATGGTTCAATTCGTAGACGACGTAAACGAGGTTGTTTCTATCCTTCGTAAAAGACAGGATATGAGAGTTGTTCAAGAACGTGATTATATTACTCATCGAAAGGCATCGGGTTATCGTTCTTACCATGTGATTATTGAGTATACGGTTGATACCATTTACGGTGCAAAAACCATTCTAGTTGAGATTCAAATTCGTACCTTGGCTATGAACTTTTGGGCTACAATCGAGCATTCTCTCAATTATAAATATCAAGGAGATTTCCCAGAGGAAATCAAGGAACGACTTGAAATTACAGCCAGAATTTCACATCAGCTAGATGAAGAAATGAGTAAAATACGTGCTGATATTCAGGAAGCACAAGCGCTCTTTGATCCTTTGCACAGAAAATTAAATGACGGGGTAGGAAACAGTGACGATACCGATGAAGAATATAGGTAAACGAATTGACCTAATTGCCAACCGTAAGCCTCAGAGTCAGAAAGTTCTATTCGAATTAAAAGAACGATTAAAAAAGAATAATTTTATCCTAAATGATAAAAATCCAGATATCGTTGTCTCTATTGGTGGAGATGGGATGTTGTTGTCTGCTTTTCATAAGTATGAAAACCAACTGGATAAGGTTCGTTTTGTTGGGGTTCATACAGGACATTTAGGTTTTTATACTGATTATCGTGATTTTGAGTTGGACCAATTGGTTACAAATTTACAGTTGGATAATGGAGCTCAAGTTTCTTATCCACTCCTAAGTGTTAAAATCTTTCTTGAAAACGGTGAAGTCAAGTCTTTCCGAGCACTAAACGAAGCTAGCATTCGTCGAGCGGATCGAACTATGGTTGCTGATGTCATTATTAACCATGTTCCCTTTGAACGTTTCCGTGGTGACGGCCTAACAGTTTCAACGCCGACTGGAAGTACAGCTTATAATAAATCACTTGGTGGAGCAGTACTTCATCCTACCATAGAAGCCCTTCAATTAGCTGAAATTGCCAGTTTGAACAACCGAATTTACCGCACACTCGGTTCATCAATTATTGTTCCTAAAAAAGACAAGATTGAATTGATACCAACTCGAAATGACTATCACACAATCTCAATCGATAATAGTATCTATTCTTTCCGAAATATTGAGAAAATAGAGTATCAGATTGATCACCACAAGATTCATTTTGTAGCCACACCAAGCCACACCAGTTTTTGGAATCGTGTTAAAGATGCCTTTATTGGTGAGGTGGACGAATGAGGTTTCAGTTTATTGCTGACGAACATGTCAAGATCAAAACCTTTCTGAAAAAACATGAAGTTTCTAAAGGGTTACTTGCCAAGATTAAGTTTCGAGGTGGTGATATTCGAGTCAACGGGCATCCGCAGAATGCAACCTATCTCTTAGATATCGGAGATGAGGTCGTCATTGATATTCCTCCAGAGGAAGGTTTTGAGACCCTGGAAGCAATTGATTATCCTCTAGATATTCTATTTGAAGATGATCATTTCTTGATTATCAACAAACCCTTTGGAGTCGCTTCAATCCCTAGTGTCAATCATTCTAATACCATTGCCAACTTTATTAAGGGCTACTATGTAAAACAAAACTATGAGAATCAGCAGGTTCATATTGTGACTCGGCTTGATAGAGATACCTCTGGATTGATGTTTTTTGCTAAACACGGCTATGCGCATGCCAGATTAGACAAACAGTTGCAAAAAAAGGCTATTGAAAAGCGTTATTACGCATTAGTCAAGGGAGATGGTCATCTGGAACCTCAGGCTGAAATCATCGCTCCAATAGCCCGAGATGAAGATTCTATCATCACGCGACGAGTAGCAAAGGGTGGGAAATATGCTCATACGTCCTATCAAATCGTGGCATCTTATGGGAATATTCACTTAGTTGATATTCGTCTCCACACCGGGAGAACCCACCAGATTCGGGTTCATTTCTCGCATATTGGATTTCCGTTGCTCGGAGATGATCTTTATGGGGGAAGTTTAGAACATGGCATCGAGCGCCAGGCTCTACATTGCCATTACTTATCGTTCTATCATCCTTTCTTAGAAGAGCAGTTAGAGCTAGAATGCCCACTGCCGGATGATTTCGACACACTTATTACACAGTTATCAAATAATAATTTATCTTAAAAGGAGTCAAAACTCATGGAAGTTTTTGAAAGTTTGAAAGCCAACCTAGTTGGTAAAAATGCACGCATCGTTCTACCTGAAGGTGAAGAACCACGTATCCTACAAGCAACGAAGCGTTTGGTTAAAGAAACAGAAGTTATCCCAGTTCTCCTAGGAAACCCTGACAAGATTAAAATCTATCTCGAAATCGAAGGAATTACAGAAGGTTACGAAGTCATCGATCCAGAACATTACCCACAATTTGAAGATATGGTTGCTTCACTTGTTGAACGTCGTAAAGGAAAAATGACAGAAGAAGAAGCGAGAGAAGTACTCATCAATGATGTTAACTACTTTGGTGTTATGTTAGTTTATATGGGCTTGGTTGATGGTATGGTTTCAGGAGCTATTCACTCTACAGCTTCAACAGTTCGTCCAGCTCTTCAAATTATCAAGACTCGTCCAAATGTTAGCCGTACATCAGGTGCCTTCCTTATGGTTCGTGGCACTGAACGTTACTTGTTTGGTGACTGTGCTATCAACATCAACCCTGATGCTGATGCTCTAGCTGAAATCGCGATTAACTCAGCTATCACAGCTAAGATGTTTGGTATCGAACCTAAAATTGCTATGCTTAGCTATTCAACTAAAGGTTCAGGTTTTGGTGAAAGTGTTGATAAGGTTGTCGAAGCAACAAAAATCGCTCATGAGCTTCGTCCAGACCTTGAAATTGATGGCGAATTGCAATTTGACGCTGCTTTTGTTCCAGAAACTGCAGCTCTTAAAGCACCTGGAAGTAATGTAGCTGGACAAGCTAATGTCTTTATCTTCCCTGGTATTGAAGCAGGTAACATTGGTTACAAGATGGCAGAACGTCTTGGTGGATTTGCTGCAGTTGGACCTGTATTGCAAGGACTTAACAAACCTGTAAATGACCTTTCTCGCGGATGTAACTCTGACGATGTTTATAAACTAACTCTAATCACAGCAGCACAAGCTGTTCATCAATAAGAATTTTATCCCTCTTTTCCTCTTGGTAAAGGGGGATTTTCCTTTTATTTAGATACCATTCATCTGCAAAAATAGCCAAAATATGGTAAAATAGTCAGTAATCATCTATGT